>JAAFJH010000071.1:5689-10255 GCA_013298875.1 Synechococcales cyanobacterium bin2.concoct.b11b12b14.033
TTTTCTTAAGGTTTTGGTCTTGAATCGCAGATTACCGCAGACAAAGAGGATTTCACAGATATTTATGTATAATTTATCCGCTTTCTGAATTAGGATTTATATTTCTAGAACCGGGATTAAAATGATTTACGGATTACACTGATTAAATACTTTAGAGTAAAACCATAAAATAAAAATCATAGTTCATCATTTAATCAGTGTAATCCAAGTTCAAGACAATCCGTGTCCATCTGTGATTCAACAATTACTCTATTACATCGGCGATTTTCTCTCTTCCCAAACAAAGAGCGTTAGGAAAGGAGTTCTTCCTCTTTGATCCCACGCACTTCCACCTGGTGTAATGTTAATATCAGTAGCTCCATAGGCTCTTAAGACTTGTGCTACATTAGGCTTGATTAGTTGATGGATTATTGCTTCGAGGATATCCAGCACTGATGGTATCAAGAGTTGCTTGTCGTTGTCCTTTAGCAGCACAAGTTAGTAAAAGTGAATTGTATTATTTCTATAAAAGTCCAACTTGAATTTTCTTTCCTCTTATGTGATTTATCTTCTCCAAACACAACATCCAAACTCCAATGCAGTTTATTCTCTATCCCCCAATGTCCACGAGATGTCTTTAATTATGTCTGCAAAGTTACCGAAAATTATATTTCAATTACACCCTTAGTTTTTGATATGACTCATGCTAAGTTATTGGCTGAACTCAAAGATAAATTTCATGATGACATTTAATAATGGAAAATACGGATGATTCAAAAAAGCCTCTCAATGGCTTAAAAGGACTAATTCACTGGAAGCAAGATCTTACAGCGGGAGCAATTGTCGCTCTGGTTTCGATGCCTTTGTCTTTGGCAATTGCTGTTGCTTCTGGAGCGCCTCCTGTTGCTGGTTTTATAACGGCTATTGTTTCTAGTTTGATTTTTCCATTTATTGGTGGAACTTATTTAGCCATAACTAGTCCCGCCGCTGGAATGGCTCCCGTTCTCTACGAATCAATATATTCGCTGGGCAATGGTGATATGGTTTTAGGTTACAAATTGATTTTGCCTTTAATTGTTTTGGCGGGTTTATTTCAGTTATTGCTTAGTCGCCTAAAGGTTTCGGCTATTACCAATTTATTCCCACCAGTGGTTATTTCGGGAATAATATCTGCCATTGGAATAATTATACTTGTCAAGCAAATTCCCCTTCTGCTTGGAGTTTCTTTTAAGGCTCATTCAGTAATAGGAATATTATTAGAATTACCGAGCCGACTCTTTCAGGGAAACTTAATTATCTTGTCTATTGGTTTATTAACACTTTTATTAATTATTATTTTTCACTACTTAAGTAAGCGTTTTGTCAAACTAAAAATATTGCCACCCTTTTCTTATGCTTTATTTATAGGCACGCTCGTGAGTTTGGCTTTTCCATTAACTTCTAAATATTTATTACAATTACCATCTGATCCATTAGAGAGTATTGTTTTTGCTGACATAACTCCCCTTTTAGCCAAAAAAGAACTTTGGGGAGAATTACTCAAAGCTTTTATAAGTATTTTGCTTATTAATAGTATTGAATCAATGGCTACTCTTCAGGCAATTGATAACTTAGATCCGTATGAACGCAAGTCCGATCAAAAAAGGTCTCTCTTTGGAATCGGTATTTCTAATATTGCTTCAGGCTTTCTGGGAGGAATTACGGTAATTCCAGAAGCAATAAGAAGTACAGTTGGCATTTTGGCTGGAGCTCGTACTCAGTGGGCAAATTTCTGGAATGCGGTAATTTTACTAATTGGGTGGCTTGTTCTTCAACCAATTTTAACTCATATTCCCTTGACGGTTTTGGCGGCTGTTTTGATTGTTAGTAGTTTGAGTTTATGCAAACCTGCCAAATGGATAAGTGCTTGGAAAGAAGGGAAAATAAGTTTTATTGTATTTATTTCAACAATTATTCTCACCATAAAAATCGACCTCTTGTGGGGACTGATAGCGGGATGTGCTTTAAGTTATTTTTTAAGATTTATTGAATCCAAATGTGCAGATCGAAAGAGTTAATCGCAACTTCAAGTATAGAAATGCAACGAGTTTATACAAATAAAGGTTAAAAGAATACAACTTTGATTGGCAATTTGAATGATTAACGTAACCTCACAGTTCCCTGGACAAAGCTTTTTCTTTAGGCAATGGAATTAAATTTGTTTTTTCATATTACAATTATTTTTACTTAACTCACTGTTCCTAGTCTTTGGCCTTTATATTCTCCGGACATAATTCTTTTTAGCCAACCTAAATTTCTCAAATACCATTCAATTGTTTTTCTCAACCCAGATTCAAGACTTTCGTGAGCAGTCCAGTCTAAATCATTTTTCATTTTTGTTGCATCAATCGCATATCTTTGATCGTGGCCGGGTCTATCATTAATAAAAGTAATTTGTTTTTTATAACTTATCCCATCAGGGCGAGGTTGAATTTCGTCTAATAATTTACAAATTAATTCGATTAATTCCAGATTATTTTTTTCATTACTAGAACCAATATTATAAGATTCGCCAATTAGCCCATCAGTCAAAACTTTTAATATACCTCTACAATGATCTTCCACATAAATCCAGTCTCGGACATTAGAGCCATTGCCATAAATTGTAATTGGTTTATTTTGCAAAGCATTATAAATATTTAAAGGTATTAATTTTTCGGGGAATTGATAAGGCCCATAATTATTAGAGCAGTTAGTAATTAAAGTCGGTATTTGATAAGTATGCTGCCACGCACGTACAAGATGATCTGAGGAAGCTTTGGAAGCTGAATAAGGTGAATTAGGTTGATATGGCGTTTTTTCGGTAAAATAATCATTTTCGTTTAAACTACCAAATACTTCATCGGTTGAAACGTGTAAAAAACGAAACTGCGACTTTGCTTCTGTATTTAATTGTTTATAGTACTTTCTAATACATTCTAATAAATTATAAGTACCTAAAATATTAGTTTTTATAAATTCTTCGGGGCTATCAATTGAACGGTCTACATGAGATTCAGCGGCTAAGTTCAAAAAAGCAATTGGTTTATATTTTTGTAATATTTGGGTAATTTTTACTTCATCGCAAATATCAACTTTTTCAAATATATAACGTTCATTGTCTTTAACTTCTTCTAAAGATTCTAAATTGCCCGCATAAGTTAATTTATCAAGGTTTACAATTTTGACCGCAAATTCTTTAATTAGTAAATGAATTAAATTACAGCCAATGAAGCCAGCTCCACCAGTTATGCAAATAGTATTTTCAGGATTTTGTAACATTTAAATTTTTCACTCAAACCAAATTACTTAATTAATCATTTTAGCTCAATATTAAATCTTAAAAAAATAAAGTTGAAAACCCTACTCATAAGCTAATTGTTTATTATTTAAATTTACGCAAATCTATTTTAGATTATGTTATTATGCTTTTTCCTTAAATTTAGAAATTGCTGAGCAAAATGAATTTACCCAAAGGTTTTTTAGCAAGTGGTATTGTAAGCGGTATCAAAAAGTCTGGCAAAAAAGACTTAGGTTTAATTGTGTCGGATAATTTATGTGAGGCGGCCGGCGTTTTTACACGTAATTCGGTTAAGGCTCACTGTGTCTTGGATAATCAAGATATTTTGGATGCGGGTAATTTAATTAAAGCCATTTTAGTTAATTCTGGTAATGCAAATGCTTGCACCGGCCAAGCTGGCTTAACTGCTTTAAACAATATAAAAGATAATTTAGCCAAAAATTTAAACTGCAATCCAGCTAATTTATTAAGTGCTAGTACTGGGGTAATTGGGGTAGTTTTGCCTGAACATAAAATAATTAATAATTTGCCAAATTTGACCCAAAACTTAATCAATAATAATTCTGACTTTGCCGAAGCAATTTTGACGACTGATTTAACTTTAAAAACCGCCGATAAAAAATGTGAAAATTATTTGATTAGTGGCATTACAAAAGGTTCCGGGATGATAAATCCTAATATGGCTACTATGCTAGCTTTCATCTTAACGGATGCCCAAATCAGTTCAGGAGACTTGCACAAAGCTTTAATTCAAGCATAAATTCGCAGTCATTTAACCAAATTAGTGTTGATGGAGATACCAGTACCAATGATATGGTTTTGATTTTGGCTAATGGGCAATCACGTTGTGAGCCAGATTTAAAGTCTTTTACTCAAAATTTAACTGAGATTTGCCAAGATTTAGCTAAGCAAATTGTCAAAGATGGAGAAGGTGCCAGCAAAATTATCGAAGTGCAGGTTAAAGAAGCCTTTTCGGAGGATAAAGCTCAAAATATTGCTAAAGGAATAATTAATTCTAATTTGGTTAAAACAGCCATTTTCGGTTGTGATCCTAATTGGGGCAGGATTTTATCGGCGGCGGGGCAAAGCTCAGAAATTAATACTCACAAATTAGAATTAAAAATACAAAATATAATTTTATTTAAAAATAATGAAGTGCAAAATTTTAATAAAGCTGAATTAGCTGAACTAATGAAACAAAGCCAGGAAATTATTATTGAGCTAAATTTAGGAAATTCAACTGATTTTCAGGCCAAAGCCTGGGGATG
>JAAFJH010000072.1 GCA_013298875.1 Synechococcales cyanobacterium bin2.concoct.b11b12b14.033
TTTATGCTTTATTTTTTCATTCTGAAGATTAGCTTTTAAAGCTTTTTGAGTCACTTTTGAAGGTGTGGAATTATTCGAATTATTGTTCATTTTTATGATCCTTTAGTGAAATTTAGTAATGTAGAAATTAACGAGGCATTATGAGAAGTCATATAGTCCTTTCATCAGTCAGTTGAAAGAAGGGAAGCTTGTATATGATCGCTTTCTTGTTTTGCGTTATTTGGTGGCGGTTTTGCAGTTGTTGTTTTTTTGCTTTTTTGCTCTTCTTCTTGGGAGCTTTCTTCAAGCTGTTTTAAGAGTTCTTTCATTTCCATTAACTCATTTACAACTTGCTGATATTGTTCAAGAGGAACTGTATTTTTTTGTTTATTTTCTTGAGATATTTTTTTCGTTGCTTTGGAAAAGGCTTCTTTTAGCGAAAGATTTTCTTCTTGAATAAATTGAATAGCTTTTTTTAATTCTCTTGTACTTAAAGTATTATTCAAAGCATACTCAATTAAGTTTTCTCTCAGCTCTTCGTCCTCAATTAGTGCAATGAGATAAGTTTTTTCAATACCTTCTTTTTTAAACAGGCCAGTCGACTGACCACCTGCTTTACACATTTTTGAAATTGCAATAAATTTTTTTGCTTGAGAGGATTTAAGCTTTACTCTTGAATCTTTTAACCATTTTGACCAAGCTTTTTTAGGTAGTTTTTCTTTTGCTTCACTTATTAAATTCGCTTTTTGAAGTAGATAAGTATTTTCATTTGTTTCTAATTCAATATAGCGAGTAGTAAGACTATTAATTAATTCAACTTCTATTTCTTTTTTAATCATCATCAGCTCCTTTCAAAGAAAAAGTCTTATTTATTTCTTCTAATTTACCAGTATGCGAAAAGCGGTTTAAGCGAGAATTGCAAGCTTCACAAAACCCCTGAATAATAATTTCTTTGAATCCTTGCTTTCCAATAGATTTACCAGAGTACTTAAGAGTTACTTTATTTTGCTTACTTAATACTTGCTTTCGACACTTCGCACAAAAGAATTGATTAGCTTCTAATGGGTACTTTCTCTTTTGTATTTTCTTAGAAAGGAATTCAGCTAAATCAAAACCCATTATCAAAATAGGTTTATTACTTATAATTTTAAGTCCTTCTTTTACCCATGAGTGAATAGTTCTAGAGTGTATCGATAAAAGCTTGCAGACTGCTTTTGCAGAATATGATTCTCTCTTTTTGACTAGACGGATATTGTATTTTTTAGCCATTATCTGACTCCTTATTATTTGAGGGAATAATTGATAAATGACTATTTGCCTTTTGAGCCTTATCCCATTTAGCAATTAACGACATAAAAGCCGTCATGTTAGAAATAATCTCAGTTGAATCTCTATCAGAAAGAGTCTCTTCATAGTAGGGCTGCCAAATTTCTTTTGTGTATTCAATAAGGTTTTTCTTTTGCTTCATTAGGAAGATTCAAGAGGCTTAATCAGTTATCTATAATTCAAGAATATTCGATAAGTTACTCTAGAAGCTTGAAGACGAATTCAAGATTTCTTCAAGAAAATCTTCAAGAAAAATTCAAGATCCTCAAGAATTTCAATTTATTCAAGACACAATTAAAAAAGCTGGAATAGAATGAACTGTTATTTCAATTCATCTTCTATCAAATCAAAGTTCCCGCGGTAAAACTCATTAAGTTTATAGCCAACTTTTTGTTTTGTTTGAAATAGATCGAATTTGAAAATCAGGTCAATTGAATTTTCTAGACAAGCTTGTTTTATCTTTCCGTTTATATTTCCTCTATGAGTTGATGCTGTTTGTGAGTATGTTTTATTATTTTCTTGATTATGACAACCTGTTATAAGCTTTGAATAAGAATGAGCTGTATAGGATTCTTTTAAGCAACACTGGATCATTCTGAACTCGGTGTCTGTAAGATCAATTTCAATATTTTTAAATTTAAAAACTCTTTGCATTACATTTAAGTAAATTGTTTTTTCTTTTGGTGGTAACTTATAAGGCTCTTTAGCTTTCTTAGGCTTATTTGTAATTTCTCGAAATAGCACCATTAAGAGACTATTGTCTGAGGCTTCATCCTTTAGAAATGTGGGTGTTAAGTTACATATAGATTTCAATGATTGCTCGCCCCATCTTTTATGAAGTTCAAGGGCTTTCTTGAGAAATTCATTTGGGTCTTCATTAGGTGGAACATACTGGTAAATTTCTTGATGAAAGTCAAAGAATGAAAATTCATTACCATCATTGATTCTCTTGGCTTTTCTGTAATAATCAATGGAGTGAGTTTTCCCAATAGTTCGAGCTTTAGGCGAGTCTAAGTCTTCTGTAAAAATGTTTAATTTATATCTTTCTCTCTTCTCAACAAGATCAGTTAAACCTAAACTCTCTATAGCAAATCTTCGATCTACGCATTGACTACAAACTCCACAGAATCTTTCCATATTTCCAATTCCTCGTGTATAAGCACAAGAAGTTGTTGAGTCGATTAAGTCTTCTAAACCACAATCAATCAGCTCTTTCAGAACGTCCGCTTTAGTATGCCAAAGTAAAGTATTTTCCACTTTGGGAGATTGCTTTTCCCATATTGCTTCTGAGAAACGATTCATTAGGTATATAAACTGTGGATTAGTGGAGCGGCTCATCATCGCCCCTTCATGTTGGTCTGAGTATCTAAGATTAAAAGAAATAATTCCATTATCTGATAAATAGACATTTTGAATATTAAGGCATTTTGCAAAAGCTATTCCCAAAGCTGCAAAGAGAAAGCCTCTTGATCGTTGGGTGTTCTCATATGGATTATTGTTTAAATTGCTTATTGGAAGCTCCCATTGAGTTAATTTTTTATTGTATTTGTCTGATAACGATTGTATTAAAGTCTGTCTATAACCAGTTAGTCGAAAAGTAGGACTGTGAGAAAGAAGAAGAGGGTGTTTGTCTTCCTCCAGTAACTGTGTTGCACATAAAAGAGAATCTAATCCACCTGAAAAAAGGCAAACAGTATCGATTTTTTGAACCAGCAAATCACTTTTATTATCAAATAGCTGAAGAAATTTCTGCTTACTATCCCCCTTCCATAAAGAAAACTCGAAATTAAAAGTATGCTCTACTGCAAAATTCAAAACTCTGATCAAAGCTTGCTTTATAGAAGATTGATTCCAAAACTCAGGTTGAGAAACAGGTATAAAGAAGTTAAGTTCCACATTCCAATTTTCATCATAAGCATCTTTCAATCCTCCTCTAGGAGTCTGACAATCACAAATAAATACATAACTGGCAATCCTAACTAAATCAAATGCTAATGGTTCCTGCTTTACAGTCAGCTCTGAAAGGTTATTAAAAGCAATTCTGACATTTTTCTCAGTCTCCAAGAAGTCTTCAATTTGTAACTTCAAATCATCATCCGAGACTTTACTCTTGGGTGGTATGAAGTTTTCACAATATATGTTTCTCTTGAGAAATTGCTTTTTCATTATACAACCTCCCTAGTAGCTTCAGAGAGGAGTTTTTTGATTGCGTGCTGAGTAAATTTTTTCGTAGTTGCTTTGTCTTTCAAATCACCTTGATAAGCATGCTTACTAAACCACTCGCCCGAAAAATCTTCAAGGATTTTACTTATATCCCAACAGTATGTTTTTAAGCGACTTTTAAACTCTTCTATATCCTGTACATTTGAAAACTGAGCATTTGATTTCACATTATTTGCAAGTTCTTTTTCCAATGTAAAAGAAAAGGCTCGATACATGTAGTTGCTAAAAAATTCTCTTCCAAGTTCACAAACAGAATTCTTCGTTGATAATTTTTTTAAAGCCTTTTGAACAGTTTCAACGTTACATCCAAATAAGGAGTTTGATTCCCTCTCTATCCTTAAAAGAATAGATGATTTGAACGCATCACAAGCTATCTGTTCAAGAGTAGAAAACCTACTTTGTCCATTAACAAAATTTGAAGCCGAATCATAGATCTTTTGTAAAATCTTAAACCCATGTTCTGAAGGGGAAATTTCTATACTAAGATCTTGAAGATTCTGTACAAAGTCTTCTTTTCTAGCCGCTTCAGCAATATTGGTGTAAAGCCAAAAACAATGCGAAAGAGTATCAACATACTTGGATTGAACTAAAGTTTCTTCAGACGCTCTGGCTGTAAGTTTTACAATCTCATTAAAGGAATCTTCTGGTGAAGAAAGAGCCTGAACTACTTCACCCCATTTGTATTTTTTAGAGAGTCTGCCAAGTCTTGCATTTCCCATCGGGTTTTGCTTTTTTAATTAATTTTTATCTATTGAACCCTAAATATGAAATTAACGCCAGCTTGAGAATGAAAATGTAGACATTTTTGGAGAATTAAGCCACCTTCAATTGTGAATTTTCAATACAAAAAGTTCTAAACTCGTAAACTCTCCCCAGAGTCTTTTAGTTTAAGAAAATTTCGAGAATGCTAGACAATGTTAATGTGAGCTTAGATATAAATAGAGCTTTTAATGATGCAGGAAAAGGCTTATATGATTTATTCTTGTTTTGTAACTTTAAGGATGGATTCAAAAAGGAGTTGGAAAAAGCTTGTTATGAGGGCAATGAAGATAAAATTCATAAAATGCTTCGGTCGGTTGGAGTACTAAGTCAGCTTAACTTAGTACATGTAGGGCAATTTAACAATATCCAACAAATCTTAAATAAAACTCAACCACTTATTCAAAATTCTAAAGCTGAACAGATTGATCCAAAGAAAAGAGATAAAATTTTAGAAGCTATCAAATTTGAGTATGATGATGAAGCTCAAGGCCTATGGGCAAAACTTATAGCAGGAGAAATAAATCACCCTGGCTCTTATTCAGTAAGAACAATTGAGGTACTGAAAACTCTAACAAAGGAAGAAGCAAAACTTTTTCAAGATATAGCCCCTTATATTTCTTTTTGTTGGGGAGACACATCAATCCTAGGCAAAAATTTCTGGAGAGATAATTCTAATTCCTCCCTTAACTTTAAGAAACAACTAAAACTAGAAAATGCTGGCTTGTTAGCATCAATTTCTCTCGGCCATGGAGGAACTGGTCAATATATAAGCTTAACAGAGGGAATAGAAGAAACTTTTGGCATAGAATTTCCAAAGAGTAGAGCTTTACTGCATATAAGGGGAAAGATGAATTCTAGTACCACTTTTTCAATCCCGTCTCTTATCCTTACGGAAGAAGCTAAGGAAATTTTCCAGTTAATTGACTTACAGGAAGATAATCAAGAAGATAATCAATTGGATCCTGAATATTTAAAACATCTTTGCCAATATTTTCAGCATCATTTTGAGGCATTGGATATTGTTATTTGCAAAAATAAGAGAGAACAAGCTGATGGTAGTTACAAGTTTGAGAGTATGGAGAAAATCGAGGTTGAATAAACAATCCTCTTTTGTTCACGGCTTGAAACCCGGGCATAAATACAATTATCAGAGAAATCCTATTTGGGGAAATGAAACTCTCCCACAGAATGTTTATTTAATTTATTACTCGTCTAAAGATAATTTTAAAGAAAATCAAATATCTAAAGACGCTCAAAAAATTCGTAAAGAACTACCTTTTTATAAAGGTTTTAAACAGTATGATACACAAAGCAGGAACTTATTCAACGCAGAGCATAAAAAATTTACTTTAGAGTATTGCAAACGCTTAATCTTATGAAAACAAAACTATTAAATGCTTGTAAACCCATTACCCTAGTATTATTTATGGGAATGTTAACTGCCAATGCTCAACAATTGCCTGGCACCTACGCAGGTAGTTGGATCGGAAATACCTTTGGTGGAGCCTATAAAGGATATGGTGACGCATGGCCAAAGCCAACAGATCCAAATGACAAATGGGTGCAGATTTCTATTGATTGTATGACTGTGGAAGCCGATGGTACTTGCTATACAGAAAGCGGATGGGATGAAGCTGGGACTTACTTCTCAGCAATTAATGAAAAAATTAGGTACAGATTATCAAATAAAACAAGTTAATAAAAATCAGAAAATAATTTATTATCCTAAACATCATTACCCAAATCTAAATGCCTGGAATAAAAAAGGTGAATGGTCGCTTTATGTTGGTGAATATCTTTTTAACCATGATAAATTAGTAAAAATCACATATGGTTCTGGCTATCCTTAAAAACAAAATCATGACATCGCCACAAACCGATAAAATACGTAATTTCTCCATAATCGCTCATATTGACCATGGTAAAAGTACTTTGGCTGACCGATTGCTTGAATTTACTGGCACCGTTAGCAAACGGGAAATGACGGAACAAATCCTGGATAGCCTTGACTTGGAAAAAGAACGTGGCATTACCATTAAGTTACAAACTGCTCGGCTAGATTATATTGCGGAAGACGGAAAAGATTATATTTTAAATTTGATTGACACTCCTGGCCACGTCGATTTTGGTTATGAAGTTTCCCGCAGTTTGGCTGCTTGCGAAGGAGCTTTATTAGTGGTGGACGCAACTCAAGGCGTTGAAGCTCAAACTTTAGCTAATGTTTATTTGGCTCTCGAAAACAATCTTGAAATAATTCCGGTTATAAATAAAGTAGATTTGCCTTCGGCGGATGTGGAAAGAGTAAAAAAAGAAATTGAAGATATTATTGGAATTGATGCTTCAGAAGCTGTTTTAGCTAGTGCCAAAGAAGGAATTGGAATTAAAGATATTTTGGAAGCAATTGTCAAAAAAGTTCCACCGCCAAAAGATAATTCAAAACTGCCAGCCAGAGCTTTAATTTTTGATAGTTATTATGACTCTTACCGTGGAATTATTGTTTCATTGCGGGTAATGGACGGAGCAATAAAACTGGGCGAAAAAGTAAAACTAATGTCTTCCGCTCCAGACAAAGAATTTGAAGTTTTGGAAATTGGAGTGATGAAACCCAAACAAGTACAAAAAAAAGTCCTCTCTTGCGGGGAAGTTGGTTATATGGCGGCTTCAATTAAGGAAGTTTGTGCCTTGGTCGGCGATACAGTTACTAGCGTTGAAAAGGGAGCCACCCAAGCATTGCCCGGTTATAAACCCGCTATTCCAATGGTTTATTGTGGTATTTATCCAGTTAGTTCGGCTGATTACCATGAATTAAAAGATGCTGTTGAAAAATTAAGATTAAATGACAGCTCAATCAGCTCAGAGCCAGAAACATCAGCTGCTTTGGGTTTTGGTTTTAGATGCGGATTTTTAGGTTTACTACATATGGAAGTGGCCAAGGAACGTCTTGAGAGAGAATATAATTTAAACCTGATTGCAACTGCTCCAAGTGTAATTTATAAAGTAACTACTCTCAAAGGGGAAGTCTTAGATATTGACAACCCTTGTAATTTGCCAGACCCTGTTCAGATTGTAAAAATTGAAGAACCTTGGGTCAAAGCTCAACTTACTTGCCCGAAAGAATATGTTGGTCCGCTAATGGATTTATGTCAAGAACGGAGGGGTTTATTTGCGGACATGAAGCATTTAGACGAAAGACGAACAGTTTTAACTTATGATTTGCCGCTTGGGGAAATACTGACTGACTTTTTTGACATTTTAAAATCTCGCTCTCGTGGTTATGCAAACCTAAGCTATGAAACAACTGGTTATCGGGAAGGTGATTTGGTGCGAGTAGATATTAAATTAGCGGGTGATAATGTCGATGCTTTTTCTTGTATTGCACACGAAAGTAAAGCTTATTTTCTGGGACGTAAATTAACGCAAAAGCTGAAAGAATTAATACCACGCCAAATGTTTGAAGTACCAGTACAAGCAGCTATTGGACAAAAAGTAATTGCTAGGGAAACAATTAAATCTATGGGCAAAAATGTACTAGCTAAATGTTATGGCGGAGATATTACCCGTAAGAAAAAGCTACTAGAAAAACAAAAAGAAGGTAAGAAAAAAATGAAATCTATTGGTAGTGTTGAAGTACCCCAAGAAGCCTTTTTAGCAGTTCTTAAGCTTGGCGAGGATGGTTAGGTTTTATGTTTGACTTCTCTGCATTATTTTCAAAAGAAACTTTCTCGCGGTTTGTAATTTTTATCGGTATTCTAATTCTTGTTTTTTCTCTATCGTAGGGTTTGATACCTTTTCATTCAAATTTATTGAATCAATAAAAACGCAGCAAAAAATAAATCAGCTTACACAACTCGTGAAACTGAAGAATGAAAAAATAGAATCAGATGCTGAACTAAAAAGAGTTTTTTATAGCTTAGTTAAAGATATTCGCCCAGACAAAAATAATAATAAAGTAGAATTAGTTCAAGACATTGATTCAAATAAAATTTCCTTCCTAGTAAAAAAAATCCCTAATAGTAGATTAAGCAAGTGGCAAAAGCCTCTTATAGTATTCATTGTATGGACATTGCATCATTTTATTTTCCTCATGAAAAAAGAAAATGATGCAATGCTTGGATGTGGAATTTTTGGATTGTTATTATTTCTTATAAGCCTCGGAACCCCAACAGTAATGAATCCAATATTAGATAGTGTTGTGTTTTTCATCGTTATGCCAATTAGTTCTTTGCTTCTATTCTCAAAGTTAAAAAGAAACGGTTCTGAATAATAAATAAAAATAGAAATAAATCAATCTTGGAGCATGATTCAAATGATTTATTCATGAGTATGATTTTGTACTTTAGAGTATAATTTAGAAAAGCTAGAGGGGTAAAAATGAGTAGATATTTTACAGCAATAATAAAAAAAGAAGAAGAATTGTATATAGCAGAATGCCCTAAGGTCGGTACAGTAAGCCAAGGTTTAACGGTAGAAGAATCCGTAAAAAACTTAAAAGAAGCTACTGAATTATATTTAGAGGAATTTCCCTTAGAAAATACAATACCACCATTAGTAACTATTTTTGAAACAGATGATGTCAAAATTGCCTAGAATTAGTGCTAAAGAATTAATCCAAGTTGAAGAAAATGGGCTTTGAAGAAGTGAGACAAAAAGGAAGTCATATAGTCTTTTCAAAAGAAACACTGGAAGGAAAAGTTGGTTGTATTGTACCTCTTCATTCAAACTTAGCTACAGGTACTTTGCAAGGCATTTTAAAACAAGCTAAACTAACAAAAGAAGATTTACAAAAGTATCTATAAACAAAAAGAATGCAAGAAAAAAATGAAATCAATTGGTAGTATCGAAGTACCCCAAGAAGCCTTTTTAGCTGACTGGCAGTAATAATAAAAGTTCAATCAAGTTTATTTCAATTAATAAAATTATTTCTATCGATTTATTTCAGCCATAATACTTTTTTCTAGTTTAAAGGTTTTTCAGGGACTTCCGACCCGGGGGGAAACTTCAGTTGATTGGTTCTTTGGGTTTAAGCTTCCTGTTAATTATTAATGACCAAGGAGAAATCCTTTCATGTCAATTCACGCCTGGAAACGTCGATGACAGAGTTCCAGTTAAAAATATGGCTAAAAAATTAACTGGGTATTTTTTTGGAGACAAGGGATATATAAAGCAGGAATTATTTGAAGAGCTTTACGAGCAGGGTTTGAAGCTTATAACCAAAATAAAGAAAAA
>JAAFJH010000073.1 GCA_013298875.1 Synechococcales cyanobacterium bin2.concoct.b11b12b14.033
CTCCTGTCAGGGCGGTAGATGGAAGAACTAAAGAAGCTAAAAAAGCTCAAGCCATTAGGGATTATTTTATTCAACAAGACAAAGCTCAAGCCATTAGGGATTATTTTATTCAACAAGATAAAGCTCAAGCCATTACGGATTATTTTGCTCAATAAGAAGGAATTAAAGTAGAAAATCTTAATAGCTTTAATTAAAATTTGATAAATAAAATTATCTTTAAACCGAATTATGTTTGGAGTCTAAAGTTTAATTTTGAATTCTGATAATAATTTATGATAAAATAATTTGATTATTGACTAGTCTTTTCCTTAAAGCATTTGTCAGCGAAAAATATTCAAAATCTATTGACTTACCTCAATCAATGCTCCGATACCAAATTAGTTAGATTGGTATGAGCCAGATTTTACTTGAAATTACAGCTATATTACTTGCTATTCTTTTTAATGGCTTATATGTGGCAGCTGAATTTAGTTTAGCTCGCTGTAGACATTCTAAAGTTGAAAATATGCTGGCTAATGGTGGTTTAGTTCATCAATTATTATGGCAAGCTCTTAATAAATTAAATGATTATATTTCTGCGGCTCAAGTTGGTATTACTATTGCAAGTTTAGTTCTGGGAGCTTTTGCAGAGTCTTTTTTCTCGCATTTAATTAATCCTTTTTTGATTTTAATTAAAACTCCGGAATTTGCTTTGCATCCAATTTCTTTTATTTTTGCTATGGCTTTTGCTACCTACTTGCACGTTGTAATTGGCGAATTTATACCAAAAACTTTAGCTCTTCAATATCCGGAACAAATTGCTTTGGCCACTATTGTGCCTCTTGATTGGTCTTATCGCATTACCAAGCCTTTAGTTTGGGTTTTAAATGCTACGGCCAATTCTTTTATACATTTAATGGGCATTTCGGCTAATAATAAAGTTACCTTAGCTTATAGCGAAGAAGAAATTAAACTTTTAATTAAAGAAAGCCAAAAAGAAGGTGTTATTCAGCAATCTGAGCAGGAAATGGTAAACAATGTTTTCGAATTTACCGATACCGTAGCACGGGAAGTTATGACACCACGCACTGATATTATTGGAGCTGAAAGTCATTCAACTTTGGCTCAGGTAGTTGAAATTGCTGTTCAGGAAAAGGTTTCTAAAATTCCAATTTATGAAGAAAATATTGATAATGTAATTGGTTTAGTCGAAAATCGTGATTTATTAAAAGCTTTAGCCGAAAATAAAAGTGATTTACCAATTAGTGAACTCATGAAAAGTATTATTAAAGTGCCAGAAAATAAACCCATTGGTGACTTATTAGCTGATTTCAAGAAAAAGAGATTGCAAATTGCCATTGTTTTAGATGAATTTGGTGGCACTGCTGGCCTAGTAACCTTAGAAGATATTATTGAAGAATTAGTTGGTGATATACAAGATCAAGATGAAGAGCTTGAGCAACATATTATTAAATTAACTGATAGAGAATATTTGATTGAGTCAAGAGTTGCTATTGCGGAAGTAAATCAGGTTTTAAATACTAGTTTTTCGGATGAGCATTTTGACACAATTGGTGGATTTGTTTTTGG
Source organism: Synechococcales cyanobacterium bin2.concoct.b11b12b14.033 (assembly GCA_013298875.1). Taxonomy (GTDB): domain Bacteria; phylum Cyanobacteriota; class Vampirovibrionia; order Caenarcaniphilales; family Caenarcanaceae; genus JAAFJH01. Next base: position 1,570 of record JAAFJH010000073.1, read on the forward strand.
TTTAATTGGCGAAGAGCCACAAGTAGGAGATGAAGTTGAATTTGATAATTGGATTTTCCGCATTGAGAAATCCGAGAAAAAGAATATGTTAATCAAGCTTTCTTGCCCAGAAATTATTGATGAAAAGGAAGATTTAGCGTTAAACGAAAATAATAATTTAGATATTCTGGCTGAAATCAATAATAATTTAATTTAAAAAATTGATTCAATCGACCTTTTCTTCGATGCAGAGCCGCTTTAAATCGTAAAATTGATAAGTAATTTTAATTAATACAACTCTTGTACGAGAGACATAAATTAAGAAATGTGAAAAATTATATTAATTGACTTGCATTTTATTTTAACTGACTTTTATGTATAAAAAGAACTTAGCTTGGATTTTGGTTTCCGCTTTTGCTTTAATGTTTTTTGGCTTTTCAGCAAAAAGTGAATTTTTATATGAACCGATTATTATTGGCATTAATGCTCCCGCCGGGAAAGGTGTAACTTCAATTAAAATAACTAATATGTTTACAGTTCCGGCTCGTATTCAATTAAGTTTAAGCGAATGGGAAGTAACAGCTGGTAATAACATTAAAATGAAAGAAAGAAAAGCGGAAGAAGAATCAATTTTAAAATATTTGAAAGTAAGTCCTTTACAATTTACGCTTGGTCCAAAACAGCAGAAAGTAGTAAGAATTGCCGCAGCTATACCAGCTAATTATCCAGATGGTGAGTATAAATTGTTTTTTAATATGCTAGAAATTGGGGCTGACCGCAAAATGATTCAAACCGCAGAAACTAATCAAAAATTAGGGCTTTCGATTAACAAACAAATTAATGCCGGTACTTATTTGCGGAAAGGTAATAATTTTACTTGTGATCTAAAAATACCATCTGTCAAAGTGACCAGAAAAAACATTAAAGAAGGCGAAACTGAAAAAACTGAAATAAAATACGATATTACTTATCAAAATACAGGCGATGTACATACCCGCAAGGATATTGGCTTACGCATTTACGGAGCAGGCGGAGAGGTTTTATTTGAAAAAAAATATATTAATACTTTAATTGCTTATCCGGCTGATAAAGCAAACCCAACTATGACAATTAGTAAAACTTTTGTTTTGCCGATTGACAAATTAAATCCAAATCAAAATTATGAAGCACAATTCGGTTTCACCCCTAGCCCAGATGATTTAGGTAATTCTAGTTGTGCTGAGCAAAGTACATTATCCGAAAAAGTTAAACTATGATTTTAAGATTTTTTCTACTCAAGGCCAAGGTTTTTTAAAGTGTGGTCAATGAATTTTAAGTCTTTTTGTGTATCAAATAAATCTTTCAAGTCATCAGGTTTAATTAATTTTTTAATTGTTTCATTTTCACAAATTAAATTATAAAAGTTACCAGTTTCTTTATTCCAGGCTTGCATAGCACAAGATTGCACAATTTCATAAGCTTGCTCACGTGTCAGGCCTTTATTTATCAAAGCTAATAAAACCTTTTGCGAATGAATAATGCCACCAAAAGCATTTAGGTTTTTTTGCATATTTTCTGGATAAACTTGCAAATCTTTTAAAATACCTTTTAGTCGCTTCAAACAAAAATGTGCCAAATTAGCTGAGTCCGGAAAATAAATTCTTTCTGTGGAAGAATGGCTAATATCCCTTTCATGCCACAAAGTAATATTTTCAAGAGCAGGTATCAAATAAGACCTTAAAATACGTGCCAAACCGCATAAATTTTCTGATCTCCAAGGATTTCTTTTATGGGGCATCGAAGAAGATCCCTTTTGGCCTGTATAAAATGGCTCTTCCACTTCTAAAACTTCGGTGCGTTGTAAATGCCTAAGCTCAGTGGCAATTTTTTCAATAATACTGCCCAAACCGGCTAATGCATAAATAAAATCAGCATGTCTGTCTCGAGAAATTACTTGAGTAGAAATACTAGCAGGCTTTAAATTAAGAATTTTGCAAGCTATTTCTTCGATTTCAGGCGTCAAATTAGAATAAGTACCAACAGGACCTGAAAACATTCCAACTGAGATTTGTTTAATAGCCCATTCTAGTCTTTGTTGGCAGCCTTTCAAATCATAATAAAAATTAGCCATTTTCAAGCCAAAGCTGGTGGCTTCGCCATGGACACCATGTGTTCGGCCAATACATAAAGTATATTTGTGCTTTAAAACTAAACCTTTGACAATACTCATTAATTCGGCTAATTCGGTCAATAATAAATTACCGGTTTCTTTCAATAAAAGTGATAAAGCGGTGTCAATTAAATCAGAACTTGTTAAACCTAAATGAATAAATCTTCCAGCTTCTTTTAAAATATCTTGCTCATTCCAAGCAGTTAAAAAAGCAATTACATCATGATGAACTTTATTATCAATTTCGACAACCCTTAGTGGATCGACTGGCACAGAATTTTCAATTTGCTTTAAATTTTCATTAGAAATCTGCCCTTTTTGATTCCAAGCTTTGCAAACGGCAATTTCGACTTTTTGCCAAATTTTAAATTTATTTTCCTCCGACCATAAAGTCTGCATTTCTGGCGTAGTATATCTTTCAAGCATAATAAAGTTTATTAGTGGAATAAATTAATATAATAAATTAAGTATCAAAATAAAAACTAAAATGATTGAAAAAGACTGGCTTGAAAAAGACGAAAAATATTTATCTAATGCACTTTACCGTATATTCCATCTTGTCATTGAAAAAGGCGAAGGGCCATATTTATTTACTACCGATCAAGAAAAGTATTTAGATTTAACTAGTGGAATTGGGGTTACTCAGCTAGGACATTGCCACCCAGAAATTGTAAAGGCGTCTCAGGAACAGCTTGAAAAACTATTTCATATTAGTTGTGTGGCTCATCATACGCAAAATATAAAATTGGCCGAAAAACTGGCTGCTATTTTGCCAGGCGGAATTGATAATACATTTTTTTGTAATAGTGGGGCGGAAGCGGTTGAAGGGGCAATTAAAATCAGTCGCTATCAAAGACCCGGCAGACCTAATTTAATTGCTTTTAGGCCAGCTTTTCATGGTCGGACTTTGGGAGCTACGGCTTTATCATCATCTAAAATAACTTTAAGGCAAAATTATGATCCTTTACTGGCTGGCGTCAATTTCGTTGATTTTCCTAATTGTTGGTCTTGCCCAGTTTTTAAAAAATCAGAAACTTGTGAATTAGAATGTTTAGACCTTTTGAAGAGAATGTTTAAATTACATTTACCACCCGAATCGGTTTCAGCCATTATTATTGAAGCAATTATTGGTGAAGGCGGTTATATTCCAGCTCCTAAAGGTCGTTTTAACTATTTAAAAGAATTAAGATCTATTTGCGATCAGCATGGAATTTTATTAATTATTGATGAAGTACAGTCTGGTATTGGGCGTACAGGTAAATGGTTTGCCAGCGATCATTATGAAATAGAACCAGATATAATTACTATGGCTAAAGGTTTAGCAAATGGCTTACCGATTGGAGCTTTTTCGGCTAAGCATGAATTAATGAGCAAAATGCCTCCTGGCTCTCATGGAAATACTTTTGGTGGAAATCCAGTTTCCTGTACAGCTGCTTATAAAACCCTTGAAATTATTGAAAGAGATAATATCTTAAATTATGTGGCTGAGGCTGGCGAAGAAATAATTAAACATTTAAGTATCGAATTAAAAGATTATGCAAAAGTACGTGGCTTTGGTTTTATGCTTGGCTTAGAGCTTGAGTCCAAAGAAAAAGTAGACCAAGTTATACAAAAGTGCTTTGCAGAAAAAATATTGATTTTGTCGGCTGGTACTAATGCTTTGCGAATAATTCCACCTTTAAATACTGAAAAACCGCTTTTATTAAAAACTATTGATAAATTAATTGGCATTATCAAAAGCTGTTCATAAGAGTTTGCAAAGTATATATTTTAAGCTTATTTGAAATTAACACCCTTAGTTAGATAATTTTCTTTATAATTATTCTCCCGCAGGATCGCAGGATTTAAAAGTAAGCTAGGCCATAAAAAATGCAAGAATTTAAAATAACTGGCATTGGAATTGATACACGCACCGATAATCCTTTAATTATATTACACAGCTTGGAATCGGATTTGATTTTACCAATTTGGATTGGAAGATTGGAAGCTCATTCGATTGCGATTGCTTTGCAGGAAGAAAAAACCGAAAGACCTTTAACGCATGATTTGATGATTAATTGTCTGGATAAATTTGGTTTTAAACTTAATAAAGTTATTATACATTCAGTGGTTGATAGCACTTTTTACGCCCATTTAGTCTTTGAAAGTTCAATTACCCAGGAAGAAGTTTTATTAGATGCCAGGCCAAGTGATTGCATTGCTTTAGCAGTTAGGGCGAATTGTCCCGTTTTAGTTAGTTCATCTGTCAGAGACGAAAGTTGTATTCCAGCTATCATTCAAATTGAAGAGTCGGATAATGCAGAAGAAAATATAAAAGAAAATACCAAACAAGATAAAGAGGAATTTCAGAAATTTTTAGATAATGTTAAAGCTTCAGATTTTAAGTTACCTTCTGATGGAAAAGATAATTAGAATTTATGTTAAGCCCTTTAAAGGGAGGTTTTCATTGAGCAAATACCTACCAAGACTGATTAATTGAGGCTAATTTGTCTTGAATTTTTAAAACAATTTTCTTCTTTTTTCTAATAAATAAATTTTACCTTAATAAAAATTTTGAATTTATTAGTTTTAACAGCTTTACAGCACTGTACAGTCTTAGATTATCCAATTTGTGTCGGAACGAAGGCGTAAGAGTTTATGACAATTTACTACGAATGTACGGATGGAACTCTCTTTCTTGACCCTGCTGTATTAATGCCTGATTCAATAATTCTAAAATTCTTCGATATTTAATTTCAAGACCCTTATCAGCAGACTCATAGTAAGGTGGAAACTTTATCTTCTTTTTGGTTCTGATATTTAAAATACTAATTTCCTCAATATTAGAATTATTATCTTTTATTGGTGATTCCAAAAGGAACCTCTCGTCTCCTAGCTCAATAAATGCGTATCCAGGAGCATATACTTTATGGATCCCATATTCCGGCTTTTCGGGTGGCCAAACATGCTTAACAACACCGTTAGTTGTAAGATTATCTAGGAAGGAGTTATCTTCCTCATTTGGTCTTAGTGTGTTGGACGGATAATCATTGCAAAATACTTGGACATTTTCCTTGGTTAAATTAGCGAATTTTTCAGGATTGCCAGCTAATAGATTATTTAGTACATTAGAAACTAGGTGTTTCGTTTCTAGGGGTCTATAATCTTGTACTTCCCTATATGCCTCTTCTTGTATAAGGTTTTGTTTATAAGATTTAAATATTGGATTTGCTAGAATTTTATTCTCTAGAACATTGGCTAGCTCTCTTTCCACTTTCGAACTATGCTGAATTATACCTATGGGACTAGATAGGGGAATGCCAAACTCACCGATTTGCTTGATAGGATCATATTCTGTCCGACGCAAAAAGATTTCTTGAGACGATGAAATGATAATATAAAATATTTTATCAGCAATCTTAAGCGTAAATTGAAAGGTATTAGAATTCTTCCCTTTATTTGCCTCAATGATACTAGCTGCTTCAATTATTTCTTGTAGAGCATTTTGATGAGCTTCTGCAAGAGAATAGTAATTATATGTCTTTAAAGCAGAGCCTGGATCTGAATTTTCAAGAGCGGGTTCTAAATTTTCAAAAGAAAGAGGACTGCCTTCTCCTGTTCTGAGTAGTTGAGTAGCCCGAGTTTCAGTTATTTTTTCTTGCAAAGCGGCATTCTGCTTTTCTAAGTAGCTGATACGTTTATCAGGGGAAGGTAAAAACCGACGCTGAGATAAACTACTGTCTATTCTTGCTTGGACTTCATTAAGGTTTATTTCTAGTCTAGCAGGAGGTTGATATTGCCTGAAAACAACGCTTGAGCTACCTATACCTTGAACACTAACCATATTTTGAAGTCTTTTATTTTTGATTTTAGAACATTTTACATTGGGGTGAAAGTATTTACAAATTAAGCATTTTTAATTTTGAAGGCAAAGTTTTTGAATTAAACCTTAATATATTTGGGTTTATTAACGACCACCGCTGACCCTTGTGCTAAAAAAACACTAACCGGCATTCTGTTTAAGTGTTCTTGGAAGTTGTGTCCATATAATTCCACTATATTGGCTTCTAAATTATGGGATAATACTGGGTAAATTTGCCACCTTTTATGAGCTATCCCGTACTCTATCAAAGTGTTTTTGTTTTGCTGATTGTAACCCCAATAATGTTCAAAAATAAATTCCTCTTGCGTATTTGGTAATATTGGTTGAGGTTTATTTGTGGCCGTAACCGATAATTTATTCCAGTATTCTTTGTTTTTCCAATAATAATCAACCGCTATAACATCGCTATTAACAGTTAAATGGTGCTTGGTGGGCATATAGGTATAATGTTCGTTATATAAAAAATTGGCAGTTAAAGCAATTATAGGTTTTGGTACGATTTCGCTAATAAATGCAACGCCGCGTTTCCAAGTTTCACCATCAAAGTATTTAATATAAAACCGTAAATTAATTTCTTCGAAATGCGTATGCCAAGGCCATTTATAACCAAATACTTTTGTGTTGTTAAATAAAAAACCTACAACACTTACCATTGCGTGGCCATTCCACTTGTCTAATTGTGTGCCTTTGGGCAAATATGGTAGCAAAACCTCGTCGGGAACAGCATAATTTAGCATAGCCAAATATTCCCAGTTGGCTGATAAAAAGACTTTTACTTGTCCCATTTTAATTTTTCTTTCTTCTTCATAAATAAAGTTTAGCTTAATAAATAGTCTTTTCTATTTAATTACTGTAAATACTTTTCCAGAAAGTTCGGGTATAAGTTTTTCAGAACCGGTAGTCTTCAATTGTTATTGCATTGCCCAAACTTAAATTTAAGTAAGACTGAGTTATTTTTTGAACTATAAGACTTGTAATTACTACTATTATGTGTAATGCTATTTCCATCAAATAGGTCAATATTTAATTTTGTATAATATGAAAATTCTTAATAGTTCTCCCCGAGTTATTCATTCAAGATCTGGACCAGGTTGTAATACAGCCAAAACTGCTAATCATAGAAGTTCTGCACCAGTATTACCACCAAAACATTAGGCGAATTACCTAAAACTCATCAATCACCAGTAGGCAATAAAAGTGGTTTAGATCTTGAAAAATCAAATTTAACTGAAGCAGATTTAACAGGGGCTAACTTGAAAGGAGCTGATTTAACCAACGCAAATTTAGCAGGAGCAAAACTAAATGAAGCAAATTTAGACGAAGCACAACTAACTGAAGCGAATTTTTATAATACAGAAGTTGCTCCAGGTTTT
>JAAFJH010000074.1 GCA_013298875.1 Synechococcales cyanobacterium bin2.concoct.b11b12b14.033
ATAGTATTTTAGTCTGTTCCGCTGAATTTTGTAGTTTTTTGGAAATCTAAATTAAATTTTATTAAAGCTTATTGCAAATAATTCTCATTTAAGGCAATATTAATGCATATAAAATTATTGCGAATCATTCTCAATTAAACCTAATGTTTCCGACTACTATAAAATCAGCAACTTCTTGTATTCGAGCTAAAAGTGTTTATAATTCTAGTCAAATTAATCAAACTATTAAAACTTTACTCTTTCCATTAACCACAATTCAAAGCCAGGCTATAACTAAATCGACTGACAATACGCCCCCAGCAGCTCAAAGCGAACAATCATTAACCGGAACTGTTCAAGATAATTTAGACGATAAATTAAAAAAAGCCAAAAAGCTGCTTGAATCTCAAATACCAAGAACTGCTTTAGGAACTGCCTTGGAAGGAATTACTTTGTTTCCTTTAGCAATACTTGAGGTTTTGTGGGGTTTATCAGAATTAAGCAGTGGTTATTTATCTAAGTTTATTTATACTTTAACCAGCACCGAAGAGGTTTTTGCGGCCGGAAATATTACTTATACAACTTGGAAAAATAAAGAATGCCTTGAACAAAGAGTAAAAGAAATTAATTCATTAATAAAAAAAAATGGAGATTATCGTGAACTGAATGAAGAACAAAAAAATATTTTAAATGCTTTGTTAAACAATGATTTGCAAGCTTTAGTACATTTTGAAGGTAGTAAAAAGTCAAATTATTTGCTCTCTTACTTACAAGGCGGAGTTAGTATTTTGCTGGCTATTGTTACGGCCATGAAAGTAACCGGTAAAGATAAACAGTTAACCCATAAATTAAAAGAGAATAAAATCCTTAGAAGTATAGAGAGCGGCAAAGAAAAAATGTTTTCGCCTTTCCCGAAGCATATTCAGCCAATTGCAGAAGCACTTATTTTGTCTCTACCAATGTTTGTTTTGGGCTGGTTGAAACATAATTTAGCTAAACAGTTTATCAATAATGACTTAAATTCTTCATTTGAAGCCGAATCTATTGCCAATAATGTTTGTGGAACTGAAGGGCTTTTAAATATTATCGAAGTTTTTGCAGATAAAATTCCTGCTTTAAAAGGCTTTGTAAAAGTTGCAGATCCAATTTTATCCTTTGCTATGTTTTGGAATTATTTAAGTAGCACTCTAGGCCTGGTTAATTATCAACAAAATCAAAACCGAAATAATAGTTTATCTTCATTTAATGGATTAACTGCCTCCAAATTAAGGTCTGTCTAATTGAAAAATTAATTAAAAATGCTGAAAACCTTTTTTTAAAGATTTAAGGTCTAAATCATTTCCGGCCAAATCCACAATTTGTATACCAAGTCCTTCCTTTACTTCTCCAATAATTTTCCAGGGTTCAAGCAAATCAACTTCATCTTTCAAAAAAGCAGTTGCAATTAATTGATAATCTTCTCCGCCGTTTACAATTATTTCATTTAAGTCTAAGCTTTTTAATTTGGCATATTTTTTTACTCCCGAAGAAGTAGGAATTTGCTTTAAATTAACTTGCATTTGCACTTTACTTTGTTCAGAAATTTGTTGCAAGCAGTCTAGTAAACCATCGCTTGAATCCATCAAAGAAAGAGGGGTTTCAGGTTTTATTAATTGCCATAATTGCCTGGCTGGATTGATTTGCGGATAAGGTTTTAAGTGTTTCAATATTAATTCTGAAAACTTGCTTTTTGTTTCCTGAAGGTTTATTTCATTCGCTTCCGTGCTTTGCAAAATTGCTAAACCAATACTACTATCTCCCAAAGAACCGCTCGCTAAAATTTTTTGCCCCGCCACCGCATTAAATCGATGGGCAGTTTTATATTTTTTATTTTCTAGCTCAGGCCACGGACTACCTAAAATAGTGGCACTTAAACATATTTTGTTGGCTCGGGTTAAATCTCCGCCAATTAAAATAACTTTAAATTCCTGGCAACAATCATTCAAACCTTTTATAAATTCTTCAATCCAATTCAATTCAATATTGGTCGGCAAGCTAGCTGTTAATAATAAATGCTCAGGCTTCGCTCCCATACCAGCTACATCACTAATATTTACGGCCGCTGTTTTCCAGCCCAAATAATAAGGATTAATACCCGGTAAAAAATGTACATCTTCAATTAAAGCATCTGTCGAGATTAATAAATTTTTTCGGGGTAAATAAGCACAATCATCCCCAATCAAAGAAGAACTTTGAGGACCACAAATTTGTTTAATTAAATTAATAATTTGCTTTTCACGATTAACCCGCATCTTAAAATTATATTTTTTACTTTTTCACTACTATACAAAAATAATCAAAAAAATCAGGCAATTTATTTATGGGCGGTAATATTTTTTTATTTTCTTCTCCCGAATATGGTAAGTATTGCTACTATTGAAGCCAGAGCGGCAGCCACTGCTTTATGTTCATTAATAAAAGTCCACAAACCTGTCCATAATTTTTTGGCCACTTGCATAATATTTTTCAAAAATGATTTTTGTTGTTTGGGTGACACATTTCCAATAGGCGAAGAGCTTTCGGTTTCTTCTGACCAAGTTTGATTAGGTGCGGGAGCTAATAAAGGTGAAGGTGTTGACTTGGTAGTGGCGGAGGCAGCTGAAAACGAATTGCTGGGCGAATTACCTGTATTAGTCATATTTCCACCACGTATTGGCACCCTCCCCAAAACTGATTGTGGAGTAATAAACATGATTTTTATAGATTTGTTTTAAAAAAGATTTATTATATTTCTTATTCTTATCTTAATACTTTTTAGTCTAAAAATCAAGTAAATCCAAGTTAAAAGCGGATTTTTGCTGTAGATGCCTAAAATTGCACTTGTCATTAAAGCTTTATTAATGGCACAATCATTATACTATTTACTCCAAATTTTGAAATATAATGCCAGAAGCCAATTTACCTAATCCTAGTGCTGGTTCAGATTTTTTCACTTATTTCCTTCAATTTTTTAAAGAAGACTGGTTTGCTTCGATTCCAATTGCGATTTGCGGAATTATAACTTTAACAGTCGCCATTGACAGAGCCATTTACTATAATCGTAATCAGAGAGATTTAGCTTCTTTTATACGCAGAGTGCAATTAGACCTTGAACAAGGAAATATTGATGGAGCTATGTCTTTGGCTAAACAAGTTGGTGGGTTAATCGGATTAATGACTGAAGAAGGCCTTCGCTTAATGAAAAATCACAGCAAAAACTTCTCTAATGCTTTTGATATTTCTTGCAGCCTTTATATTCGAGACTTAGAAAAAAGATTATCGGTTTTAGCAACAATTGGGGCGACAACTCCATTTATTGGCTTATTTGGAACAGTGGTGGGAGTTATTGTGACACTTAAATTATTAGGCCAGCAAGGTGGACAAAGCCAAGCTGTTGTTTTGGGAGTTGCCAAAGCCTTAATTGCTACTGGTTTTGGTTTGGTGGTGGCTATTATTGCGGTTATTTTAAACAATTGGTTCAATAGTGTCGTTAAAAGCTTTGAAAATGACTTTGCAGTTATAAAATTAACTTTGCTTGATTTTATTAATTCACAAAATGCTGCGGCTCATGGACAGTCTGAATCAGCCAGATTAAATGAAGAAGAACAATATTATGCAGCTCAAACTCCCATGAATAATTTGAATAAAAATTCGCCTTCTTTAAGCAATAATAATATGAATAGACCTCAAACACGTATTGTTTCTAATCCCGGAGAATATTAAAATGGCATTTTCAGGTGGTGGAAACCGCAATCGACAAACCTTTAGCGATATAAATATTACGCCATTGACTGACGTATTTTTAGTTTTATTGGTAATCATGATTTTACTGGCTCCCCTCTTGGATAATCAAGCTGCCCTTAAAGTAGACCCGCCTGCCGCACAAAGTGCTCAAAATACCGATACTTCTAAAGTTAAATCTATTTTGATTGAAGTAGCTAAAGAAGGTGTTATTGCTTTAAATGGCAAACAAATAATTGATGCAAGCTTACCTAATGAGCAAGTACAAGAAAAGCTTTACGCTGCTTTAGCTGAGCAAGGACAAGCCATTGAAAAGGAAACACCCGGGCAAAAACCGACTGTCAAATTAAAGGCTGATAATAAAGTTGATTATGGAAGAGTAGTATCGGTTTTGGATGCAGTAAATAAGGCTCAGTTAGGTAAGCTAAGCTTAGTTACAACAGTTCCCCCCGAAGGACAATAAATAATTTCATGCCAAATCTGCCTACTAAACAAATAGACAAAACTATTTATGGGCCTGTGCTTTCATGGAGATTTGGCAAATCTTTGGGCATTGATATAATTTTTGAAATTTCAACTTGTTCTTTTAATTGTATTTATTGTCAATTGGGTCAAATTCAAAAGGTTACTCTTGAGAGGAAAGTCTATGTGTCAACCGAAAAGATTATTGATGATTTAAAAGAATTTTTGAACCAAAATATTGAATTTGATGTCATAACTTTTTCGGGGAGCGGTGAGCCTACTTTAGCTGAAAACCTTGGTGAAGCGGCGGCTGAAATCAAAAAGCTTTGCCCAAATAAATCTTTGCAAGTTTTAACTAATTCAACCATGCTTTTAATGCCTGAAGTGCAGGAAAACCTTAAAATAATGGATCGAGTAATTTGCAAATTAGATGCCGCTACTGACAAAACCTTAAGACAAATTAACCGCCCAGCTGAAGGAATAAGCCTTGAAAATATTGTGGAGGGCATTAAATCTTTCAAAAAGTCATTTAAGGGAATACTTGATATACAAATGATGTTTATGCCTTTAAATTTAAGCCAAATAGACGACCTAGCCAATTTATTAAAAGAAATTCAACCAGCTAATGTCCAGCTAAATACACCCTTAAGGCCTTATCCGATGAAGTGGCAGAGAGAGAATAGAGGAAATCATTTGCCCGAAGACTTGGTGGAGACAAGACAATTAAAAGTAATAACTAAACAAGAAGCTGAATTTATTGAAAAGACTTTGAGAGATAAGACGGGACTAAATATCTCATCAGTTTACCGTGAATAGCTTGGTTTACTGAAAATTTATAATGTTAAACATAATTGTAATTTGTTTGGGTTCATGCTTGGGAGCACTAAGTCGTTATTTCATCACGGAATATTTTTTTAAATTAAATTCCTTTCCCTGGGCAACTTTATTCATTAATTTAAGTGGCTGTTTTTTGATTGGATTTTTATTTAATCTTTTTCCAGAAGCGAAAAAATTTCAGGAATTGAAAAACTTTTTATTTGTGGGGTTTTTAGGTTCTTATACAACTTTCTCTTCATTTGGCCTGCAAATTCACAATTTGATGAAAAATGGCCAAATCAAACAGGCTTTTGTCTATATTGTGCTTAGCCTGCTGATTGGAGTATTTTTAGTTTTTCTGGGTAGTTTTTTAGCCAAAAAGTTTTCTTAAATTTTAAAATTGAGCTTTCTAGCTTAAATAATCATACATTTCTGGATGACGAGTTTCTCTTAATTTCTTTAAAGCTCTGGCTTCCAATTGACGAACTCGCTCACGAGTTATATCCAAAATTTCTCCAACTTCTTCTAAAGTACGTGGCTCACCGGTTTCATCCAGGCCATAACGTAAAACAACCACCGCTTTTTCTTTGGGCGTTAAAGTTTGATCCAAGAAAATAAGTAAGTCTTTTCTTAAAAGCCTATCGGTGGCTTCTTGGTCGGGGCTTGCTCTATGAGTATCTGAAATGAATTCTTCGAGTGTGCCTTCATCTTCACTACCAATTGGTGCATGCAATGATACTGGTGTACGCATAGCAGCCATAACTTCACTCAATTTATCAGTGCTAATTTGAAGAATAGAAGCTAGTTCTTGCACGGTGGGTCGGCGTCCTAATTCCATGGCGGCTTGTCTAGCCACGTTTTTCACTCTTTGAATAGTTTCAACCATATGGACTGGTATTCTAACTGTTCTAGATTTATCCGATAAAGCCCGAGTTATACCCTGTCTAATCCACCAAGTAGCATAAGTTGAGAATTTAAATCCTCTCGTATGGTCAAATTTTTCGGCGGCTCTAATCAAACCCAAATTTCCTTCCTGAATCAAGTCTAGGAAAGGTAAACCACGATTAATATATTTTTTGGCAATACTAACAACTAATCTTAAATTATGTCTGACTAATAATCTTTTGGCATTTTCTTCACCTTCTTTAATGCGGCGAGCCAATTCTATTTCTTGCTGAGCATCTAATAAGGATACACGCCCAATTTCTCTTAAATACAGCTTTACTGAGTCTTCTGTTAAAGGAGATTCCTCTAAGACTTCAATATCTTCGGCTAAAGCTTCTTCGGTGATTTTTTCTTCTTCTTGCTTTAGCTCATCTTCCATAAAGAGAGAGTCTAATTGTTCATCGATTAACAATGAAGCATCATCTAATATTTTGACCATTGGGATTAATTTCTCCAGTTGCTAAAAATAAGGTTTATTATGAAAGGCCTTAAATAAGTAAGTAAACTTTTTTATATATCTTTAACCATATTGACAAAGTATAATTGTTTCTTGGTTAAGGAAAAAGAATTAAACTATACAGAAATTGTAAAGTTTACATCTTACATTAGCAAAATCCTAAAAGTCAAAATTTTGAATCGAAAATTAAATAAACTTAAGATTTTGAATAATTATTTAAAAGCCTGTTTCGTAATTTTAACTTAAATTATTAAATGAGAATCCGAAAGATTTCCCCTTGCCTAAGTGAACGATAAACACAAATAACAAAATTAGACAATTACAATTCTTCAATTTGCTCTTTTGATAAGCCAGTAACTTGTATAATTAAGTTAATATCTATTTTTAAAGCCCTCATATTTCTAGCCACTTCCAATTTGCCTTTTTCAAAAGAAGTATCTAAACTATTTTTCCAATCTCTTTTGGCTTTCAAGCTATCTTCATAAATTTGGCGATTCGGCCTGTCATACCTTGCTATTTCACTCATTTCAAATACTTCTTTAAATATTTTTTCTTGCAGCTCGGTCGGTATATTTTCCAGCTTTGCTAAATTTTTTATTATGTAAATCCACTTCTCAAAATGACTCTTTAGCTCAGCTTGTTGCTTATTAAACTTTGGTATTTCCAAATATATAAAATTTAATTTATCGCTAAAAATCTCTTTTGTTTCAGTGTTCATCAGCTTTAAACGATGAATATAATCACTACTTTCTTTCTCCATTGAAAAATCCATAATTGCAATCGTATAAATTGAATTGAATTCAAAGTCCCAGTCACCTTTTACAGCTTGTTCTTGAATTGGAAAAGTTGCATAATAAATACTTCTCTCTTTGAAAAATGCTTGCTCTGCCTTCTGAAGCTCAACTATAAACTTTTCACCAGTATTACTTTCACAATAAATATCATAAATGGCTTTCCTGTCCAGCTGAGACATTCCCAGTTTTTCGGTTTTTAAATAAGTAATTTGGGTAATTTTACCTTTTTCTTCTTCCAATAAACTATTCAAAAAATCAACCAATAGCTCTTTATTAGCTTCTTCGCCAAATATTTTTTTAAAGCCAAAGTCAGTTAATAAATCAATATATTTATCAGGCATTTTTAATTATTATTTTGAGTGTATTTATTTTACCCCTTGAAGTGGGAATGAATTAGTAAAACCTTTTGAATTTGCTCGCTTAAATGAATACCTTTTTAATTGTCGCTCTCAGTCTGATTTTCATTTGTACCGCTTGGATTATTCGTATTTTACTTGTCAGAATTAAAGAAGAAAAAACTGCAAAGATTCTGTGTCTTTTATATAACCTAAGAATAGCTTACAGAATTGCCTTTGAAAAGAAAATTATAAGTGATAGAGAGCTTGTTAACCTTGATAAACAAGATGAACAATATAAATTACCGAGACATATTAGCAAAGGGTTTTCAAGACAGTATTGTATATGAAGATAGTTGGAAAATTGACTTGATATGCCGAGAATTCTGGAGCGAAATGAATGATATGGAAAAATATAAATTATTTTTTGGTAAATTATCAAAATTTGAAAAAAGATATTTTGATAAAGTTTTACTTCCAAGATTCCAGAGCCAAGAAGAGCTTGAAATAGATTTTGCAGAAAATGAATTAAAAGAGGAATTAGAAATGACTTTTGAAAATGAAGAGTCAAAAGAACAAATTAAACCTCCCACTTCTCCAGATCAAATGTATGGATTATTAGGAGTTGATGCTTTATCTTTGCATGTGGGAGCTAATTTAATTGAACTGGCAGATACAGAACAAGGTGGGAAATTACTTCCAGATTTAGGTTTATTACGCCAACATATGACTTTAATTTATGGTTATATATTGCCACCGGTACGCATTAATGATAACAAAGTCAATGAGCCAAATGAGTATAAAGTTGTAATTAGAGGTAATGCAGTTAGTTCATCTACAGCTTATCCAGACAGATATATAATTTTGCAATCTCAGTGGGATAAAACCTTCGATAAACCACCAACCGAATTTCTTGAAGGCTTAGAACCAGTTACAAAAGAAAAAGCTTATTGGTTGAAACCAGATTATTTAAATAAATTAGTTGAAGATAAAAGTTGGACTTATCCTTATTTAACAGCTGTTCAGGCAATTACTTATCATTTGATGGAAATAGTACTTGAAAATATTGAAGAATTATTTACCAAAGCTGATTTACGCCGAGTTTTAGACCAAGTAAGGGAAACAGACTTCGTTTTAGTAGATAATGTTTTGAATGTTTTAAATATTAGTACTTTGAGA
>JAAFJH010000075.1:0-7885 GCA_013298875.1 Synechococcales cyanobacterium bin2.concoct.b11b12b14.033
AGCAATTAAACTTTCTTGGCTAACTCTGTATTGAATAGCTTCGGCGATATGTTCTTCTTCAATAAATTCACTTTCTGATAAATCGGCAATGGTGCGGGACACTCTTAAGACATGATCATAGGTTCGGCCAGTCAGAGATAAGCTAACTGTAGCATTTCGTAATAAAATTGAAGCACTTTCGGTAAAATTACAAAATTGTTTTATATCTTCAGGTCGCATGGAAGAATTATTTAAACCAATTTGAATTGAGCAAAACCTCTTTTCTTGAATTTTCCAAGCTTTAATAACCCTTTCTCTAATTTGTTGAGAACCTATTTGCTTTTCAGGCTCAAAGTCCATCAATTCAGTTGGTTTTAAAGGCGGCACCCAAACAATAAGCCCAAACCTATCCCAAAGCGGAGCAGATAAAATTAATCTTTTTTTGGAATTTTGATTATTAATACCAGTATATGGATTACAAGCCCCAATTAGCAAAAACCGCGAAGGATATTTTACCGAAAGCCTAGCACGTGAAATAATAACTTCGCCTGATTCAATCGGCTGCCTCAGATTATCTAAAGTGCGTTTATCAAATTCAGCTAATTCATCCAAAAATAAAACTCCATGATGAGCCAAACTAACTTCTCCCGGTTTAGGATTGCTTCCACCTCCAATTAAACCAGCCCCCGAAATAGAATGATGGGGAGCTCTGAAAGGCCTGTCTTTAATTATTGATTTGCCACTACCTTGCAGTAACCCGGCTACACTATAAATTTTGGTTACTTCTAAGGCTAATTCTTTATTTAAAGGTGGCAAAATAGAAGGCAAGCACTGAGCCAACATAGACTTTCCGCCACCGGGTTCGCCTACAAATAATAAATTATGCCCTCCCGCTGCTGCTATTTCTAAAGCTCTTTTGGCCTGATATTGACCTTTGACATAACGCAAGTCTTGCCCACGAAATTCCAGTGAATTGTCAGAAGTAAATTCTTGATTAGGAATTAAATATTTAGCCAAAATTTCTGGTTTTTCCAAAGAATTTAAAATTTCAACTACTTCAATCAATGAATCAGCCGCATAAACATTTATTCCTTCAATTAAAGCCGCTTCATAACCATTTTCTTTCGGAACAATTATATTTTTTACTTTATTATCTTTGGCAGCAGCAGCTATTGGTAAAACTCCACTGCAAGGTTTCAATTTACCATTTAATGATAATTCACCAATTAACCAAAAATCTTTAAATTCTTTCAGCTGACCTGATGAGCATAAAATACCAATTGCAATCGGTAAATCAAAATAAGAACCCTCTTTTCGTAAATCAGCTGGAGCCATATTCACAATAATTCGTCCGAGGGGAATTTCAAAATGACTAGCTTTCAAAGCTGCTCTCACCCTTTCTCGAGATTCATTAATTGATGCGTCGGGCAAACCAACAATTAACATTTGGGGCATACCGCGTGATATATCAATTTCGACTGAAACTGGGCAAGCATTAATGCCGATTAAAGCCCCGGAAGAAATATGTGCAAACATGAAAACTAAAAAAATAAAAGCTAATTGAACATTATCATAAAATAAAAAATTGCCTTTTATATAAAATTAAATTTGAACTTATTAGTAAATGTTTGAAAGTTCTCTTCCAAAGGTAAAGTTCATTGACCCCATCCCCTAACCCCTTCCCCGCAGGCAAAGAAGGGGAATAAAGCATTTTAGAATCTCCCCTCTCTGAGTTCGGAGAGGGGCTGGGGGTGAGGTTTTTAAGATTTAGAAAACGGCTAATTTGTCATTTGTAAAAATTCTTTTAAAGGTTTATAAATATCAATTTCATGACAACGAATAATATCAGCTCCGCCTAAAGCAGCCCAAGAACTTATTACCAAGCTTGCCCAATCTAAATTTTCGCCAAAAAGTTTAGTATCAGTCCATAATTCCCGAATAAAGCGTTTACGTGAAGGCCCCAATAAGATTTTTAAATTAAAATATTTTTTGAATTGGCTCAAATTTTGAATTAAAAACAAATTCTCTTCCAGTCCTTTTCCAAAGCCCAAACCCAAATCTAAAATAATTTTATCAGGCGGAAAATTGATTTCGGCTAACTTTTTTAAACGTTTTTCAAAAAACATAATTATTTCTGACCAAGTATTTTTTTTGTCAAAAGCATAATTCTCTTTGGCGACCGGAATACCTCTATTATGATTTAAAATAATTTCACAATTAGGGAATTCCCTTAAAGTTTCAAGCATTAAATTATCTTGTAAACCGCTTACATCATTAATAATTTGGACTAAATTTTGTTGAAGAGCTTTTTGAGCAATTATTCCTTTATAAGTATCCAGCGAGATTTTGGGTTTTAATTTTAATTCATTAATTTTTTTTAAAATATTTTCTAATCTTTGCCATTCAGTTACTTCATCAATTAAAATAGCTCCTGGACGGCTAGATTCGGCACCAATATCAATAATATCCGCTCCACTTTCGGTTAAATAAACAAAATGTTTAAGTGCTTGATTTTCGTCAAAATATTTTCCACCATCCGAAAAAGAATCAGGTGTAATATTTAAAATCCCCATTAATTGCAACGATTGCATTATTTTTTATATTAGTATCAGGCGAATATTTAGCCAAATATAAACTAAGCACCCACAAAATAGGAATTACAGGCTTTATCAATTAATTCTTTGGTTAGCTGAAAAGGAGCTTTTATTCTTTTAAATTTACAAGTATCAGTGGCTCTGGCAAAAATATCACGTGGATCACAAGCTCTGAGTGGCCGGGCTGCTTTAGAATAATGAGTTTGAATTAAGTATTCTAAATCGGCATCTTGCCATTTGATATTAGCTTTCTCGGCTTCATTTGCAAATATTTGGCAATAAGTTTCTAGGCTCGGATAATCAATTTTTATTTTGTAGGCTAATCTTCTTAAAAAAGCATCATCAATTAATTTTTTAGGATCCAAATTGGTTGAAAAAACCGCAAAAACCTTAAAGGGAACCGTAATTTGCTGGCCAGTTTTTAAAGATAAAATGTCTTTTTGTTTTTCTAACGGAATAATCCAACGATTCAATAAAACTTCGGGTTGCTCTTTTTGGCGACCAAAGTCATCGATTACAAAAACGCCACCATTAGCTTTGATTGAGCTTGGGAACTGATAACTTGGTCCGTCGGGGTCATATTGTAAATCGGCTGAAGCAACATTAAATTCCGGACCGACAATAATACAAGGTCTTTGCACTTCAATCCAGCGATTATCTTGGTCAGGTTTCATAGCCGGAAAAGTCCCTGCTTGTAAAGTTTTATCGACTGGTTTATGCTGAAAATAATCAAAAAACCTCATCGGAATACCTTGTACCTGAATGGCATATGGCACTTTAATGGTTGTTGCATAACAGCGAGTAATACGTTCAGCAACGCTTGTTTTACCAGTTCCGGCTGGGCCATACATAAACAAAGATTTGCCTGAAGTAATAGCTGGACCAATCTCATCGATTGTTTTTTCACTCAAAACTAAGTCTTTATAAGCTTTTCTTAAGTCTTCTTCCGTAAAGTTCAATTCGCCATAATGTTTAGTAACAGCTTCAATATAATCCGCCAAAGCGACTGGAGCTGGACCTACATAATTAGAAGATTTTAAAACATTTTCGGCTCGGTTATAGCCACTTGAAGTTAAACGATAATTTTTGTTAAAGCCACCTAGCCCAGTAGTGCTTGTTACTTCCAGGAATTTTTCTTCAGTTAATTTCATGAGCATTGGGTCAACAATACTGTGTAAAGGTAATCTAATTTGATTAGCCAAATCCTTGCCTGTACCAGTACTTTGATAAAAAAGACATTTTAATAATAAATCTTGTACCGAAATTGGGCTTAAGCCTAAATCATGCATTCCAGAGGGCGGAGCAAAAAAGTCTTGTTCTTTATTGGGAATAATGCCGCCTATTTCTGGCTGATTATCATTAATAATTAAAGTATTTGATTTTGTGTCCAGGCTAAAGCTCGGAGTTTTGTTTAAGCCACTTTGCTTCAAACTACTAAAGCTTAAGTCATGGTTGGGAGCAGCATTTTCTTGGGTAAAGCGAGAAAAATCTTGTAATTGATTATTTTGTGCTGTTGAATGATTAACTGGCTCGGGATTAATTAATCGGTCGTTTAGTAAAGCAAAATTATCATCTTCGGGAATTATACTTTGTGATTCATTATTGTTGTTTTTCTGATTAATTTGCTTAAATAAGTCTTTCAAATCCATAAAAATTAAAATGCAAGAATTAATAAATTATTTCCCTAAATTAATTCATCTTTATTAGGGAAAGCCTTAATTAAATCTCAATCAGGATTTACAGTTAAAATGCGGACAATTCTATTTTTCAAGCGAAAACCTAGCCGAAATTTGTTTGTATCAACTCAATAAATTCCTACTTCTCTTTTCATTTTTGCGTAAGCCCTATTCAATTCAAAAACCCTATTTCTGATAAGTTTTCCTATTAAGTAATCCCTCACAATAACCATTAATTCTATAAGCTCAGCCATGTTTTAATTAGTTTTTAATTCACAAGGTTTAGCTTGCTTGTATCTAAAAAATGAATTGCACTACCTAAAGAGACCAGAAATTATGACAAATAAGACAAACGGAAATGGATTAATAAGTTTTAAATTAACAACTTACACTTCTCAAAATTCCCCTGAATGGGCTAAATATCCTAAATTTTTCCCAAATAATCAAACTTGTGTTTTTGTTAAAGAAATAACTGATAAATATCAACCGAGTTCACCTTCAGTTCCACCCCCAGCTCTAGTTCAGCCAACACCAACTCCAATTTTCATTCCACCAACACCGACTCCAGTTGTGCCAACACCTACGCCAGTTCCGCCAACATCTACTCCAGTTCCACCAACACCAATTCCAGTTCAGCCAACACCTACGCCAGTTCCACCAACACCAATTCCAGTTCCACCAACACCACCTACGCCTGCTTCTAACTCTCAAACTCAGCCTGGGCTTCCTATGACAATGGCTGAAAATCTAGCTTTGGGTAATTCATTAAAAGCTAATGCTGAAGCTTTAATAAATGATTTTAAAGTCCGCAATGGATTGACCTCAGCACCCGGAAATTCATCTAATAATACTGGAATTGAGCCAGCCTAAGCTAAGCATTAACTAAATCAATTCACGGAAGCAAACTTTGATCTTTATATTTTTTAATGTCTTTCTCAAAAGAGTCAGTTTTTAAAGAATTAAAGAATTCTTGAGCGTGCTCATTATTTAATTAAGACTTTATTTGTTTGTACTCTCTGTTCCAGCAACTCCAAAAAACTTCTCATCTTTAATTTCCTGCTTTAAGGTTTAAGAATTCAAGAAAATTCTCCCGGTTTCGACTGCCTAAAGACTGAAAAATGAATAATTCATAATTAATAAATTATTTCCCCGTCCAGTTCAATTTTTATTAGGGAAAGCCTTAATTAAATAGTAAGCCACCAATAAACTGGCATAAATTTATTATTATGAGCGATTTTTTATTTCATTTACATAATTATAGACCAAACCTTCTCCTAGCCCCCCCATACCTAACCTCATTTATTCTTTTCATTGGCTTTTTTTACCTTTTATAGTAGATAAAATTATTCTATTTTCATTAGCTAAAATTAAATATTATTCAGAATGGACGAAATATTGGAAAATAACTCTTGAAAAATATAAAAGTAATAACTACGAAGAAGCTCTTGAAAATATAAATAAAGTGATTGATTTACTAAATAAACCAAAGGATTTTGCTCATGGGTACCGTGCTTATATTAGGTATCAATTAAAACAATATGATGAAGCAATTTTAGATTTAGATAAGGCGATTAAATTGGTAAAAAATCGCAGGCTTGGTTTATTTTTAAGCGAAGAATCAAAAGGATTACTTTTTGAGCTTTATTTATACAAATCCTATATTTATAGGGATACCCACAAATATAAAAAAGCTATTGAAACTTTTAAAAAATGTATTCAAATACAACCAAATGATTCTAATGTACAAAGTAGTTTAGGTTTTTTATACCGGGATGGATTAGGAGTAAAACAAGATTATAAAAAAGCGTTTGATTGGTTTTTAAAAGCGGCTGAGCAAAATGATTCTAAAGCACAAAGTAGTTTAGGTTTTTTATACCGTGATGGATTACGAGTAAAACAAGATTATAAAAAAGCGTTTGACTGGTTTGTAAAAGCGGCTGAGCAAAATGATGCTGATGCACAAAGTAGTTTAGGATTTTTATATCGTGATGGATTGGGAGTAGAGCAGGACTATAAAAAAGCTTTGTATCATTTTGACAAAGCAATTGAATTAGACGAAAAGAATCTTTATGCTTGTGGTGGAAGAGGAGATTGCAATATAGCTTTAAAAAATTATAAAGAAGCAATTAAAGATTTTAATAAAGCGATTGAATTAGATTTAGAAGAAACAACACCTTGGTATTATTATTTAAGAGCTGAATGTAAATTAGAACTTATGCTTTATGAAGAAGCACTTGAAGATTACAAAAAAGCTAGTAAATTAGCTGAAAATCCAGAAGATAAAATACAGGCTCTCTTAAATATTCAGTACTGTTTGGAAGAAACTAATATAGTAGAAACAGAAGAGATTTTAAATTTATGTAATGAAGTTCTGGAGAAAGAAGAGAATATTCCAGTTTTAATTTATAAAGCTCATTGTTTATTATTACTAAAAAAAGATTATGAATTAATAATAGAAATAATTCTTAAAGTACTTGAAAAAGATAAAAAACTTGCTAATGATGATAATGCTTATGAATTAATTGCCCCAGCTTACTTACGCTTACAAAACTATCCTGAAGCGGAAAAATGGGCAATAAAATATACAAATACAAAACCAGACGAAGCGGCTCCTTTTACTTTATTATTATGGATTTACGCTGAACAGAAGCAAAAAGAAAAAGCTAGAGAAATTTTAGAAATATGCAGTCAAAAAGACCCAGGCTGGCAAAAAAGAAGAGAATATAAAGCAATAGTTACAAGTTTGGATAAGTTGGACCAATAAACTGGCATAAATTTATTATTATGAGCACTAAAAACGAAAACCTAGAAATTGCTATCGAAAAATACGAAAATGGCACCTATGAAGAAGCACTTACAGACTTAAATAAAATACTTGAAACTGATAAAAATAATTCTCAAGTTTACCGTTATATTGGATTGTGCAAATCAAAACTTGGTGAAAATAATGAAGCAATTAAGTATTTTGATAAAGCTATTGAATTAGAGAATAAAGGTATTTTTAATTTCTTATTAAGTAGCGAATATAAAAATTTACTTGCTAAATTGTATTACGATAAAGCTTTAAATTATACTCGATTTAATAAGTATGAAGAAGCAATCACAAATTTTAATAAAGTAGGTAAGCTTGATAAATGCGTATCTGGAATTTATATACTAAAAGGTTATTGTAAATTCTCATTAAAAAACTACAAAGAAGCTATAGAAGACTATACGGAAGCAATTAAAGTAAATGATAATACTGAGTTTATAGTAGAAGCTTATAAAGGGCTGGGTGAATGTAATCGTAAGCTGGAAAGATATGAAAAAGCTATTGAGAGCTATGATAAAAGTATTGAGTTAGATGAAAATAATAGTGAAATTTATATACTAAGGGGTTATTGCAAATCCTCATTAAAACGATATGAAGAAGCTTTAGAAGATTATTATTATGCTCTCGAATTGAGTAATAAAACTGAACTTTCGGTATTTAAAGGTTATGCAAATATAGGTTACTCCAAACTGAAATTAAAAGAGTACGAAGAAGCAGTAAACTATTATAACAAAGCAATTGAACTTGATAAGAATGATTTACATAGTTATAGATATAGAGGTTATTGTAAATTTCAGCTAAAAAGATATGAAGAATCAATAGAA
>JAAFJH010000075.1:7895-8314 GCA_013298875.1 Synechococcales cyanobacterium bin2.concoct.b11b12b14.033
GATTTTAATAAAACTATTACTACTGCATATTCTATGCTGGGAGATTGCAGATTGCAATTAAATCAGTACGAGGAAGCTATCGAAAATTACAATAAAGCAATTGAATTAGATGAAAACGATTTTTATAGTTATGAACAGAGAGGTTGTTGTAAATTAGAGTTAAAGAGATATGAAGAAGCAATTGAAGATTATAGTAAAGCAATTGAGCTAGGTAAAAATGATTGTTTAACTTACAGTAATCGAGGAAATTGTAATTATCAATTAGGCAAGTATGAGAAAGCTATTATAGATTTTAATAAAGCTGTTGAATTGGATAAAGAGGATTCGTATAGTTATGAAAAGAGGGGTCACTGCAAATATCAACTAGGTAAGTACGAAGAAGCTATCGAAAATTACAATAAAGCAATTGAATTAGATGA
>JAAFJH010000076.1 GCA_013298875.1 Synechococcales cyanobacterium bin2.concoct.b11b12b14.033
TTAAGTTAACTTCTTCAGAATCCTCGTGGCTTTAGCCCGTTGGAGTGTCAATGACTTTACAGAAGAAGGAATCATTTTAATAGACACAACCATCACACCTGTAGAGGGTTATAAGGGCTTCTATATGGCTATCTTTCTAGAGCATACAAATCAAGGCAGTAAGCCTATTTATGCCGGATTTGATTGTCGGAAAAGTCCTAATTTCTTCTTTGTTGTACCTGATGAGAAAGGGGAATATAAACCTACAAAACTCTACACCGCTACACCTGATAGTACAGGTTATAAAATGTTTACTTATGTTTGTGGGAGGAAGAAGTAGTAGTCAAAAAATAATTAGAATACTTATCGGCAAGCAAGGATATCCAAGCTTGCCCTTTTGCTGTAAATTTAGCTTGAGATTTAGCTCCACCTTTATCGGTTTCAATTAATTTAATTTCCATCAGATTTTTTTCTATAGTTTTTGAGTAAGGTTCAAGTATGCTTTGTGAATTTCTAAATACAATTTTCTTGTCTATTAAAAACTCAATAAATCTTCTTTCTGGAACTTGAAGTGTTTTAGCTGTATTCCGAATACTAAATAAACCATTTTGATTAATGATCGAATCAAATACTTGGATTTTAGGAAGTGCTTTTAATCTTTCTTCCTCTAGTATCTTTACTTCATTCTCTGCTTGATTTCTTTTTGATCTTTCCTCTTTTAATTTTGTAGCTAATTCAATTAAAAAGTCTGGATCTGTCAATGCACGTTCAATCGTGTTAGGGGTCATGTATGCTCCATGTTTTCGGATAGACTTTAAAATCTCCTTAACAATTTTTTTGAATTCTTTTGCGATAGGTTTTCTACTTAACATAAGTATTTCATATAACCCATCTTCAGTAACAAACCATCTTGATATAGGAGGCAAATTTCTCTTGGAATCACCAAACTCGACATTACCGTTTGCTGGTTTTATTGTAATTTTCGTCTTTTCAGAATCATCTACTAGGTTTAATAATTCGGAAATATGATCCGAATCATACTCTATCCATGAAGCAATATCTTTAGCTAAGAAAAGAGGATTTTCTAGAGTCCCATAAACTCTAAAAGACTTGTTTAGAATAGTTCTTTCATCTATGATTTGTAATTCAGTTGTCATTATGGTATTATTCCCTTTATTATTTTAGTGATTTTGTAACTTTAAAATAAACATACATAATTGTCAATTAGATATAAGATGTTAGAGACGAACGGATATACATATCAATTAGATGAAACCGATAAGTTAATTTTTTTAGACACAGAGACTTATTTCCCGGCAGGAACCAGACAACCACAAACTCGCTATCTAACCCCTACATTAAGACTCCTGACTTGGAAGACA
The DNA here is from genome assembly GCA_013298875.1 of Synechococcales cyanobacterium bin2.concoct.b11b12b14.033. Taxonomy (GTDB): domain Bacteria; phylum Cyanobacteriota; class Vampirovibrionia; order Caenarcaniphilales; family Caenarcanaceae; genus JAAFJH01. The sequence goes on from JAAFJH010000076.1 coordinate 1,362, forward strand.
TGGAATGGTAAAGAACTTTCAGAGACAAAACAAATAGATGCTTGGGCAAACCCAGAAGACCCATGGAGAGAAATAAGGGAATTATCGAATCAAGGATATAGGACTGTTGCTCAAAATTGTCTTTTGCCCGATACCAAAATATTACTTTCAGATGGAAGACAAGTTAATATTAGTGCTGTTACATCTGAGGGACATATAAAGAAAGTAGTCAATTTCAATCATGTAACAGGTAATACACAAATAGATACAATTCTAAATAAAAATGTTACAGAATATGAGGGAGAGATAATAGAACTTAAAACTCTTTATGGTTGTAATACAAAATCTACCCCCGAACATCCTCATTTTGGTTCTGTAGATAATGAGATAGGGTATTTCAACTCAGAGAAATTTAAAAAACGGGATTTTCTGGCAAGACCTATTGAACTCCCTGCAAGAACTATAGATTATGGGTATAGTCAGGATGATTATTATTTTGCAGGTTTAATGCTTTCAGATGGTAGTTTGAAGAAACAATGTAGAAATATGTATTTTGGTAATACCGATATAGTTTTGGTTAAATGGGTAGAGGAATACCTAATCAGAAAAGGTATAGTATATAATCTACAGGAACAAATAGGGGAAAAGGAACAACACAAAACATTAACTAGAGTTAGATTTACAGATATAACTATATTAAATATGCTTATAGATTTAGGGGTGCCATGGGGTAATAAATCCTCATTTGACAGTTCTATAGATTTATCTACAGTGTATCAATCTTCTAAGGATAATATATTAGCATTTTTGGCTGGATTGATAGACGGAGATGGGCATATTACTCGTCTATCAATCCAGATAGCAACAGCATCTCCTTCTTTTAAAGATTATTATTTATCTTTATGTATGAAAATTGGATTACTAGCTGTCACGACTGTAACAGGGGTGGATATTTTACCTACCTCTAATAAGAGATTAGAGATTCAAGAATTAGCTGAGTTATCAAAAAGTCATAAATCAGACAAAATTAAAAAATTAAGATTTGATACAAGAGATTTTCTTCCATATACTGTAATAGATTTAATAAATCCATTTTTCAGATTAAAGAGCATAAGGTATGATTATACTGAATCAGGTACTTCAGCAGGATCCTTTGTAGGACTAAAATATGATGATATTCCTTTCTCAAGACAAACATTTAATTATATTAAGAATAAAAGAGTTGTACCTAAGAGACATTGGATTACTCAAATAATAGATATTATTGAGAAGAATATTCATTTATACTCTAAAATCAAACAAACTCAGTGGAGGATTAATAAAACAAAAATAGATAAAATTCTCTCTTTTTATTGGTTTCAAATTCTATCAATAGAAAAAACCCCTTATAAGGGAAAGGTGTATAATTTTGGTACAAATAATGAAAACTACATAGCGAATGGGCTACTTCTTCACAACTGTATAATGTTTGATTTCCAACCTTCTTTAACTAATCATAATGTTCCGAAAGATAAAGAGGACTGGATATTACCTATTTTATTTAAAGGACAGATATGGGACACAATGGTAGTAGAGAAGCTTCTTTGCGGTATGTGTCCCGATAAAGCGGTAGAGGACTTTGATAAAAAAGATGCAATTGAATTGAATGAAGAAGATATTGATGAAATGGAAGAAACAGAAACTGATGGTATGAAGATGAGAGGTTTCAGTTTAAGGGCTATTTGTTACAAGTATTTAAAGATAAAGCTAGATAAAAAATATCAAGATTGGAAATACTATATACCTCCTCAAACCGAAACGCTAATCCTGAATTCAAAAAAACCAGTACAAATATCTTTCCTGAGTTCTGCTAATCTAGATATAGCTTTCCAGAAACTAAATACCTCTTTAGAAACTCTAGTTCAATATCTTAATAATGATAAGTATTTAGAGATACAACAGTTAGATACTGTCTTGATTCAAGAACTCAATAAAAGAATACAAGCTTGCCTATCTTTAAATATACATACAAACCCAGAAGAATCTCACAAAATATTACTGGCACTTGAAAGTTATGTGATAGATAATAACATTAATGTAAAGACCTACTCGATTGGGCATGTGTGGGACTCCTTTTTAGCTAATTATGACAACACACTAGCGGAATTAAACGCAACATATCAATTGGGATTCAGATCTATAGGTAGAGATAAAGGGGAATGTATTAATGGTATTCCGATTGAGGCGATCCAATACGCTAAAGAAGATATAGAGTATTTACCTTATATTTATGCTAAACAAGTCGAGACAATTAAAAAATTTGAAGCCAAGAATGTATATGTAAGACAAGCAATTCAATTAACCCATGAATTGGGAGCCACAACCTATATAGGACAGAAATATGGGGTATATATTAATATTGAGGATTTAAAAAGATACACAAGGGATTTCTCGGATGAACTGGATGAGTTTGAAAAAAAACTAATTAACGAACTACCACAAGTATCTATTAGTGATGCGGACATGACTAAGAAATTTACCCAAATGCGAGTCAGTAAAGATACAGGGGGTTTATGTGGGGTTACTTCCGCTACTACTGCGTACAAGATAATACGTGATACAAAACAAAATCACTCAATCAAATTGGCCTATCATCACTGGAAGAATAAGAATAAAGACAAATATTTAAAGCCCCCTAAGCTAAGTAGTTCTTTTAATGTTAAGGCAGCATTAAATAAACTAGGTATTGATGTGCAGGATACTACATATGAGACTTTAAAAAGTCAATCAGTAAAAGGTGAATATCCTGTAATAGATTTATTATTAGAATACAAAGCCCGATATGCTCTATTAACAAAAACCCTAACTAAAATGACTAGGGATTGTTATTTAAGATCCGACAATACAGTGGCGACTACCTATAATTTCAGTGGTCCTGCTAATTGGAGATCTAGCTCCCGAAATATTAATGTGCAGCAGCTTTCAAGAGAATTAAAATCCCTCTACCATGTACCTCCCGGAATGGTAAAGATTGATATGGATTTAAGTGCAATTGAGTTAATCAAAGTTATCGATTACGCAAAGCCCAAAATAGCACTCGAATCCCTTAAAGCAGAAGATCAACATATTTTCTTTGCCGCTATGTATTACGATATGGATTATGATGAGTTGCTTGAAAGATACAAGAATGAAGATCCAGAAGCCGAGTTAATAAGACAATGCTCAAAAACATTAACTTATTTTAATGTATATAAAGATCCTTGTCCGGAAGATCATAGTTTTATAACGGGGGTGAAGAAACTTCAAATGTTGTTCAAGACAGATTTCGCACAAGAAGTTTCGGATGATAGAGCAAAAAAATTAATTTTGAATTGCGAGAGAGTATTTGATACTTGGACAAAAGAGAAAAGGGAAATCCAAAACAAAGTTAAAAATCGATACCAACAATACATAAGAGCAAAAGACTCTCAAGAAAGAGAGGCTATTAGAAAGTTTGGGGTAACGGGACCTTTAAATCATTTAGCGAGATTTTATATTGATGATATTCATAAAGATAATTACCCTAACGCTAAGTCTATTTACTCAGTAAAGATAGCGGGAGCTATAGCGATAGGTGTAAAGACAGCTGTACGGGATATACAGAAAAGTTTTCATGATAATTTTGGGATCGATAGAGCAAGATTACCCCTAACAGTACATGATAGTAATACCGCTTATGTGGTGCCAGAAATATTAGCAGAAGCTAAGTCTATTTATATTGAAAAGTTTTTAAAAAATGTATGGGTGAATGGTCAATTTGATTTCTTGCCAGTAGAGATTGAAGGGTATGTATCGGATCATAATTATAATCAATATTTTGATGATGGTAGTATAGTTGAAGTTCCTGCTATCTTTACACCTAGCAAAGATAACCCTAACAAAGGTACCTATAAGAGGAAATTCAAGAAAGAAAAATATAGAATAAATCCAGACCTAAATATAATCAAAATAAAATAAGTTATTTTTTAATTTTATTAGGGTATATAGAAGTACATCCTAAGCAAAGAAACTATGAATAGATACTACCACATATTACTATCTGTATTAATATACATCATATTGATAACTATCTTTATAAGTATAATACTTGTTTTTATGAATTTAAAGAAAATTCAATTAAATGCATTAAGGTTTTATAATACTTTAACTGAAATGAGTGAAAGAACAAACAAAAAGGTTAATTTTGTTACGAATAGAATTCCTGAACAGTTGCAATTAATCAGGGAAGGAGACAAAAGATAATGAAAATACTATTTTATTGCATGTTAATACTTTTACCACTAGCATGTAAAGCTGAAAATTCTAAATGCTATTTAATTGACAGTAGTGAGAATAGAACTGAATTTTTAATCCACTTTACTGATAAGGAGAAATATTACATATTAGACAAGATAACGGGCAAATATACCCCGACTGATTCTATGACTTGCCTATCTGAGACTAACTATTCAGCACCTCGCTATGTTTGTGTGATTGAAGATTAATAATTTCAATCAAATATATGATATATTAAACATACTAATCAATCTCCAACATGACATCAACTACATTATTTTCAGATTTAGAGATCGAGTTACAAGAATTAGGGAAAAATACTGGTGATTGTTTTGAAATTATTGTCAGTACATACCCTCGGAAATCAGGTATGACTACCGCTATTGCGAATACTGTAATACAGGTATTAAATAATAAACATCCGAATATTAAGTTATCAAAATCATACAATTCAATCTGGTTAATCACAGATACCTATCAACTATTTCAGGATTATTATGAGAAATTTAAGGATAGAAAATCACTTAAAGTATCTTTTGATAAGAATGGATTAATAGAGAAAATAATTAATACACGTACAGGTAATACGCTCTATTGTTTTGATTTTGAATTACCTGATTTAAAAGAATTACCTCCTCCCAGTACAATATTTATAGATAAAATTGAAGACAAAGATGGTAATTTCTTATCCAAAATACAAGTACAAAATATTTTTGAAAAATTAAATTCAGATCCTTATAGTAAAAAATCTTGCAATATATTTATGTCTGTGCCTGAGTATGATAAAGCTGAATGGATAGCTCCTTTAATTAAAAAAATTCAAGAAACAAATCCCTATTTAATTAAAAACAATGAAACAATAAATTGAAAAATTAGAAGCTCAGAACAATGAAAGTATTTAGTGGGCTTCTTGGATAGGATGGGATTGGGGACAAGAACTTTCAGGCAAGTATTTTGCTGGGAAAGTGAGAAGAAAATATGCAAGGTATAAGCAAATTGACACTCCCTTGCCTTTAGGAAGGGATTCTTGCATCACAGAAAAACCTTAAATCAAGAATCAAAGATCCTTAATCCAGAGGATTAGTTCTCCACAAGCTTAGATTCGGATGTGCCCCATCCTATGAACCAAAGTTCAGTTTTTTCTGGTTTACTCGTTGGAGTATGGCTGCTTGAAATTTCTTTCTAGCTTTATAACCAGCCTCAAAGTTTTACCACCAATGGGATTGATTGGTGAACCTTATACTTTGCTTTCAGTTTTCAGCGTTCTTTCCAAAGAACTTAATTATTATAACAGAAAAACACGGCTTCGAGCCTACTTTTTCCACAGAGCTTATATCCCTACCTAAAGAAGTGGGCTTTACGCTCTTCTCTTGTAAGAAGTGTGAGCAAATAATTAAAAATTTTTGTGAATTTAACTAAATGAAAAATAATCGGTTTCAAAAGAATCTGAGGATAAAAGGGAACCAAATACATTCGTGTCTCTAATATTTTTAGATGTCATGGATGCTTTTCTTGCGAGTGCTTCTTGTTTAGCAAATTCAAACTCTTTCTTCCATGTAGGCATAAGATCTTCCCCTGTTTCTTCATCGGTGGCATGATATTTCTTCCAGTAATGAAAATGATACCAATTCACTAAATATCTCATGCTATCTATAGCATCATCTCCTCCTTTATCTTGCGGGATACCATATTCGTCTTTTTTATGATTTTCTATTTCTTTATCTAATCTAACACATATAGGGGAGTATTTCAGTAACCCTTTTTTTATCATGGTAAATATACTATCATATGATCTATCTCGAACTGGGCAGGGAATCCCGTTTAATTGAACTTGTTGCCATCTTTGCAGATTAGATACTCCTTGTTCTTGTGTGGTTTTCTTAATATGGTTCGGGTCAAATATACGAGTAACTCTCATCGGGAAGCCTAATTGGGTTTCTTTTGTTTTTATCTTATACGCAATTTCATCAAGGGTAAGGTTAGGCTCCGCTACTTGATCGATAATAAAAAGTCCTTCTAGTGGATGTACGAGACAGAATAAAACAGAACAATAATCCCTTAACCCGGGATCAATACCCTCCAGAAACATCCAGCCAGACTCTTTCTTGGCTCTTTCTTTAACGAGTTCAACCTCATCTACTGTCATTCTGTAAGGACGATTATATTCAGGAAATACCGATAAAGGATCTTCTAGGTCATTTCCATCTTGTCTTTTTTTAATTTCATCAAATTGATCAGTTAATTCAAAGAAAACTCTAGCGAATGCTTGTTGTTCTTTATTAAGGTAAGGGTTATCCGCAGAAGTGATTCCTTCAATCAATTTAGCACAAGTTCTATCTGGATGAATGAAAGGTACAATAAACTTCCCTTGTCGTACTTTCTTTATTAATTGTCTGATCCAATCCTCAAAAATAAAAGTAAAAGCCATCACAATCACAAATTTACCTTTACAAGCTCCATTCCGACCAATTCTAGATATGATTTCATTCATCTTATGCAACGTTAAGGTATTGGATGCGTTTCTTTTCTTGGTCTTTTCTCCCGATTCATCAATAAAACAAGCAATTGGACTTTGTCCTGCAAATATCTGTTCGTTTTGTTGATAACTAAAACATCTTATCTTTTTACCATTTGTTTTATTTTCT
>JAAFJH010000077.1 GCA_013298875.1 Synechococcales cyanobacterium bin2.concoct.b11b12b14.033
TTTATTGCTCGTATTAATAATAAATATGTAATTGGTGAAGCAAAGTTTTTAACAGATTTTGGAGGGCATCAAAATGCTCAATTCAACGATGCAATGTCAATCTTGCAAATGCCAAATTTAAAAGCTGAAAAAATTCTAATGCTCGATGGTCATTTAAATTATAGCAGAATGTATGAAAAATATTGTGAATCTTACAGAGATTATAACATTATGAGTGTATTGGTGTTAAGAGAATTTTTGTATCAAATCTAACAAAATGGCTACAAATAACGAGAATCAAGTTCTATATATTCACGAACATAAGATAAAAGATGTTTGTAAAATAGGTATTGGTACTATTGACCGTGCAAAAAAAGCATATCAATATCAAAATAATGACAAGGATTCTCAGAAAAATAAATTAGCAATCTTTTCATTTGAAAACACAGACGCTATAACCATAGAAAAAATTTGTAAACAGGTTCTAAAGAGAATAAATTCTACTGAATTTTATGTTGTTGAGTTTTATAAAGCCTGCCTGTTATTCACTCTGATTGGAGGCAAGTTAGATGAGTCCAATTCACAATTTATTGATCGTAGTAAAATTAGTGTAAAGATAGCAAATCCTTCTATAAAAAATTCAATTCCTTTATCTCAACGCTTTGCAGATCTAATTAAAGTATTGATTGAAGATCACAGTCATATAATTTGTGAAGTTAAAATGGAGCTGAACAATAATGGTAAAAGAAATGTTTTACTAACCAAAGAAGAATTTGATACTCACAATAAAGAGGGAAATAGAACAGGGTGGAAAACCTATAAAGAAGTATGGTATTACAGAACAGGAGTTGATGCGACAACACTGTCCGACTATATCAAAATTGTTGAAAGGAAATTATACAAATAAAATTCTTAGCAATTTTTGCTGATGAAAAAGAAGGTAAAAAGCTACAAGATATTTGGGAGTTCAAAGACCCTCAGTATCCAGTTTATCCGACTGAAAAAAATGCCGAGTTATTACAAACAATTATCAAAACTTCTTCTAATGCAAATAGTATTGTACTCGATTGTTTTTGTGGTTCTGGTACAACAATAAGAGAGGCTCAAAAATTATCAAGAAGCTGGATTGGAATTGATAAATCAGAACAAGCTATAAAAGTATGTAGAAATAAAATCGAAATGGAAAATAATCAAATGGATTTATTTTATGAACCTTTAAAATATACTCATAGTTTTTATGCAGATGCACAATTATCTGTTATTACCCACGATGAAAGCTTTGCCAGCCAAGCCAATACCGTCATTAATGTTTAGCCGGAATAGTTTATAATAAGCAGATGATGAATATTATTGATACTAAATATTTGGAAAGATGCCTTGAGACACTGAAAAAAGCCTTTGCATTATTACAAAAAGCTGATCCAAAAGAAATAGATTATGACATGTATCGATCAGCTTGTATTAAAGAGTTTGAAATTATTATTGAGCAAAGTGGCAAACTACTAAAAAAATCATTAAAGCCTTATTTTCATTCTTCCAAAGCGGTTGATATGCTTACTTTCAAAGATATTTTTCGGCATGCTACTTTGCATAGTATTATAAATCCTGAAGCTTGTGAAAGATGGCTAGTATACAGAGACAATCGAAATACAACTGCTCATGATTATGGACTTGGCTTTGCGGAAGAAACTTTGAAGTTATTGCCTCAATTCATCGAAGACGTTCAAGATTTAGCAATTATCATTAATCAGCAAAATTTAAAATAAAATGTTAATCCGCGAAAAAGACCGACAATTGCTTTTAGAATTATTTAAAAAGTTAAAAACTCCTGTTGAAGTTTGGGCTTATGGTAGCCGAGTAAATGGTACTGCCCACGCAGGAAGTGATTTGGATTTAGTAATAAGAACTAAAAGCTTAAAAGCCATGCCGTATGAAGAATTTATTGATTTGGTTGAAAGTATAAAAGAAAGCAATATACCGATTTTAGTTGAAATTAGAGATTGGGCAAATTTACCACTTTCTTTTCATGAGCAAATTGAAAGGAAATATGAAGTGCTTTTTTCTTCTTTGGTTAACAAAAATGAATAAACTAAGTATTTATATTACTTTAGGTTTTAATTATCTTGAACGACTTACATATTTAAATTTAGACAAACATTTTCCCTTTAACTCTAATTGTGTTAATTAGAAATGAAATTTAAAATGGCTTCGGAAATATTATGACCCAAATTTTTTTCAATTCCTAAGTACATCGGTGCCGGATTGCACTCCAAAAGTGTATAACCAGCTGAGTTTTGAATTAAATCAATCCCCGAATAAAGCATGCCGCTTTCTTTACAGGCTTGCACACACATTTCTTTAATCCACGTTGGTAATTCAATCGATTTCAAACTCTTCTCATTTCCCCGATAATCCAAAGCTTCTGTTTCAATCAAAGCGGAAGAAATAACTTTATCGCCTACAACAGTCACTCTGATATTGTCGCCTTCAATTAATTCCTGAAAAATAACAGGTGAATTTCTCAAGGTTTCTAGCTTTTGAGAGTTTAAATTATTTTTATCAATTTCTTGGCAATAAGCTCCGCCAGCAATTGGTTTATAAATTATACGGTCAAAAGATTCAATAAAATTTCTAACCTGAGCGGAATCATTACTACATAAACTTTGCGGAACTGGAAAGCCTTTGGCTCTTAAATGCTCAATATGAAATGGCTTTAAAAAGTGCAAATCAAAGCTTGAGAGCGGATTTAAAATACGCTTGCCATTAAATTCTAACCATTTTAACCAAGAAACAATTAAGGCATAACTTTCTCTGGCAGCTAAATATTGGGCTCTCCAATCCTGAAAAACTCCATACTCTCCGTCTGGTAATTCAAAAACCGGTAAGCTTAAATAAATACTCCGCACAATCCAATTATTTACTTCCGCTAAATTATAACCATTAGCTGACTGCATCCAGCTTGCCATTGATAAAGTCGTTTTTTGAGGATATTCCTCACTATTAATAAAAACTACTCGGTTTCCTTGGCTTTCAATCAATAAACTTAAGTGCCTAATAATTGAATCATCCTCAGCACCAATTAATCCAATTAGCTTATTCTTCATAGTAGCCGCCTTCAGGATTAGAGTTAGCTTTTAGGTTTTTCAAAAATTCTTTTTTACTATTATAAAAATCAAAATTACCTAAACCCACAAAAAGATCCGAACCAATTAATAAATTACTTTTAAGCTCATTACTAATAAATTGGGCATTTTGCGGGCTATCTTGATAACTTGTATATTTTTTCTTTTGGTTTTCAATCACAAAATTATGAACTTTGAGCAACATATTACATGGGTATTACATTTTGTCCATTTGCATTAAATGGAGCTGGATTTAATCTATAATAAACATTATTGTTCGGTCTATTAAAACCTGGAGGTAATGGTTTAATTCTTTGAGGTTGGTGATAACCCATTCCTCCTTCAGGATAGGCTAAAGTTTGCATATTTTGAGGATTATTTGGATTATATCTAGGTCTCGGATAGCCACCGCCACCTTCTTCACCAATAGCCATACTAGTAATACCACGTCCTCCACCCTGCTGATTAGGTCTTGAAATTCCAGAGCCAGAATCACTCGGGTAAGCCATAGTCATTTCATTATAAGCAATTACTTGTTCATCAATTGAGGTTAACACGGCTGCCTGTTCTGTCTTAGATTGCTTCTCGCCAGATTCACTAATTCCTTTTGCTATTGAGTCAGTATCAGGCGAAGCAAGCAAAGCTAAACTTAACAACGCTAAACTTGATAAATCTGATTTTCTGTTCATGATAAATAAGTTATAAATTAATTATCTAAATCTTACCTTTACGGTTTAGTGTCTTTCTATTAATCAAAAGTTTTATCTATGTCTTTATTCTTTAGGTTAATAAAGCTTTAATTAGGATTAGTAGGCTAATTTAATAACCTTCCGCTTTATCAAACTTAACTATGGATTTTGGCGGAAATAGTTTTTCTTCTAAATTTGTCCAGATTGAATTTATATTTTTTTGTTCTCTTTCAGTCAGTTGAAAACTATATTTCAAAACTTGGCTTTGCTTCGAAAATGCTAAATAAAGTTTGCGGCAGTCAGCACATTCTAATAAATGATTATTCGCTATTTCAGCTTTGCGTGCAGATTTAAATTGGCCGTCTAATAATTGATTTAAACCTATAAAAAACTTTTCTTTATCCGTCAAGTTTTTAAAATTTTCATCTTCGGTAAATAATTCTGAATGGTATTGAGAATTTAATTCAGTATTTATTTTTTGCCAAAAATCATTAAAATCTTCTTCTTTAACAATACTCTCTGCCGAGGAATAAGCAGTTTTCAATAATTCGGTTAAATCTAAATTATCAGTATTATTTGCGAAATTTACTTTTTCTTTTTCAGCCTGAAGCGAAGGCAAAACTTCAGTATTTAATTTCTTTTCCAGATTAGTCCATAAATCTAGATTATCCAATTCAGCTGGCAAACTACCCAAAGACAATTTTAAAACTGAACTTAAGCTTTGTTCTTGATTTTCAAGAGTTTGATTAAGTTTAGACCAAAATTGACTGACATTATTTTCTGGCTTAGCTAAAAAAGTTTCGGCATTAAATTCTTGCTTTAAATGCGATGACAAAATTTGTAAATTATAATAAGCTTTGCCATATTCAGCATTATTGTCTATTAGGGCTTTCACCATTAAAGGCTCATTACTTTCACTGTCTAAAAACTCAGATATTTTTTGTAATTCGTAAATATTCATAATTATTAAGCTTAATTAAATTTAATAAGAAACGGCTGATTTTAAAGTTCCAAGCACTTTATTGTTCTGATTTTTAGGTAAACGGTCAACATAATTTTTCAGCATAATTTGAAGTCTGGCTCTAGCTCTGGCAATGCGAGATTTTACTGTTCCTAATTCACAATTTAAAGATTCAGCAATTTCCTCGTAACTTAGTCCTTGTAATTCTCTTAAGACTATAACAACTCTAAATTGTTCCGGTAATTCATCCATAGCTTTGCGAATGAAACTGGATAATTCTTGATTTAAGACGATTTCATCAGGCCCCTGGCTCAAGTCGGGGAATTCTTTAATTGGTTCATCGTCATCATCTGAAAAACGATCCAAAGAAATAGTCGAAATTTTACGAGGCCTTTTGCGAAGTTCATCATAAAAAAGATTAATTGTAATTTGATTGAGCCAAGCTTTAAAAGTTTTTGGATTTCTTAAGCTACCAATATGGCGATAAACTCTAATAAAAACTTCTTGGGCTAAATCTGCAATATCATGCCAATCGGGAGCCAACTGATAAAGTATTGAAAAAACTATTTTCTGATAACGTTTAACTAAAACTTCCAGGGCTTGTCGGTCGCCTTGCTGGCACTTAACTATCAATTCCACTTCGGGCATTTCATTGTATAGCGTTTTCTGATTAGTCAATTTCCTGAGCCTCTTTACAACTTTTCAAATTGTCGAATATAACTGATCCGAGTAAATTATTCAATTCTATACTTATATCATTTTCTGGGCTTTTTAGTCCCCGTATTTCCAAATGAGCAATTCTTAATTTATTTTCAAAATCAAAGTCTTTTAGCTTAATACCGTCTTTTAGGGTGGTAATTAAATATTGGGATTCCGAATTTTTCATTTCAGCCAATAATTTATCTTTATCGGATGTCTTATAGTGGTAATGATCGGGGAAAATTATAGTTTTTTGTAATTTTAAACCTTTGTCTTCCAAAGCCCTAAAAAACTGAGCTGAATTGCCCAAACCACAAAATGCCAAAACTTTTTTATCGTTTAAATATTCTTCAATCGGACTTAAACCTAAAGTGAATTTGCTAATTTCCTCGTCTAGCAAATATATTTTTTTAGTTGGATATAAATTTTTGAGTAAGTTAATATATTTGCGGCAAATTACTGGATTTTGCTTGCTGCGTGTCAATACAAAAATATTAGCCCTTTTTAATTCAGTTAAATGCTCCCTTCTGGAACCGCAGGGCAAGGCATATTTAAAATCAATATCACTACAATCAATTAAACAAATATTCAAATCTCTCTCTAGTTGAATATGCTGAAAACCATCATCCAAAATAGCCAAGGGAGCCGCTAATTCATTCTGAGCCATTAAACCCGCTAAATAACGCTGCGGGCAAGTAATAATATTAATATTATATTCAATTAAACTTTCCGCCATCAAAACCGGCTCATCACCATATATTTGGGCCGCTTTTTCAGTTTGCAAATTTACCAATAAAGGCTTTGTTTTAGGATATTTGGCAGAAATACTTTTATAGCCTCGGCTCAAAATCGCCAAGTTTTGAATACCAAGCTCAGATATTTGTTTGGCTAACCAAATGACAAAAGGAGTTTTCCCGGCACCACCAACCGACAAATTCCCGACCGAAATGACTGGAATAGCAAGTTTATTTTTTTTAAGTATTTGCTTATCATAAAGCCAAAGTCTAAAATTATGCCCCCAAAGATAAAAACTTTTGAGCGGTCTGAAAGCCCAACCAGACAAAAAACGACTTTTTCCATAATAAAATTTATTTAAATAATTCAGCCAACAATATTTATAAAAAGTAAAAATCCCAGCTCCTGCACATACAACTAAGCCATTAAAACCATCTAAAAAACCTAATCTAATAAAAAAACGATAAATAAAACTAAACCAAGCACGAATATGAATATCAAAAATATTAGTTTTTTGGCCAGCCAAATGCTTATTAAAAGCGACTTTTTCCGCATATTTAATTTGCTTTGTGAAAAAATCTTGCAAATTTGCCCATGAATAATGTAATAAATCAAGCGGAATTTTTTGGCTTTGGCCTTCTACTTTGATAATTTCATGTATATTTTCGCCAGCCACCAAACCTTTGCTTTTACGGAAAAGCCTTAATTTATAATCCGGATAAAGCCCCGAGTGCTGAATAAAACTACCCATAAAATAATGCAAACGTCTAAATTCATAACCATTAATTTCTATATTCTCATTCAGAGCAGCAAATTTATTAATTATAAAATCAGCTAATTTATTACTAACTCTTTCGTCTGCGTCTACCGATAAAACCCATTCATTGGTGCATTGCTCAAGAGCAAATTGTTTTTGATCAGTATAACCTTTGAATGTATTAAATATTACTTTTCCGCCCAATTCAGCCGCTATTTTGCAGGTTAAATCACTGCTGCCTGAATCCACCACAATAATTTCATCGCAAAAAGACAAACTATTTAAACATTCTCGAATATTATTTTCTTCATTTAAAGTAATAATAAAAGCAGAAATCGGCAATTTGACAGACATTCATTAATTTAAAATACATATTTGAACAATCATAAAATAAAAATATAAAAAATAAACATACTTAAAAAAAGAAATAGCGGGTCAAAAGCTCTAAATGTGAGAAAATTATTATTCAAAAGGCTAATTGGCATTAAGTCGAAGGCAAGCTATAAATTAAAACGATAATTTTCTTTAATTTCTTTGTAAATTGTACGATTGAATTTATATCAATTTATAATCTAAAGAGAATTATTATTTGTACAATTTATATATCGAGAAATTATTATCCAAAAGTATTTTATGCAATTTAATATTATTTTAGAAAAAGATGAAGATGGATTTAGCGTTACTGTTCCTGCTTTAGATGGTTGTTATACTCAAGGACATACTGAAAAGGAAGCTATTTTCAATGCGAGAGAAGCTATTATTTGTTACTTGCAAGGCCTAGAGAAATTGAATCAAATAAAGTTAACTTCAGGTACTTATACTCGTTCTTTAGAGGTGAATATTTGAGTAAAGTTTTTTCGGGTAGAGAATTAATAAAAGCATTAAGGCGAATTGGCTATTATGTTGATCATCAGACCGGAAGCCATGTTTTTATGCATAATTTAGAAATGAATAGAAGTATAATAATTCCAAATCATAAGGAAATTAGAAAAGGTACTCCTAGTAATATTTTGAAAAAAGTGAATTTAACCATCGATGAGCTGAAAGACTTAATTTAAAAATTAGTTCCAATAATTTTCTTGTAATTTTTCTACAACAAATAAAAGCCTTTCTAAAAGAGAGAGTATAAATCCTAAAGTATCTGTGTCATCTTTTTATCTGTGTCCATCTGTGATTCAGACAAAATAAGTTAAATGGGGGA
>JAAFJH010000078.1 GCA_013298875.1 Synechococcales cyanobacterium bin2.concoct.b11b12b14.033
ATATGAAAAACCAATTCCGCAAAGTTTCAGTCTTTAATCTATTTTTTATTAGTTTATTATTTACTAATTCTTTTTCGTCTTTAAATGTCAAATCAGCCGAAACTGATAAAAATTTGACCAATCCCTTAGAAGAAATCTCGGACCAAGAAATCACCGAACAGGAAGCTGCCGACCCAAATCAATCAATTGGCAACTTTGATAAGCCGATTACCATTCAGCAAATTCAGGTTTCGGGCAATCAATTAGTTCCAACAGAAGTTATTTTAAATAGCTTAAAAACCAAAACAGGCACCAAGTTTAGCCGTCGGAAAATATCATATGATTTGCAAGCTTTAAATAATTTAGGCTATTTTGACAAAGATAAATTACTGGCTATTCCGATTCCTCAAGGTGAAGAAGGTATTTTGCTAAAAATTCAAGTTGTTGAAAATAGACCAATTACCGGTTTAATTATTAAGGGTAATGATTTAGTAGAGAAAAATGATATAGAGCAATTTTTAACTCCTTTAATAGGAATGCCACGTAGTAGTAGTCAAATTAGAAAAGCGGTTGAAAAAATTGAAAAAATTTACCACGATAAAGGTTATATTTTAGCTGCTGTTAATGAATTGCACTTTGATCCAGACGGCTTTTTGACGATTAATATTGATGAAGGAAAAATCGAAGCTATTGAATTTGAAGGAAATACTAGAACTCAGAAAAGCTATTTAGATCGAATTGTGCCACCCTCTCTGAAAGAAGGTAAAGCTTATAATGAAGAAAATATTATTAAGTTTATGGAAGGCCTTCAAAAGACTGGTTATTTCAAGGATGTAAAAAGAGAGATTAAACCTTCTCCCACCAATCCAGAGAAGCATATTGTTACTTTTAAATTGGAAGAACAAAGAACCAAAGCTTTAAGTGTTGGAACTGGAATTGGTAGTTTTAATGGGGTCTTTGGAAATGTTAGTTATACTGAGCCTAATTTTAGAGGACAAGGTGAAAACTTAAGCCTTACCGCACAAGCTGGAACTGGCTTATTAACTGCAATTGATGGGGACACTGGTGGTCGTTTTGCACGTCGAGCTAATTATACTTTTGGAGCAAATTATTCAGATCCTTTTATTGGAGATAGTGATAAATCTTTATCTATTAATTCTTCAGCTCAGCAGTTTGGAAGTTGGATTGTTGATTCAGCGGTGCAGAGAACCGTTCGAGGTGGGGTTATGGTATCTCAGCCTTTAAAATGGGGAGCTGAAAAACATGATGGACAAAAGAGATGGGCTTTACAAAATGGTATTGCCGTTAGTTCCAATCAGGTAACAAATTTTGGAAATAATGCCAAAGATACTTTAATTACCGAAATTCAGAAAGAAGGAAAATCTTTAGCGGACGCTCGGTCAGAAGCTCAAAGTTTAAGAAATAAGCAATTAAAAGATGGTTTTTATATAGATTCAGCACCAACTTTGGTTTATCGTAGTTTTGATGATTATGGTTCGGGCTGGAGAAATACCTTTTTTGGTGGTCCTTCTATTGGATTGGGCGGAGCTGGCTCATATGGCTCTTTGGGTATGGACTTAAGACGTTATCAGCGATTAACTGAAGATGGTTGGTATTTCAAAAATAATTTTCATGCTGAAGGCTTAATGGGAGATGTGGCTGGTTTTCGTAATCTGAAAATGGGCGGCCCTTATGGTATGAGAGGCTATAGACAATTTAGAGATATTGGAATTGGAACCAATATGATGACCAATACGGCTGAATTTTCAATTCCTTTAGTAATTCCTAAAAATCCGATTAAAGATACAAAGTTAGTATTTTTTAATGATTTAGGTTTAGTAATTGGACAAAGTCGCCTTAATGACCTTTACAGCCGTAAATCCTTTGCTTCTTCGATTGGGGTGGGCTTAGAATTGACTATCCCAATGTTAGGACCAATGAGAATTGATTATGGTATTCCTCTTTTAAGGGCGGATAGCAAAAGTTTTTGGAGTGGACGAATTCATATTAATGCGGGTTCGCAACTTTAATTTATAATTAAAAAGAAAATTAAAATTTCAATCGGAGAATAAATCTAAAATCATGAATAATAAAATTAATTTGGCTATCGTATTTACACTTGTTATGTCTTTGGGTGTATTTCAACCTTCTAAGGCTGCTGGTGAAATTGGAATCATTGACAATGCGAAAATTTTAGAAAAATATCCCGCTTCCCTTGAAGCTCAGAAAAAAATAACTGATGCTCGGGAAGGCTTACAAAAAACTTTTACTACTTTAGCAACTGATCTTGATAAAGTAAAACAAGATAAAGCCTTAACTGAAGCTCAAAAAACTGAAAAGGCAAAAGTAGCTCAAGCTAAATTAGAAGTTGATAAGAAAAAAGTCGACTCAATGATTTCAAATTTGAGAAATGACTTAGAAGCCAAGATTTTAAAAGCAATTAGCGATGAAGCTGCTAATCAATCTTATCATTAGTAATGTCAAAAAATATGACTTTTTACGGCGGTAAAGATATAACCGACCAAGTTTTAAAAAGATTAGCTGCTGCTGATAAGAAATAGGATTAAAGAAGAGATCTTTTAAGTATTTACTAATAATTTAGAATGCTCGCGAAGCAAGGATTAGGGTGGACTTAATGAAACTGGAAAATTTAAAAATCATTTTTCTTGGTACACCCAATTTTGCCCTTTTAAGTTTGCAGGGTTTGATTGAGGCTGATTTAAAACCAATTATGATTATTACTCAGCCCGATAAACCTGCTGGACGAGGACAAAAATTAATTAAGCCGATTGTTAAAGAATTTGCCGAAAAGCATAATTTACCCATCAGGCAACCAATTAAAATAGCTCATGATTTGAATTTAATTGAAGAAATTAAAGCTTTAAAGCCTGATCTTATGATTACAGCTGCTTTTGGGCAGATTTTAAGCCAAGAAATTATAAATATACCAAAATGGGGAATTTGGAATGTACACGCTTCTTTATTGCCTCGTTGGCGCGGAGCCGCTCCCATTCAATGGTCTATTTTAAGTGGCGATACTCAAACTGGCATCACCATCATGCAAACCGAAAAAGGTTTAGACACAGGATCAGTTTTGGCCACTCGGGCTATCGATATTATAGACACTGAAACTGCTCAGACACTAACGGAAAAATTATCTGTAGTGGGGACTGAACTTTTAATTGAAACAATTATTAATAATAAACAAAATTTAATTAGGCCTCAGGCACAACCAACTGATGAAAATTTAATTAAATATGCTTTTAAAATTACCAAAGAAATGAGTTTAATTGAATGGCCAAAAATAAATGTAATTGAATTAGAGCGCAAAATCAGAGCTTTAAATCCTTGGCCTAGTGTTAATTTTGATATTTTTGACCAAAATAATAATTTAATCGAAAGACAAATTAAAATTCACAAAGCGGATTCTCATTTGGTGGCTCCTGGAGAAATTAAGCCCGCTGAGTTAGGGGAAATTATTTTTAAAGATAAAAAAGTTTATATTCAGCTAATTGATGGTTTATTAGAGCTAAAAGAAGTTTTACCGACTGGCAAGAAAAACATGCTCATAGCTGATTGGGTCAATGGTTTGAAAAATAAAATTAAAGATTCAAAATTATTTGTTTTTCAAAGAAATTTAGTTACTAAAAATCCGAACGAATTATAAGTTATAATTAAAGTTTACTTATATTCACAAATCGCTTTTAGAGCGGATAATTTCTTAATTTTATAATGCTAGGTTTAAGCTTAAACAAATCCTCTGCTGATTTAGTAAAAGAATATTTTCATGCCCAAGGACTAAAAACTCAAGACTTACCTAAATATATAAGCTTTAAAGATTATTTTTCAGTGGAAATAAATGAGCAAAAGTATGTAGTTGAAGTTAATAATTGGAAAAATAAAACCGTAAACTTGCCTTCAATAGAAAATTTTTATCATTTTTTATCTTCTCCCAAAGCCAAAGAGTTTGCTGGCGGTCTTTTCATCACTCATAAAGGTTATTCTGAAACGGTAAAATTTTTCTTAAAGGCTAATCCTGACAAAGAAATTGTCTTAGGGCTTTTAGAAAATAATATTTCTAATCCAAAAAAGACCAAAATAAACATTAACTGGCTTTATCCGCTTGATTATTCAATAAAAAATAAACAAAAAAATAATTCTATTCAAGCAGGAGTTTTTGCTTGCAAAGGAGGAGTCGGGAAAACTACCGTGACTGCTCATCTTG
This sequence comes from Synechococcales cyanobacterium bin2.concoct.b11b12b14.033, assembly GCA_013298875.1. GTDB lineage: Bacteria > Cyanobacteriota > Vampirovibrionia > Caenarcaniphilales > Caenarcanaceae > JAAFJH01. The sequence goes on from JAAFJH010000078.1 coordinate 4,205, forward strand.
GGCTTTTATTGTCTGAATTAAATTACTCTGTCTTACTAGTAGATGAAGACCCTGAAAGACATTTAAAAAGAATTTTGGATAGCGTTATTAAAACTGAAAAAAAATCTTTAAATTTAAAATGTATTAATTCTGAAGAGCTAGAAGAAGAAGCAGATGAAAATTATGATTTTATATTATATGACTATCCGCCTTCTTTAAATGGTTCTTCAATTTATTCGGTTAGTAATTTAAATTATTGCTTAGTGCCTATTAATTTATCACCTTTGGCTTTGGGGCTGGAAGCGGAAATTATTCATAAAACTTTTAATTATATAAATCAACTCAATTCATCCATCAAAATTTTGGCTTTAATAAATAATGAAATAGATTCCAATCACCCAACCTCTAAAGCATTAAAACAAGAATTTAAAAAAGCTTTGAAACAATATCCGAACGCCCATTTATTACCTTTTAGCATTCGGCACAGTTCCCATTTATATTATTGGGGCAAAAGCAATATTTTAAGCGGTATGGGGCGGCAAAGCAATGCTTACCAGGATTTTTTGGCTTTGGCGGATTATTTAATTAAATTATTAAACTTCAACGAAGATAAAAAATAAAATTCTGAAATTACAAACTTTTAATCAATAATTTTGACGCCCATATTATTAGCATTATTAATAGTAGAACTTGCCACACCATTTTGGACTGAGGGAGGCAAAGAAACTATTAAATTTTCCTGTTTTAAAACTGTTAAAGCTGCAATTACCCGAGGGACATAATTTTTAGTTTCATTTGGTAAATAGCGGCTAACTTCCCAAAAATCTTTATTACCATTGGATAAATTAATAGCTTGTTGAACACGTGTATCACCAGCATTATAAGCTGCAATTGCTAAAAGCCAATCTCCAAAACGATTATGTAATTTTTTCAAATATTTAGCGGCCGCTCTGGTTGACTTAACTGGATCCGAAAAATCATCTTGATTATTTAAACCAAAAATTCGGCCTGTTGAAGGAATAAATTGCCAAATGCCTCTGGCTCCTGCAGGTGAAATAGCTGACGGATTAAAAGTGCTTTCGACAAAGCCAATCGAAATTAATTCCTGTGGCACTCCTTCTTCAGCAAAGATTTTTTCAAATAAAGATTGATAATATAATAATCTTTTGCGAGCCACACTTAAACGTGAATTATTTTTATTATTTAACTGATCCAGAGAGACAATAACTTGTGGGCGATGCAGACAATCACTTAAAATTGGATTGAAAGATGACATTACCAAATTATCATTTTTGAATAAATCAAAATTATTTTTACCTTTTTTTTGCCTTAAAGCTTTAAAACTTTTGCTAACTTCATTCGAAGGCATAATTGCACGTGGCTGAAGTATTGGATTAAAATCATCCGGGGCAATATTGCGTAAGTCTCCACTCTGTGAATCAACATAAACCATTTGATCACCCACAAACATTTCAACTTCTCCCGCTTGAGCTGGCAAAAAAGAAACTTTAGGATAAATAATGGAAAATAAACCAAAGCAAGAAACACTCAAGACAAAGAGGTTTATTTTAAATTGTTTTCTGTTCATGAATGAGGTGTTTTAGGGTATATACAAATATTAAGAAGGAAATTCCTAATATTTAAAGCTTTGAGACTTTAATATAGTATGGTCTCTAGATGAGTTTATTATCGGCGTGGTCAGACCAAATCATTTCTCGATTGCCTACCAAAACCGTGTCTCCAGTCTTTATACCACAATTTTTTAATTCATCTAATAAATTGATCTTTTTTAACTGATAAAACAAATGATTGACAGAATCAAAACTGCTAAAGTTAGTTACTCGCATCAAGCCCTCCACTGCTATTCCTTCTACTATAAAAACTTTCCTTTCTTCATCAAATTCAATTTTAAAATCTGAAGTTTTAGACTTAAAAGTTTTAGCTTTCAACTCAGACTCAATTTCTAAAGCTTTTGTTTCAGTTAAATTCAATTCTTCATCTAAAGTATTAATAGTCTTTTTTAACTCCTCAAGTCCTTTACCCGAAACCGCCGAAATAAAAACTAAAATTGCATTTGGTAATTTAATTTTAAATTCAGTCTTAATCCTCTCTATATCATCTTCATCTAATAAGTCTATTTTATTAATAACAATGATTTCCCTTTTTTCGAGGATTTCAGTATTGTAAGCTTCCAATTCCTTTTGCACTATTAAGTAATTTTGCCAAAAATCTTCACTCATCCCATCAAGTAAATGAATTAAAGCATTAGTTCTTTCAATATGCCTCAAAAAAGTCAGCCCAAGCCCTGCTCCGTCGGCTGCTCCTTCAATTAAACCTGGTATATCAGCAATAATCAAAGATTTAGTGCCATAAAGCTTCATCATTCCTAAGTTTGGCACCAAAGTTGTAAAAGGATAATCGGCAATTTTAGGCTTACAAGCCGATAATCTGGAAATTAAAGTTGATTTTCCGGCATTTGGCAGGCCAATAATACCAATATGAGCAATTAGTTTAAGTTCTAATTGTAATTTGTATTTTTCGGCAGCTTCACCCGGCTCGCAAAAATGAGGAGCTTGCCTTGAAGCAGTAGCAAAATGTTGATTTCCTCTGCCACCCTTGCCCCCCTTGGCAATTAAAAATGTTTGCTCTGGGTCTTTTAAATCAGCAATTATTTTATATTCACCATTTTCTTCTAAGCGTTTTACCAAAGTACCAATCGGGACTAAAATAATTAAATCCTTGGCCGAAGCACCTGTTCGCCTTGATGATTCGCCATTATTGCCATTATCAGCTTTAAAATAATGTTTGAACCTAAAATCAATTAAAGTATTTATATTATTAGTGGCTTTTAAATAAACAGAACCACCACGCCCGCCATCACCACCAGCAGGACCACCCATCGGTTCGTATTTTTCACGCCGCCAAGCAATTTTTCCATCTCCTCCACGCCCAGATTCAACTTCGATTTCAACTAAATCAATAAACTTTTCCATATTTTCTAGCTTGGCTCTTTCTTAAATTTAATATTAAACTGTTTTTCTAATCTTCATGAAATTTTACCATTTCTGAATCATAGACGGATGCAGATACTTAAAGGGCTGCCTTTTGGCTTTTTTGGCCGGAAAATTGTCAATTAAAAAAATAAAGGAAAAACTTAATGAAAATCTCTCCAAATATAATTTTAATAGTTTTGATAGTTTTAGCTCTCATTCAAGGTTTAGCTTACATTTTTGGAGATAAATTAATTTTGTTTCCGACTCAAGATAAGCTAGAAGAAAAAGGTTTAGAAAAATTGACTTTTAAATCTAAAGAAAATAAACAAATTGAGATTTACGGAAAAGCAGTACCCGAAGCCAAATATTTGATTATTCATTTTATGGGCAATAAAAGCCGTGCTGAACAAGACATCAATTGGTTTTATGATGCATTTTGGAAAACTCAACCTTTCAAAGTCGAAATCTGGGCAGTTAATTATCCTGGTTATGGCCAATCTGAAGGCAATGGAACTATGAAAGAAATGGCAGATAGCTCATTGGAAGCTTTTGATTATTTAATAAAAAAATATGGAAAAAACAAACAAATTATTATTGAAGGTAATAGCATTGGTACAACAGCCGCTTTGCACGTGGCTAATCAAAGAGGACAATCGACCAAAATAAAGAACTTAATTCTGAAAAATCCTCCGCCTTTAAAGCAAATGGTTTTACAAGAAAATGGTTGGTGGAATTTATATTTAATTGCTTTGCCAGTCAGCTGGAAAATA
>JAAFJH010000079.1 GCA_013298875.1 Synechococcales cyanobacterium bin2.concoct.b11b12b14.033
TTTTATTTTGCCTTATTGGGCAAATGTTCCGAAAGATTTAGTGGCTTTAAAAGCTTTGAGTGAATCACCGAAAGAAGATTTTAGTTTTTTAGCTAATTTAATTCGCAATCAATTATTCAATCTGACGGGCAAAACCTATTTAGACTTGAAATATAAATCTGCAAAAGACACTCTGAAAGAGTTAATTGACAATTCAATTGAAATAAGTAAATATGATTCAGGCCTTCAATGGGGAATTAGCTTAAATGAAGAGCAAATCAAAAACTTGAAAAAGCCGATTTTATGGTTAGTTGATCAGAATTTAATGGTTTATTTGCCGGAAAATTATCAAACAGAAAGCAGTCCTGAAGGCTTAATTGAAGCGAATAATATAAACTTAGAAATCAATAATAAATTTTATAATTCTGGAAGCGTGATTGGAAGCGATAATTTAAAAATAAAAGCGAATGAAATTATCAATGAAAAGCGAACAGTTGCGAGAAGTCATAATGTCAGAGAGAATTTAGGATTATTTAAAAGCCGTAAAAAGACTGTCTTCACAGAAGAAATGCAAGCCGGTGGAAATTTAATTGGAAATAATATAAGTCTGGAAGCCGGAAGTTTAATAAAAAACAAAGGCGGAAATATCATTGCCACACAAGATTTAAACCTGAAAGCACCTCAAATAATCAATGAAGTGAGCGAAGGAAGCCGTTTGATAAATATAAAGTCAGGCTTTTTAGATAAGGCAATTGGCGGCACTCAGGCTTATAGTTTGGCAAGTATTTATGCTCCAGGAAGTCTGCAAGCCGGAAATGACATTAATATTGAGGCAAACACATTCACTAATCGTGGATCAGACGTAATTGCGAATAATAATGTAAATATTGATGCCAAGAATTTAATTGAACAGGATTGGGTAGCCAGCCATCACATGGTTAAAGATAATTATAGTCTAAAAGGGTTTTCAGTTCAGCGGAACACCGAAACGGAGCATGTGAGTAGAGGATCAAATATTGTCGCTCTGAATGAGGATGTGAATTTGCAAACCGAAGGAAAGTTTAAAAATACCGCTTCAGATGTTTATGCTGGGAATAATTTAACGGTTAAAGCCAATGAAATAGAAGTCAGAGACGGGATTCACCAATCGACTGACAGACATAAAAGACTTGGAATCGACGCTCAAATGGGGCAAGTGGGAGTAAATTATACAAATACGGAAAAGACAAAAACGACGCAAAGATCCAGTAATTTTCAGGCCGGAAATAATATGGCTCTGGAAGCGGAAAGAGATGTGAATATAATTGGTTCTAATTTATTGGCTGAAAATAGGCTCACTCTGAGCGGAGAGAATGTAAATATTCAAAACGGGCTTTATGAGGACAAACACACGACAACTGGAGGAGGAATAAATGCGGGATTCAGTCCTCAGAGCGGATTAAGCTTAACGGGAAATATTTATGAAGCGAATTCAAGTCAAGAAGTTTTAACAAAGTCAAGTCTGGAAGCAAGAGAAATAGAAATAAATGCAAAAGATAAAGTTAAAATACAAGCTTCAGACCTAAAAGCCCAAGGTTCAATAAATATAAATACGCCGAATTTAAGTATTAGCGGGGAATATGCCAATTTTGAGAGTGAAATGCAAGGAGGAAATTTGGGTCTGAAAGCGGATGTTATAAATGGAGGATTGACCGTAAATGCGAGTTATCAAGCTCAGGAAACCGAAGGCGGGAAATATATAAGTTCAATTTTAAATGCTCCAACTATCAATTTAAACGCTCCAAATCAGACAATCGAAGGGACAAATATAAATGGAAAAGAGATAAATCCTCAATCAGACTATGAAAACAGCAATTCATATGGAATGGGAGTGAGCGTAAATCCGTTTAATGGGCAAGTTGGATTGAGTTTAAATTATGATAAATTTAGTGTATTTGGTTCGGCTGGGCAAGGAGGAGGAAGCTTCGGCGGAGGATATGAAAACTGGATTGCAGGAACAAGTTTTGGGAATTCCAATGGTTCAGTTGGTTCAAGTCAAGGTTTATTTATTGGCAATTCAGCTTTCGGGACGCTTGGGGTGAGTCATAGTACTACGCAAGGAAATAGTGTGCATGATGTACTTAGTACTAATTTCAACGTGTTTGGATTCTCTGGAGGAGCGGCATTTCAGGAAGGTGAATATATAGGAAGCACTATTAACTTCGGGAATAAAACTTTATATAGTAGTTTAAATAATAATTTTAATTATACATGTTTTCCGAAGGGTACAAAAATAAGCTTAATGGATGGAGGACTTAGAAATATCGAAGAAATAAAAGTTGGAGACAAAGTATTAAGTTTCAATGAAAGTACTAAAAAAATAGAGGGAAAAGAAGTAGAGAAAGTATTTATCCGAGAGGCAAAAAAGATACTTGAGATAAGTCTTGCAAACGGAAAAATGATAAAGCCAACGCCGGATCATGAGTTTTACTTAAACGGGAAATGGGTAGAAGCGAAAGACTTGAAAGTACATGATGAATTATTAGATTTAAATTTAAATAAGGTGCAAATTCTATCTATTAATGAGTTAACTGGGGATACGGTTTATAACTTTACGGTAGAAGATAATCATAATTACTTTGCAGAAAACATACTTGTGCATAATACGGATTATACGGAAAAGCAGACGGTTTTGAAAATGCAAGTTACGGAGGTACTGGTCAAGAATCAAACTGAAAATGAAAGAACAAAAAGTTTAAATTTAGTGAATCAAAGTTATAATGATTTAATAGAAATAACGCAAAATAATAATCAATTTGAAATTGGATTCAGAGATTATGCTTTAAATGAGCTAAAAGAGCAGCAAAATGAATTTAATAAATTAGTAGAAATGGAGAAACTTCATCAAAATAGTGTAAAAAGAATAATAGATGCAAAAAAATGGGAAGAGGCAAAAGCTAGGACAGACGCCTTTTTATATCAATTAGCAGACAAGGAGTTAAAGAATATAGAGCATATGGAAAAAGGAAAAGAAGAAGCGATTAAGTACTATCAAAATGAAAAAGAAAATTTACAGTACTTATTAGCGACCGTATACTACAAGGAAGCAATCGGTTGGACAAAATACTTAATAACCCCTAAAGTAGCGGCTGATACAGCTAAAGCGATTGCCAATATGGGCTATAATAATACCTGGCCATCTGATGATACTAAGTTTTATACTGGGCTTGGTAGCCTTGGAGCTGGTTTTGGAGCTGGTTTTGGAGCTGGTGCGGTTATATTAAAAAGTACTGGCGATCTAAGAGTAGCTATAGCTGGCGGTTTACTACCTTCTGTAGTTCTAGGAATACAAGGAATAGGAGCATATAATGATTTGCAGGAAATAAAGAAATTTAAAGAGGATAACTATGAGGGTATGGACTTTCCCAAGTATCAAGGAAAAGAATTAGATTGGAATAAAAGCTTAGAAAGATTACCCGAATACTTTGCTAGAAAAGAAAACTTGCAGAATACTTTAGCAGAAGGCTTTAATACCGATACAGAGGAAGTAGATAAAACAGATTTAACTGAATGGTTTATGAATAGTTTGAATAATATTACAAATAGTAGGGAGTTTAAATTTTTGCAAAATACTAGTACTAAATTTAGATGGGCTGCTTATGCTAAATTGGTAGCTACTGGACATGTTTGGGATATGAAAAATTATATTTCACCATACTATAGAAATAAAGAAGGTATTTTAATTAATAAAGGTATTGCGAGTGAGTATTATACAATTGGAAATCATAAAGTTAGATACGATACAGTAGGGAATATATTTTTAGGATATATCGGGGCTGGAGCAAGATTTAGCGAAGAAGGAATACTAGTAGGTGCGGGAATATTTCAGATAAATGACCGAATACAAGAAAAAGGCACAGCTCTTATATTTAATGGAATAGGTGAAAGAGTAGATAGTCGAGATGATAAGATTGATCAAGTAGCTTTAAAAGCGGGAAAAGACTTATGGGAAAAAAGTAAAGGAAAAGCTAAAATCGAAGATATTAATAGTATTATTGAAAAGTATGAATTGTATGAAAAATAATGCCTGTATATCAAATACTTGTGCATAATACTACTGATTATGATAAACTGTCGGCTGAGAAGCAGAATTCAATTGATTTTGATAAATATAAATCGCAAGACTTGATACCGATGAATGAAAAGCCAACTTTGAGCGGGCAGATTTTTAGTAGTGGTAATAATAATGAAAATAATGTAAGTATGAATCAGTCCCTCATAGACTTGAAAGTGATAACAAATGGAAATAAGAATTTAAGTACTTTACAGAAAAACTTTTTTTCGAGAGAAATAGGAAAAGTACAAAATGAATTCAAAAGTACCAATAATATAAATTTGGCGATACAAAAAGCAAATGAAATCAATTTACAAATCCAATTAATCCAAGCCCAGAAAGCTTTAAGTAGTGGCTTTTTAGCGAAAGAAGCAACTAAAAACTTAAAAGAAGCTGAAAGCACAATTAAAGATTTGAAAGCAGTAATCCAGGATGAAAAACTGGAAAAATCATTAGATGAAATTAGTACGGAAGTCTTTTGGGAGTCATGGAAATTAGGAGGAGTTACTTGGTTAACATCATTGAATGACTCGATTAAAGAATGGAAAATAGTGAATAAGATTAATAAAGATTTGGGTGATAAAATAAATGAAATAGTACAAAAAGCACAAAGTGAATATATATCGAAAGAATTAGTAAAACTTGAACAAGAACGGAAAGACTTGATTGAACTTGGGGATGAAATCTTGTCTGGACATGAACGTGGAGGAGCTACAAGTTTTTCATATGGAGATCCAAGACTAGATCCGCCAGTAGTATTAATTGAAGAAAAGATATATAAACTACAGCATGTATTTGATGAAAAGCAATTAACTACAGCAGAAAGAGTATTGGTAGCAGCAAATAATTATAAAACTAGGCTAAAAAACATAAAGAATATGTCTGAGGGAGAAGAAAAGAAGAAAGCAATGAAAAAATATTGGAATGACTTAACAATTCAAATAGAAAGCTCTGAGACAATGTTGCGAAAGTAGGAACATACTCAAAGATGGTTAAATAGAGGAGATAAAAAAGTTAATCCATTGCCATATTATATAAGTGAGTACAATCAATATTTAAAACCCTTTGTTACTGAGAACAAAACAGGAAAGTATTTATTAGGTGAAAATTATAGAAAGGAATTATCGCAAGCTTTAACTAACTTTAAAATGAAAATGAATATAAATGAAATGCTTCCCTACTTAAAAGACGAAGAAACTGGATTATACGATTATGCAGGAACATCAAGCCCTATATGATTGGAAAATCAGATTTATGTAAATTATGTAGCCCATCAAGGAAGTAGATACTTTACAAAAGAAGGGTTTTATAGGTTACATGCAGGCCAAGATGTAGGAGCAAATGGAGGTTCAAAGGATCTGCCAGTAAGAAACATAATTAACGGAACAATTCTAATTAGTCCAATTCCTCAGGGTAAGTTAGTATCTTCAGTAGAATTAACAATAGAACAAGGAGATGGATATGCAATAAGGTATAGGCATATGCCGCTAGATAGTTATAGTAAGTTTAAAAGTGGAGATTCAGTTTCCACAAATGATATAGTAGGAAGAGTAGGAAGTTATAGCTCCACTAGCTCTAATGGATTTGATGCTCATCTCCATTTTGAAATATTGAAGGGTACACCTGTATATGAAATAGTAAATGGCGTGCAAAAGCAAAAGATCAATAAAACTACGGGCAAGTTAGAGTATAAATACGACACATCACTTGATCCATCAAAAGTAGTTATTGAAGGGGGAACAATACGTGAGAAGAAGTAATATAGTAATTTTATTGTTTGTATTATTTAGCAGTAGCTGTACGGCTAAAGAAAAGGTAGAAGTGCCAAGACCAAAACCCAAAGATTTTAGTTATTTAAAGATACAAACAGTATTACCACCCGAAGATAAAAAGTACTATGAAAGAGTACATAATGAAATAAGTGAAATAGGAAAACACTTTGCTTACAGGGAAAAAAACGCTGAGAAAAAGTACTGTCCTATATTAGAAAAAATGTTTGATGAAATATCAGTTAGACCAATTTCCAGAGAGAGATTTATTTACTTTCAGATTTTTGTAATCAGGATAATAATTTTTCAAAATCTTATAAACCATTTACTTATGAAGAGTACAAATATATAAACAAGAAAATAACTAATTCTGCTTCTATTCTTCGTGCTTTAGCAAATTATGAGGGCGAGTTTCTTTCTGATAAAAACTTGTCCCCAAAAGCCTTAAAGAGGCACAAAGATAACTTTAGATTCTACTGGGATCAGAGTTTAATTGTTGATCCATTTGACTTATTTCCTTTAAAAAAAGATGATACTTTGGAAAAAGAATATTGTAAAAAAGCGGTGAAGTTGAAACAATGGGATCACATATATTACTTGACGCAAGGAGTAGACATAGTCAGTTGCTTAGAAGACGGAGAAAAGCAGTGGAGTGGTAATGCTAAAGGAAATCCATGTTGCCGTGAAGCGATGAAATTAGCAGCAAAAGGTTGGAGCAAGGAAGATTTATATTCAGGCGAGATTCTAAATCCATCTGCTGATGAGATGTTGCCTGGGGCTTATAAAGAAGTAGCAAAATTAATAAGAGATACCATACTAAAAGCAACTGGCAGAGACCTTGATAAAGAGCCACCTTTAAAAAATGGTAGGGAAAATATTATATTTAAGCAATAGGAGGAGAGAAAGTATTTATCTGGGAAGCAAATAAAATACTTGAGATTAAGCTAGAGAAAGGGAAAATGATAAAACCAACCCCAGACCATGAATTTTATTTGAACGGGAAATGGGTGCAAGCAAAAGACTTGAAAGTACACGACAAACCTGATTGAAAGCTTAAACAGACAAATTTGGAAAATCACGAAAACAAAGGGTATGTTTAGCAGCCCGACTGGATTAGAGAAGTTACTTTATTTGGCAATTCAAAATATTTCAAAGAAATGGACAACTCCTCTTCCAAACTGGGCAATGACAATATCTCAATTAGCAATATTTTTTGAAGGGAGGTTGACAATTAAGCTTTAACCTGATACAATCAGCTTTATCAATTGACACAGTTCTTTAACAGTTCTTTAAATATACTCATGCTTGTTCAATTTAGCACTTTAGATCCTTTTCATATTTTGTCATATCTGTTTAAAGTTGCCTCTATTATCTATAAATCCAAATATTAATTTTATTCTTGGATTTATTCCACTAAGTCTTAGAGATAACTCATTTGCAAAACTTAAATCACTAATTGGTGGATAATCCAGAAGCACAATAACAAGACGAAACTCTTTAAATAAATCAACACTTTCAGGAATCAACTTTCCTAAATTCTGTCCGTGTACAATTTGACTTCTCATCTGTTTAAAACCAGAAATAGTTCTATTTTTTACCTCTACACCTATTTGTTCGGTGTCATTAAGAGTAATAACAAGATCTATCATAGTATCTGCACAAGTTAGATTAATTCTAAACGAAGTATTTAACATTTCATAACCAAAATCAGACTCGTACCATTCAGCAACGGATTGTTTAGAAGCTTCTTCAGATAAATGTTCAGCAATTCTATTTGTTTCAGTCTGTACTTGTGAAAGTTCTGTTCTTCAATTTCTACTTCTTTAATTGCTTTGTCATCGGCACCAAGTAA
>JAAFJH010000008.1 GCA_013298875.1 Synechococcales cyanobacterium bin2.concoct.b11b12b14.033
TCAACAAGCCAAAAGACAGAGCAGAAACTATATACAAAAACTTAAACGAAATAATTGAAAAAAATTATAATGGTTTAAATGAAGCGTTACATTCATTCAACTTTAGAGTAAAAATACTTTACTTCTTCCTTTGTTTCATATTTTTAGGATTACTAATTGTAGCTGGCTTAGCCCATGATTCCAAAGTTTTTAATCCTGTACTTTGGGGAGCATCCTGTCTATTTATATCTTTAATGTTAGTACTACCTTTATATTGTATATTCATATTTTTAGTAAGCAAGTTTTACAAGTATTATAATTTTGATACAAAGAAATATAGAGATAATCAGAAAAAAATCAATTGGTTCTTTAAAGGACTAGCTTCGCTAATAATCTTTTCTATTATTTTAAAATCAATCATCGAAAGTTTTTTTCATTAAAGTGGGTTTTCAATATTTCAACTTAAACTTAGGTAAAATGTAATTGGTAAGAAAAAATAATAATGAAAATTCAAGCAATTATTCATGAAGCAGAAGAAGGTGGCTATTGGGCAGAAGTTCCGCTCTTTAATGGTTGTTACACGCAAGGCGAAACCATGGACGAAGTTATAGAAAATCTTAAAGAAGTGGTGCAACTATATTTTGATGATGACCTAAAACCAGAAAACCCTACTGATAAAGTTATTGAACTTAGCTTATGAAATCATTATCAGGTAAAAAGCTGGCAAAAATTTTAGAGAAAAATGGCTGGGAATTGGCTAGGATTAAAGGAAGTCATCACCGCTATAGAAAAGAAAATATAAATATTTCTCTTCCTGTTCACTCAAATGAAGATTTAAAACTTGGGATATTAAAATCAATAATGAAGCAAGCCAATCTCAGAGAAGAAGATTTAATTTAATATTTTTTTAGGTAAAATAAAAATGCGGGCAAAATACGTTAATCCATATACTGATTTCGGTTTTAAAAAACTTTTTGGGTAAGAAGCCAGTAAACCTCTCATCATGGACTTCTTGAATACTCTTTTGTCCAAAAATCATATTATTAAAACGATTCATCTAAAAGATTTAAAAAATTAAATTGTATTTTTTGCTTTAATTAAACAGATTATAAAAATTCATTAACTAATGACCATCAAAAAAAGTCTTTTAATTATTGTAAAACTACTTTTATCTGCTCTTTGCTTATTTTATTTAGTTCATAAGTTTGGGGATGAAATTAAAGTAATTGCTTTTGACAAATTAAATTATATTTTTTTATTATTGGCATTAATAGTTTTTGGTTTGTCGCAGCTAATTGCGGTTTGGCGTTGGTATATCTGCTATTTTTGTTTGTCTCCTCGCGGAGCAGTTAATTATAAAAAAGTTTTTAAGAGAGTTTATTGGATGGGGCTTTTCAGCAATAATTTTTTGCCGGGAGCTTTTGGCGGGGATTTAGTCAGAGCTTATATTTTAAAATCTTTAATTAAATCTGCTAATTGGTCTTATTGTTTAGTTTCAGTCTTTGTGGATCGTATGTTTGGCTTGGTAATATTAGCCGGTTTTGGCTTGGGCGTTAGTATTTATATCAGATTATTTAATAATGGCTCTCAATATAATTGGCTTAATCTTTTTATTTTAGTTTTTGGTTTAATTTTGCTGGGTTCTGTTTTATTTTATTTTTTAGTTTTGCAAGGCAAAAAAGTTATATATTTTGCAAAAAAATGGTTCAAACGGTTTAGGGGACGAAAAATCCGTAAAATTTTAAATAGTTTACAAATAGTTTTTTCTAATAAAATTTTTTTGCTTAAGCTTTTTCTCAGCTCAGCCTTAATCCAAATTTTAGTTATTGTGTCAATTTATTTGGCTTCAATCGGTTTAAATATTCATATTCCTAAAGTTTTAATTTTCTTACTTAATTCGGCGTCTACTTTGGGCAGTTTGGTGGTGCCTAGTTTAAATGGGCTTGGGGTAAGAGAAGGTATTTATGTTTATTTATTTAAAGCTTTCAAGGGTTCCGCTGGGGAAGCAATTATTTTGTCGGCTTTTTGGTTTATAACTATGCTTTTAATTAGTTTGCCCGGAGGTTTTTTCTTCTTACAAAATAAAAATAAAAAGTCATGGAAAGCCAAATACGGGGAAAATAATAAATAAATACTTTTATTTACAAATACATTTTAATTTGTTTTATTTATTACTCAAATTTATTGGTTTAGCTCAACTTATAACCATTTGTCTGGCGTTTTTACCTGGGGCAGCTTTTTTTAATTGTTTGGGGCTTGGTTTAGCGGCGGAGCTTTTAAAAAGAAAATATTTTGAAGTTTACCAAAAACGTATTCCTAAAAATCAACAAAATATTTATTTAGGTTTGGCTTTGCCAATTAGTGCTTTGATTAATGCCACTATTTCTACCACTTTATTTATAGTTCTTTTTAATGGCTCTTTACCAGACGAATGGCTGAAAATTGACTTCTACCACGATGTTTTTTTAAAGGCACATTTACAAATTTTTTCATTTAATTTTTTTATAGCTTTATTATTTGCTTATTTAGGTGGTTTTTTAGTGTTTCGTTTAGGTTATGGTCAAAGCCCGGTTTTAGACGATCAGTTTTTACTCGAAAATTTAACCGATCAAGAACTTAATGAAATTTCAGAAAATTAAAACCAAAATATTTTTAAAAAGCTATTAATATTTTTATAAATTACTTTTAGCGGTAAAATTAACTTTTAACTAAGCTGATGAATCAAGTGAAAACAAATTCTTTTATATATTTTTTTTTATTACTTAGCTTTTCATTTTCAGTCTCTGGGTCAGCTAAAACAAATAATGAAAGCACTGATATTTTGGTAATTGGAGCAGGACAAAGCGGCTCGATGTCAGCCATTCAAGCTGCCAGACTGGGAAGTAAAGTGATTTTGGTTTCTAATCATAATTGGGTTGGTGGCTCGATGATTGAAGCCGGAGTATCAGCTATTGATGGTAATGAATTGAAGGCTTTTCAAACTGGGCTTTGGGGAGAATTTTTAAATCGTTTGGCTCAAAAAGAAAATAATTTATTAAAATACGGCTGGGTCAGCTTATTTACGTTTAACCCTAAAATTGGCAATGAAGTTTTAAAAAATTGGTTAGCGGAAGAAAATAATATAAAAATTTTATATTCACTTACCCCGACTGAGGTGCTTTTTGATAATTCTGAAAAATATTTAAAAGTAATTGGGGTCAAATTTATTTCTGAAAGCGGAGAAATAATTACTATTAAGTCTAAAGTTACAATTGAAGCTTCCGAATTTGGGGATTTATTGAAAATTGGAAAAATTCCTCACCGCTTGGGCTGGGAATATGCAGGCGAATTTAAAGAACCCAGTGCTCCGGTCAAAAAATCAAAATTAATAGTTCGCTACCCCTTGCAAGAATTAACTTGGGCTTTTTATGTTAAAGATTATGGTAAAGGCAAAAAAGCTCCTTTAATTCCAACTCCCAGCGGTTATACTTATGAAAAAGCGGCTAAACGTTATTGGTGTGCGTTTAAAAATGAAAAATTAATCAAAAAGTCTCAGTCTGAATCAAGATTTTCATTAAATCCAAACTCAGTTGATTGGGCCGGCAAATACAAATCGGCGGAAAAATACAGTTCTTTTTTTAGTCCCGAATCATTTTTAACTTATGGGCAAGTGGCTCCCGACCTTTTTATGGTTAATTGGCCAAAATGCGGAAATGATTATAGCTTAGGAATTGAACGAATCTTTACCGACAAACTGGGAGACCGAAAGCAATTTTTTAAAGAAGCACAAGCTTATAGTTTATGGTTTGCTAAATATATTCAAGATACTTTAGGAGAAAGATTTGGGCTCGCAGAAGAAGTTTTTCCGGCTAATTCTTTAAATAATAAAATTGGTGGTTTGGCTTATATTCCTTATAATCGGGAAGTTTTGCGGCTGGAAGGTTTTAAAACTTTAACCGAAAATGATATTTTGCCCGACCTGAAAAATGGTGAAGAAGCTCGTTATTTGCCAGACAGCATTGCCATTGGTAATTATGCAAATGATCACCATTATTTTGAAATGGCTAAACCAAATTCAGATAAATATTTTAAATTAGCTCCCAAATCTATTCAGTGGGGCGGTCGATATACTGGTACTGGCTTTTCAATCCCTTATAGTGCACTTTTGCCGGTTAAAGTAAATGGTTTATTAGTAGCAGAAAAAAGTTGGTCAGTTAGCCACATTGCAAATGGTTCTAGCCGTTTACAGCCAGTTTGTTTATTAATTGGTCAGGCTGCTGGGGCAGCGGCTCATTTAGCGTCTAGTCAAAATATAAATCCATATGATATTAACTTGGAAGATTTACAAAACCTTTTACTTCTGGATCAGCGAGCTCCCGCTTCTTTAATAACTTTATACGATTTAAAACCAAATCATCCAGACCGAGCTGCTATTCAAAAATTAATTTTGGCTGGAATAATCGATTTTCCGAAAAATGGAAATTTTAGACCAAATGAAATAATTGACCAAGCTGAATTTGAAAATTGGCTGATAAAAGCAAAGTTAAAAGAAAAAATAAGCTTTTCAAATAATTTTACTCGAGGAGCTGTGGCTAGTTTAATTACTGAGGAAAAATATCCAAATTTATTTAAAAAATCAAACCCAATCGCAGACTTAGAGCCTAAATATAATTGGCAAAAATACTGTGCAGTTTTAAAGCAAGGCGGTAATGCAAAAAGCTTTAAGCTGGAATATCCTAAAGATCAAAACAATAAACCAATTACTCGCCAGATGCCATTTACGTCAAATATTGCAAATACGGCTGGTGCTATTACGCTTGACCCTGAGGTTTATGATTTTATGTTGAAAAATGCCTCTAAGAATTCACAAATTTGTTTTAAAGGGCAATATAATTCAGCGGGTGCTTGGATGCTAATCGACGAAATTTTGTAATGTTCGAATTAGCGGCAGTTTAGAAATACGCGCCCTGAAGGACTTGAACCCTCGACATCAGGTTTTGGAGACCTGCGTTCTACCAACTGAACTAAAGGCGCAAGATAAGGAACCATTGTATCACTCTAACCTTGCAAATTACAATTAAAATATAAATAAAAAATTGCTGATACAGAGCCGACAAATGAAAGTCTTTTAATTTTAGATATAATTCGAGCGGGATATTTTTAGAAAATTAGCTTAATGTAAACCAGAAAAAAGTTATTTTTATTAGCTAGGTTTAAAGCTTTAAATGATATGTTAGACTAATTCCTTCGTTTAAAAGGCTTTGTTGGTATGGAAAGACCTAAAAATTCGCCGCGTGGCACTTATGACTTATTATTTCCCGCTTCAGCTGATTGGTCAGCGGTTGAAAGCACCACTCGCAATTATTTAAGCCAAGCTGGTTTTCAGGAAATAAGAACTCCGATTTTTGAAGCCACCGAGGTTTTTTCGCGTGCTGCTGGTGAATCAAGCGATATTGTCAATAAAGAAATGTATACTTTTAGCGACAAATCAGATCGTTCTCTGACTTTAAGGCCGGAAGGAACAGCTGGTGTGGTAAGAGCTTTTTTGAGTAATGGCTTAGATAGGCAGCCTAAACCGCTAAGACTTTGGTATTTTGGTTCTATGTTTCGCTATGAAAGGTCTCAGACTGGTCGTTACAGACAGTTTAATCAATTAGGTACTGAGGTTTTTGGTTCAGCTAGCCCCGAAACAGACTTTGAGAATATTTATTTGGCTTGGAATTTGCTAAAAAAATTAGGAATTATTAATTTAAATCTAGAAATTAATTCAGTGGGAGATAATGCTTCACGGGCGGAATATCAAATGGCTATGCGTCAATTTTTGGAAAGTCATATTAATAATATTTGCCCAGATTGTCAAAACCGCTTCAAAACTAATCCTTTAAGAGTGCTAGATTGTAAAGTACCTCAAGATCAGGCTTTATATCAGGCTCAAGCTCCTAAGATAATAGATTATTTAAATGAAGAATCCAAAACCCACCAAGCAAAATTAATTGAATTATTAGAAACTTTTGAAATTCCTTTTACTTTAAATCAGGCTTTGGTTCGTGGTTTGGATTATTATACGAAAACGGTTTTTGAAATTAAATCTGGTGATGATAGATTGAGCGGGCAAAATACCATTTGTGCGGGTGGACGATATGATAATTTGGTGCAGGAATTTGGTGGGCCTGCAACGCCAGCTTTTGGTTGGGCTTTGGGAATGGAACGCTTAATGCTTTTAAGGCAGAATGCTCAACCAAAGAATTTGTTGGACTGTTTTATAATTCACCCAAAAAGTCAATATAAACAAGCTTTTGAGTTTTGTGAAAAATTAAGAAATACAAAAAATTTAAAAGTAATTAGCGAAGGCTTTGAGAGCAATTCTCAACAAAATAAAATATATAAAAGAGCGGAAGAAATAGGAGTTAAATCTATTATTTATTATTTAGCTGATGGTTTACATCAAGTCAAAACTCGCTCACCCAAAGGGCAAGATTTTATCAAACAAATGGAATATTTAACTGAAGATGATTTTTGGCAGGATCAGGAATTTTTTAAAAATATAATTATTAAGAATAACCAAGATATTGATAAGCTTTAGGAGTGGCTTTGCGACCTTTACTAGTGCGTTCCAAAAAACCTAATTGCATCAAAAAAGGCTCATAAAAATCTTCAAGAGTACGGGCATCTTCCCCAATTGTTGCAGCTAAAGTCTCAAGGCCGGCTGGGCCCCCATTATAATTTTCAATTAAGGTTTTTAAAATTTCCCTGTCTGTGTTTTCTAGGCCGCATTCATCAATTTGAAACAAAGTAAAAGCTTCTTCTACCACTTCAGCTGAGGCTAAATTAGTATTTTTATGTGCCGAAAAATCTCTGACTAATCTGCATAAACGATTGGTAATTCTGGGTGTTCCACGTGAACGAGTGGCAATCATTTTACTAGCTTCAGGGCTTAAATCAAAATTTAAAATTCTGGCTGTTCGGTTTGCAATCGTGATTAAATCAGCTTCTTGATAAAACTCCATTTTCTGAATATGCGTAAATCTGTCTCTAAGCGGAGCAGAAATATTACCAAGCTTAGTAGTAGCACCCACCAAAATAAATTTGGGCAAGGGAAGACGAGTTATACGGGTTGAAGCACCATTTCCGCTCGATAAGTCTAAGCAATAATCTTCCATCGGTGGATAAAGCAATTCTTCGGTAATTTTGTTCAAACGGTGAATTTCGTCAATGAATAAAATATCGTCCTTTTGCAAAGACATTAAAACTCCCACAATATCTTTGGGCTTGTCGAGGGAAGGAGCCGAAAAAATATGAGCTTGTGAGCCAATTAATTTGGATAATAAAAAAGCACAAGTTGTTTTACCAAGTCCGGGCGGGCCGTAAAGTAAAATATGCCCCATACTTGAACTATCACCCCGTTTTAAAGCAGCTGAAATGCCAATCATCAAGATTTTTTTTAGGCGTTCTTGGCCAATATACTCATCTAAAGAGCTAGGACGTAAAGTAATTTCTGCCTGATTTTCGGCTTGATTAATATTTTCGGCTGTCAATCGAGATTTTGGTTTGTTTTCTTTAATCTCAATTGCCTTAATTGGCTTTGGCTCAGTTTTTTGCTTATAAGAATTAGACGGCTCAATAGGAGACATTTTATTTAATTTGATTGCTTAAAGTTTCTTTCTGGACAAAAGCTAAAATATTTTTGAGAGTTGTTTCTGTAATATTTTTAAGTGCTTCTTCGGTAAAGAAAGCCTGATGAGAAGTAACTAAAACATTATTAAAGCTTAAAAGCCTGGCTAATTGGTCGTCGAGTAAAAGTTCATTTGATAAGTCTTCAAAAAAGTATTTTTCTTCCTCTTCGTAAACATCAAGTCCGGCAGCTTTTATTTTACCGGATTTTAAACCCTCAATTAAAGCTTGAGTATTTATTAAAGGCCCCCGGCTAGTATTAATGATCATAATGCCATCTTTCATTTTGGCAATCGATTTTTCATCAATTAAATGGTAAGTTTCTTTCATCAGAGGAACATGCAAACTAATTATATCTGATTTGGCATAAAGCTCATCCAGCTCGACATATGTAAAACCAATTTCGGCAGCAGCTTTTTCATTTTTAAAAACATCATAAGCCAAAACCGTACACCCAAAGCCTTTTAAAATTTTAGCAGTCACCAAACCGATTCGCCCAGTGCCAATAATACTGACAGTCTTTCCATTCATATCAAAGCCAATTAAGCCATTTAACGAAAAATTATTTTCTCGCACGCGTGCATAAGCCCGATTAGTGTGGCGATTTAAAGACATCATTAAAGCAATCGCATGTTCACCAACAGCATATGGCGAATATTCTGGCACCCGGACAATTGGAATATTTTTTTCGGCCGCTTTTTTCAGAGAAACATTATTGTAGCCAGCACACCGCATGGCAATTAATTCAATATTATTTTCGCTTAAAATTTCAATTACTTTATCGTTAATAATATCGTTTACAAAGGCACAAACTGCTTGATAACCTTTGGCTAAAGAAACAGTTTTTTCACTTAATTTAAACTCGACAAATTCTAATTCAATTTTTTGATTATATAAATCTTTAAATTTACGAAAATATTCGATATCATAAGGCTTAGAATCGAAGACAAGAACTTTAAAAGGCATTTTTAATTTAGATATTAGTGTTTATATTATGATTTAAGTTTATCAATATGCTTACAAATTGTCCTGAAGTTTGCTTAGTGCATTGAGCAATATAGCTCATACAATCTCTCCGGAGCTATATCAGCACCGTTTGGCCACTCAATAGTATTAGTGTCAGCATTTAATTTTACGGCTGAAAAGTTAGAAATATATTTTAAAGGCTCAAATACTTCTCCCTTAGCAGATTTCATATAGTTTTCTAAGTCAATTTCTGTTTCCTGTCCAGTATTAAATTTAATCAATACTTTAAATTCTTTTATATATTTTGCATCTTCTAACCAAATCATAATAGCTTTTAAATTAATGGTTCAACTTTATTGAGTGGCTTACCTTCTCTAGCTAATTGCCAGTCTTTCAAGATCTCACTTCTATGTTCATATGCCCACTCAAGTACAAGTGAAACTACTTTTTTGGGTAAAGAACCATCTATAATTTCTAATTCATGAATGGAAAATGAGGCTCTAAATTCATTATATCTCACGTGAAAATGAGGTGGATTATGTTCATCATAATTCATAAATATAACAATTCCCAAAAATCTACTTATTTCAGGCATTTTTAATTTAAATTTACAAAGTTAGTTTTTATATTATGATCTAAGCTTGCCCGTATGTTAAAGAAAAAACTTTAAAATCTTGATTGACTCAAAAAACATGTTTGAAGAAATAAATGATTAATTTTTTACATTTAGGTGATATTCATTTGGGTTATAGACAATATAAATTACCCGAAAGAGAAAATGATTTTTGCTTAGCTTTTTTTGATATTTGCAGAAAGGCAATCGATAAACAAGTAGATTTTGTCTTAGTGGCCGGAGATTTGTTTAATTATCGGTCGATTTCACCACAAAGTTTCAATGAGGCTACCTTTGTATTTAAAACTTTAAAAGAAGCCAATATTCCAGTTATCGCTATTGAAGGAAATCATGATTTTAAAGAAGTTAAAGGTTTTACCAGTAATAAAGGCTCTTGGTTTGAATCATTGGCTCAGAGCAAATTAATTTACTTTCTGCACGGTTATGCCCCAAATAATAATACCGAATTCAAAAGCCTAAAATTAAATGAAAATTATTTAAATGGTGATTATATTGACCTTGAAATAAAAAATAAAACCATTCGTATTATTGGCTCAGCTTGGCAAGGTTATAATGCAGGTGCCAGTTTTAAAGATTATGCCATTGCTATTCAAAAGTTAAATATACAAAAACCAGTTGATTTTAAAGTTTTTATGTTTCACGGCGGCCACGAGCATTATTTAGCTGTCAATCGTGGAGGAGTAAGTGGAATAGATTTTAATCAATTAAGTAATATTGTAGATTATATTGCCCTGGGACATATTCATGAGCATTATATTATTCAAGACAAAGACGGAAAAGATTTAATTTTTAATCCTGGCTCTACCGAGGCAAATTCTAGTGCGGAAGCTGATATTAAAAGAGGCGGGCTTTTAGTTAATTTATTCGAAGATAATAATCAAGAAACAAAACCAAAACTTAATTTTAAAACCGAATTAATTCAAGATTATTATCAAAGGCCTTTTCATAAGCTGAAGTTTAATAATTTAAGAAGTTTTGATACTTTAGATACTTTGTTTGCAGAAGCCCTAAAACAAGCTAAAGAATTAATTGGGAAAATGCAAAAACTTAAACCAATTATTAATTTTGTTTTTGTCGGTTATTTGCCTAGCAGCTGGGACGTAAGTTCGCTGAGTGAATATGTGAATAATTTAAGGCAAAATACCAAAGAAGCCGGAGCTTTATATAGCTTAGTAAAATGGGAAGTTGAAGATAATTCAAAAATTTATGCTTTAGATGACGATGAATTGAGCAAAAATAAATCTTTAAACCGTGAGGCCAAAGAAAGAATATTATTAGAAGATATTTTAGCCACGGACGGATTATTGGATGAAGCAAATCAAAAACAAATGGCTCACCTAATGCTGGAAGTCAAAGATTTAATTATTAATAAACAAGCTTCTTCCGCCGAAATCTTAGCCCAAATAACCTTATAATTCAAAAATAATTTTTGGCTTTAATCAACTGACAAATATAGAGAAAACCCAAAATATGACAGCTTATTTGTGAAAAAAGTGGTTTAAAGACTTTAATAGAATATTACTTAAAATTTTTGGTTTTATAAATTATGAAAGGTTTACTGGCTATTGTTTTTGTGCTTTTATGTGCTGGAAGCTATTTTTTCATTAAAATTGGTTTACCCATGTTATTACACGAAAATCAAGCAATTACGCCCAGTAATACCAGCCCAAGTATTATTAATAATGATTTAAATAAAAATAATCAAACTGCACCAATTATTAATTCTCAAGCTTTGGTTTCAGGCAGTAAATTTGAAATAGCTCCCCTCGAAAACGTAGACGAAACAAAATATCATAACTTTTTTGCAGCCGGAATTCTAAAAGAAGGAAGTTTATATCGTTGGCATAAAACTGATTTAACTTATTATATCGACCGTTTAGCAGCACGCAGACTTTCAGAGAGTAAAATCCGTCGGGCTTTTGATTGGTGGTCGCATAAATCTAAATTATTTACTTTTACACGTGTAAACGACGCTGAAAGAGCGGATATTTTTATACAAGTTGCCACTGCTTCTGAAAAAGACCGTATGGGAGAAGCCGGCCCCGACAAAGCCTTATTAGGTAAAACTTATACAATTAAAGGAAATACTTTACAAGAAAATATAATTACTCATGCGACCGTAACCATTGCCGAAGAATATTTTAGTGCTAAGCAAGTAGATGAATATAATCGTTCGGGTGCGGATCATGGTTTTCAAACTTTAGTGCATGAATTGGGGCATGTTTTGGGTTTAATGGGTCATAGCCCAAATATAGGTGAATGCATGTATTTTCAGGCTGATTCAACCGGCAAAGCTTGCGATATTATAACCCCCGAAGTTAATACTTTAGCTGTTCTATACGGTAGACCTGAGGTTTTAACAAGAGGATTTTATGATGCAAAAAGAACTTAGTTGGAAAACATAAAAAACCTTTTATTAAATTGCCAAATTACACATAATCTTAATTCAAGACAAATAATTAAATTTAGTTCAAACATTTCTTTAAATGATAAACTTTCCTAAAATTAACTTGTATTTTTCATAATGATAAGCAGTCCTTAATTCAAGACAAATAATTAAATTTAGTTCAAACATTTCTTTAAATGATAAACTTTCCTAAAATTAACTTGTATTTTTCATAATGATAAGCAGTCCTTTAAGTGTTTTAGCCGCGATTGGTCTTTTATTAGTTTTAATTATTGTTCACGAAGCAGGCCATTTTTTTGCAGCTCGTTACTTTGGTATGCAAACGCCAGTTGTTGGTTTGGGAGTGCCGTTTTTTGGTCCAACTTGGATTATTGCCAAATATAAAGATATTGAGTTTCGCTTTCATTTACTTTTAATTGGAGCCTATGTTGCTATACCTGAAATGGGCGATGAAACAGAAGATACGGAAGACATGGGCATTACTTTAACTCGTCCCAAAAAGTCGTTTCCGGCTTGGCAGAGAATGATAGTCTCTTTTGCTGGTCCTGGAGCCAATTTAGTTTTTGCTTTGTTTTTAGCTCTGATGACCGTCGTTTTTATTGGAATACCTCAAAAAAATGAACAAAGTAATTTTTTCATTTCTCAAGTTATGCCCAAAGCCACCGCTGAAGTGAGAAGTAAATTAAAAGCTGGCGACCAAATATTAGCTTTAAACGGGCAAACCGCCAAAGACGAAGTTGAATTTATTAGTAGAATCAGAAAATTACCAAATAAATTAGTTGAATTACGCTTACAAAGAGGAGATGCGAAATCTCCAAATCAATATTGTATAACCGAAAAAGTCAAAACTAATGAAGAAGGCCGCTTAAATATTGGCTTAAGTGCAGACTTGAAATATGGCCCCGTTAAAGGAGGAATACCAGTCATTGAGCATTTGAAATGGGCTTGGTCATATTTTGCTGGTTGGTTAGCTTTATGCACACAAGGATTATGGTTTTTATTAACAGCTCCTTTCCGGGAAAATTTTGGAGGTATTAAGCTGGGCGATGTTCATGGGGTTATTAGTGCAACTGGTATGATGGCAAAATCCATGCAGAATAATATTAGTTCTGGCTTGCAATGGGGAGCTTTATTTTCAATCGAAATTGCTATTTTTAATTTATTGCCTTTATTGCCCCTTGATGGAGGACATATTTTATTTCAATTAATCGAAATTATTACTGGCAAAAAAGATAATAAAGTTCTTTTGAAAGTCCGTGATTATGTCGCCCAATTTGGCTTAATTTTAGTTTTATCATTAACGGTTTTAATTCTTTTTAATGATTTAAGAGACATAATTTTTAAAAAGTAAACGTGTTCAAACTGGGACAAGAGAGAAGTATTTATTTTATTAAAGCCATTTTTTAAACCGGAAAAAAGAGAGCATAGAAATGGTGGAAAGCCCCAGTAAAAACCAAACCAAAACCAAACCATTTTTCCATTGCAATTCGTCCATATGTGTAAAATTCATACCATAATAGCCAGTAATAAGGGTCAAAGGCAAAATTAAAGTTGAAAAAATAGTTAAAAATTTCATTATTTCATTAGTTTTATTAGCAGTTTGAGTTCTATAAGCGTCAAATAAACTGATAATCATATCTCTTAAAGAATCTAAGCTGCTCGATAGACGTTCAAAATGATCATAAACATTACGTAAGTAAAGCCTATCCTTTTCGGTGAATAAATCATGTCCCTGAATACTTAAGCGAAAGAGCATTTCCATTTGTGGTTTTATAAGTCTTTTAAAAATCAATATTCGTCGCTTATAATCAATCATTTTTCTTTCTATTTTATTTTCTCGATTACCTATTTTTTCATTGGTTTTCAAAATTAAGTCTTCTAAGTTTTCAATATCTCGGTCTAAAGATTCAGCCCAGCCAATATATTTCTCGATTACCTATTTTTTCATTGGTTTTCAAAATTAAGTCTTCTAAGTTTTCAATATCTCGGTCTAAAGATTCAGCCCAGCCAATATATTCATGTGCAATCGAATCCATAATTTCCAAAAAAACAAAAATAATTCCTCCTTTCAAAAAAGACTTGCTTTTTCCAGCTTTGTTTAATAGTGGGTGCAAAAAATCATTTTCTTCTTTTTGAACGGTAATTAAGTAATTATTTCCTAAAAAAATATTTAATTCCGATGTTTGAAAAAAATCTTTTTCCACTGGCTTTTGAAGCGGAAAGTAATTTACAAAAAACAAATAATCTTCATAATCTTCCATTTTAGGATAATGTTCTGAATTGCGACATTCCTCAATAGTGCTGGGTTCAAAATTAAAATTCTTACTCAGAAAGTCAAAGTCTTCTTCTGTTGGCTGGTTTAAGTGAAGCCAATAAGCACTTTGCGTGAGATCCAGCTCTTTTAAATTGAAATTACACTTCTCAATCTTTTCTTTTCCCAGACAATAAATATGAAGCATAATAATAAAATAATTTGTTTATTCAAACATAGAACTAACTGTGTCTCCATTATGAATACGGCAAATAACTTCAGCGAGTAATGGTGCGGCAGATAATTGTTTGATTTTCCCAATTCTCTTTTCTTCGGGTAAATAAACCGAATTAGTGATTATAAGCTGCTCAATGCAGGAATTTTGAACATTATTAACTCCATTCCCGGATAAAATACCATGCGTGGCACAAGCATAAACTTTTTTGGCACCCTGATCTTTAAGCATTTGAGCAGCCTTGCAAATAGTCCCAGCCGTATCTACTATATCATCCACTAAAATGCAAGTTTTACCTTTCACATCACCAATGACATTAAAAACTTCAACTGTATTTTTCTCGGTATAAGAGCGTCTTTTATCGACTATTGCAAGCGGTGCCTCGTTTAAACGTTTAGCAAAAGCTCTAGCTCGGCTAACACCTCCAACGTCTGGGCTAACAATTAATAAATCTTCGAGGTTTAAACCTTTAATATAATCAACCAAAATTGGGCTGGCAAACAAGTGATCGACTAAAGTATCAAAAAAACCAACAATTTGACTCGCATGCAAGTCTAAGGTTACAATCCGATGAACTCCCGCTGTTTCTAATAAATTAGCAATTAATTTGGCGGTAATTGGCTCTCGGCCTGAAGCTTTACGATCTTGACGAGCATAACCAAAATATGGAATTACGACATTGATTCTTTCGGCACTAGCTCTTTTTAAGGCATCAATGATAATTAATAATTCCATTAAGCTTTCATTGACTGGTGGGCAAGTTGGCTGAATGACAAAAACATCATCACCTCTTACGCTTTCCAAAACTTTGACATAAAGCTCTCCGTCCGAAAAAGGAGAAATGCTAATATCACTTAATTTATTACCTAATTGAGCGGCTATTTCTTTGGCTAAAGGTAAATTAGATCGACCGGAAAATAATTTGACCGAAGGAGCTGACCAATGAAATTTCTGCTGGTCTTTTTCTTTGAGTTGAAGAGCTTCTTCAGGCATTTAGATAATTAATATTTGGATTACAAAAACATTTTATAGTTAGAAATTAGTTTAGCAATTTATTGGGCAAAATGTTCTCTTAAATATCAGCCCAAAGTTTCTAAATCACAATTAGCTTAACTAGAAAGTAATTTTTCTTTAATTGAATTGAGGCGATTTTTTAAGGAATTATCAAAAATATAATTTTCAGTTTGAATGATTAAACCAGCAATTAAAGATTTATCGATTTTGTTTTTAATTTTAATTTGTTTATTTAAAAACTGACCGAGAGAAACTTTTAAATTATCAATTTGAGCCTGACTTAACTCATTAGAACTTATAACTTGCACTTCATCAATATTATCTTTTTCAAATATCATTTTGTTTAATAAATTTGCTAAATGCGGAATTAAATGAACTTTTTTATTTTGAATCATCAATTGAAATAATTTATATAAATTATCCGTTTGAGAAATTTCTGGAAATAATTTATTTAAAATGTTCAGCTTTAATTCTGCTTTCAAAGTTGGATTACGCAAAATATCTGAAAAGTCGGCATTATTTTTGGCCATATTTTCAATGCTTAGCAAAATATCCAAGCTTTGTTTTAAAACTAATGGATTATTACCAATTAGCTCAAATAAAGCTTTGGCATAAGGCTCAGTTTCTGAATAATTTGTTTTCATAAGTTTTAAATATTTTTTTAATTAATTATTTTCCTTGAAAAAAACTTAAAGTGTCGTCAAAAGCTTTTTGGTTGAAATTTTCATAATTAGTAGAATTACTCTTTAAAGTGTTTTCAGTAATTTCCAAAGCTTTAATAGATAATATTCTTTGCATTTCCTTCTGAGCCAAGGCCTTCATATTTTCAATTTCTCTTTGGTGTCTGATTTTTAAGGCATTTAAACTAGCTTCTTTTTCTTGTTCTAATTTTTCTTTTAAAACTTGAGCTTTTTGCTTGCTTTCATTCCGCATTTTCTCAAAGTCAGTTTTCAAAGAAGCCAACTCTTGCTCAGCATTTTTCAATTGGTCTTTAGCAAAATTATAATTTTCTTCAGCTTTTTTCAATTCGGTGGCTAATTGGGTGTTTTTTTCCTGTACTAGGCCGGGTAATTTAACTATTATTAACCACACTAAAATAGCTAAAAATATAATGAAGTTAATTAAATTAGATTCAAGAATTAATTGCCAAATTGACTGATGATTTTCCATTTAATTTATTATTTTTTATACTAATGCTATTTCGGGAGCAATTTTACGAATTATATTTTGAGACAAAACTTTCGCTTCATGTTCAAGAACGGAATTTAAATTTAATTGCCTTTCTTTAATTTCAGAAAAAGTTTTTTGCTTTTCTAATTTTAAATGATCTTTTAATTCAGCTTCAGCTTGCTTTTTATTAAGTTCAATGTCATTAAATATTTTTTCAAATAATTCATGCTCAGCTTTCTTAATGCTTTCTATTTCAGCTTTAATTGTCTCAACCACTTCATGAGTTTGCTTTTCAGCTATTAGGGCTTTGCTTTTTTTATTCTCTAAATTTTCATCTCTTTGTTTTCTAACTTTTGCAATCGGAAACCAAAAAGTTTTATTGAAAAAATAAACAAATAATATAAAGCTTAAAGCCGTAATTAAAGCCGTTAAATTGATATTAAACATAAATTAACGTTTTTCTTTTTACTCGCCAATATTAATAAAGCCAGCCAATTTTAAAGCAATTAGCAAAGAAATTATTCCTAAAGCTTCAGATAAAGCTGCAAAAATTAATCCTTTGGTGAAAATATCATCAGCTTTTTCCGGTTGTCTAGCCATTCCTTCTAAAGCTTTAAAAGCAGCTAATCCAACACCAATCGAAGGTCCTAAAACCCCAAGAGCAGCTAATCCAGCTCCGATAGCAGACATATCAGACATAATATAATTTCCTTGATTTATTAATCAAAAACTATTAACCAAAAAATTTTAACTAATTTTGTCAAAAAACAGTTAGCCAGTGTATAATTCTTTTTCTGATTTTAAAAATCACGGGCGATTAGCTCAGGTGGCTAGAGCGCAGCTCTGATAAAGCTGAGGTCCCTGGTTCAAGTCCAGGATCGCCCACCATCTTTTGCTTTTAATTAACTAAAAGCTATTTTCAATTGACGGAAATTTCTGCTCTTGAATATTATTTATATAATTTTGTACAGCTAATTTTATTTCTTGAGCTAAGTTGGGTTATTTTACTAGTTGCAAATAAATCATAATTCCGCCAGCAGCAGTCATTAAAATCAAAGTTATAAAACCTAAAATATTAGAAACTTTTCCATTTGTAAACTTACCCATTACTTTTTTATTGTTAGCAATATGCAGGATAACTGAGATTAAGACTGGAGCGGTTAATCCATATAAAACAGCTGAATAAATTAAAGCTTTAATCGGTGAAATGCCAATATAATTTATCAATAATCCTAAAATTAGCGAAACAATAATGATTATATAAAATGCTTTTGCTTCGGTAAATTTCTTGTCTAAACCAGCTTCCCAATCAAATGTTTCACTGATCATATACGAAAGAGAACCGCTTAAAACAGGAATCGATAAAAAACCAGTGCCTATAATGCCAATTGCAAAAAGTAAATATGCAAATTCTCCAGCTAATGGTTTTAAAGCCTGTGCTGCCTGCTGAACCGTATCAATATGATGAATATTACCTTTAAATAGAACTGTTCCAGCGGTTAGTATAATAAAAAACATTACCAAATTTGAAAATAACATTCCGAGATTCACATCATTCTTCATAGTTTTTATAACTTTTTTGTCTAAAATCATTTGCTCTTTATTATTTTTTGTATCTTCCGCCTCCATCGTAGCTTGCCAAAAGAATAAATAAGGCGAAATAGTTGTGCCGAGAATTGCTACCAAAATACTAATAAATTCTTTGTTGAATTTTATGCTTGGAATGAAAGTAGCCTTTAAAATAGCTATCCAGTCCTGCTTGTGCAAAAACGGTACAATTAAATAAACTAATAAAACCAAGCATAAATACTTTAGAATTGAAGCAATTTTTTTATATGGCAAATAAATAATTAAACCCAAAAGAATAATCGTAAATATAATACTAAAAAAAATGGCATGAACTGCTGGGAATAAAAGACTTCCTGCCGCTCCCATAGCAGAAATATTTGCTCCAATGTTTAGGATGATAGCCGGAAAACTAAACAATATCATTAAATATAAAATTGGTTTTGGATAATTTGTCTTAAGTGTTCCAGCCAAACCTTGGGAAGTTACTAAACCGATTCTGGCACACATTTCTTGAATAGAAGCCATAAGTGGAAAAGTAATGAAAGCTGTCCAAAGAGTGGAAAGGCCATAAGCAGCACCAGCTTGTGAATATGTTGCAATGCCAGACGGATCATCATCGCTTGCACCTGTTACAAGGCCTGGTCCAAGGGTTTTCCAAAAGCGAGCAAATTTATTGGATTTATTTAAAACTTCTTTAGGCATTATTGGATTTTAAGCTTTGTTTATGCGTAATTTTTAATGATTATATGAATATTTTTTATTTAAGTTTTTTCAGCTCTATTAAAGTTGCTTCACCAACGCCTTGAGCAGATTGAGGGTTTTGTCCAGTAATAACTCTCTGGTCAGTTACAATGTGCTTTTGCCAAAGCCCTGATTTCTCAAATATTGCTCCACGTTCAATAAGCTTAGTTTCCAGCATAAACGGCACTACTTTTTCAAGACCAACCGCAATTTCTTCTTCATTGGTAAAGGAATTTATTTTCTTTCCGTCCACTAAGTATTTTCCATTACTCAATTTAATATTTATAAGCCCTGCTGGTCCGTGGCAAACTGCACTCACAATTCCATTACTTTCATAAATTTGAGCTGCTATTTTGGCCAATTCAACATTATCCTTAAAGTCCCACATTGTGCCATGTCCACCAGCATAAAAAATGGCTGAATATTCTTCGGGTTTTACTTCACTTGGCTTCATTGAATTCTCAATTTTATTGCGGTATTCTAGGTTGTCCCAAAATTTCTTATTAATTGGATCTTCCAAGTCAAAACCATCAACTGGTGCTTTGCCTCCTTTTGGACTTACAAAGTCAATTTCATAACCCGCACTAGATAATACGTCCCAAGGATGTGATACTTCCGCTAAATAATAACCCGTTGGTTGACTGGTTTCGCCTTTTTTGTCATGACTTGTAATCACGAATAATACTTTTTTCATTTTACTTATTTTATTTGTTGATGGTGTTTTAGCTGCCTGATTATTTGAAGGAAAAATGGTGGACAGCAAAATAATCACTGCTCCTATTATAGTTGCTTTTTTCATGTTGAAGAATTGTAGTTTTTTTTATTCCAAGTATATTTCTCCAATTAAATATAATTTTCCTTGTCCGCTAATTTCGACCCTATCGTTTAAGTAAGTGCATTGCAAATATCCTTTGCGTTCCGAAAGCTGTATCGCTGTCAATTCAGTCTTACCAAGTGCTTTGTCCAATATAGAATTAAAGTAGTATGAGCTGAACCTGTTACAGGATCTTCATTGACTCCCGATTGTGGAGCAAAAAATCTTGATACAAAATCAACCTTATCACCTTTTGCTGTAATAATAACTCCACGTCCTTTTAATTTTGAGATTTTATCAAATGCAGGAATTATTTTCCTTATTTCATCTTCTGTATCAAATACAAGTAAAAGGTCTGTTTTGCCCCTGAAAGCTAGCTTGGGCTTAATATTAAAGCTGTCAATTATTTCAGCAGATTCTGGCTTGTGCGAATTGCAAATGTGCTACCAAATGCGTTGGCTATCCTGACATTCCGTTTATAAATGTTTCTACAAAGTTCATTATGCGTTTCAAAATTCTATCGCCTAATTTTTTCCGTTGCAGTAAACTTGGTTTTTCACCGTTAATGAGTTCTAATACTTCGTCCCTCAATGGTTGTCTTTCCGCAAATAAGTAGTCTTCAATTAATTTTTCTGTCTTGTCTGGTGAAAGGCTTTCTTCTGTCACCAATTTAGAAAATGACTTTTGTTGTTCTTCCTTCCAATAGTTGTCAAAAGCTGGTGCAACTTCGTCCGTGTCTACAATAACGGGTAAATTTTCTTGTATGAATTTCTCTATCAATTCTCGCTTGCTACGCAAAGTCGTTTCGGTGCTTAACAAGTTAAATATTTCTTGCTCTGCTTTGGTCGTGTCTTTTTGGGTTTGAGATTTGAGTTTGATTAAAAGCTGAATGATATAAGCAACATTTATTTCGTCTCGGTGGATTAATTCTAATTCAAAATCAACATCTTCTAAAATAGAAACTTTCTCTTTTTGGTGGTCGCTTTTTACTTTGTAGTGAAGGTCAAGATACTTGCTTTTGAAGTCTGAAAACTGTTGCTCAGTCATTTTCAAGTCTTCCCATTTGAAGTCTGAAAAGGCTGTCAGAATATTTTTTATTCTCATCAAATCTCTAAACGCTTTTATGAATTCAAGTTCGTCATCTTCGGTTTCTAAATCATCAACTTTGTCAGTGGTTGGCGTTAATGAAATTAAATGTTCAAATGCTTCATCAAACTTGGTTGTATAATCTTCGTAAGGTTTCATTATGATTACTTCAATAGCCTCTTTGTTGCTAAATAAAGTAATGGCTTCGTCTGTGCGGTTTTTTAGGTTGCGGAATGCAACAATATTGCCTTGACTTTTCTGCTCGTTTAATATTCTGTTGGTTCGGCTGTATGCTTGAATTAGTCCGTGATACCTCAAGTTTTTGTCCACATACATTGTATTTAATGTCGGGCTGTCAAAACCTGTGAGGAACATATTTACTACTACCAAAATATCAATTTTCCGTTCCTTTACTTTCTTGGAAATATCGTTGTAATAGTTATAAAAGCTTTGGCTGTCTTTGGTGGTGAAGTTGTCGCCAAATAGTTTATTATAATCTTGTATGTATTCTTCTAACTTGTCTCTGCTGTGCTGGTTTATTTTGTATTCTGCTTTTGGCTCTGCACCTACATTCAAATCCACATTATCAAAATCTTGTTCAAAGTTAATAAAGCCGTTTGCATCGGCATCGTCTTCATTTGCTCCATAACTGAAAATGGTGGCAATGTTCAAATTATGTAATCCTTCGGCTTTTTTCTTTTTGAATAAATCAACGTACTTTATTAGCGTAGGCACATTATTGATACAAAACATTGCTGTAAACTCTCTGCTGTGTGTTTTGCGGTTATGGTGAGCAATAATGTAATCCGTTATTTTTTCTAAACGGGTTTTATCTTCCATTAACTCTTTGGTATCAATGTCTTCTACTTCAATATCAATACTTGTTTCTCTTCCGTCTTTGTGCTTGTATCTGCCCACATACTCAACCGAAAACTTTAATACATTTTCATCTTTGATAGCATCTGTAATCACATATTTATGCAAACAGTCTTCAAATAAATCTTTGGTTGTTCGTTTGCCATGTTCGTTTTTGGCGGCATTGTCTTTAAAAATTGGTGTGCCTGTAAAGCCAAACATTTGTGCATTATTAAAAAACTCTTTTATGCGTTTATGTGTATCGCCAAACTGGCTTCTGTGGCACTCGTCAAAAATGAAAATAATACGTTTGTCTTTCAAATCAGCCATTTTTTTCTCATATTTCAATTTGCTAATGGCTGTATTTAGCTTTTGAATAGTGGTTACAATGAGTTTTGAGTTTTTGGCTTCTCCTTTTTTGTCAACGTAAGTTCCTGTAAACTGCTTTACCAAATTTTGCGTATTGTCTGTTCCATCAATACAACCTTCTTGAAAACTGTTAAATTCTTTGGTAGTTTGGTAATCCAAATCTTTTCTATCCACCACAAAAACTACTTTGTGAACTTGTGGTAATGCCATTAAAATTTGACTGGCTTTAAAACTGGTTAAGGTTTTGCCCGAACCTGTTGTATGCCATATATATCCGTTTTTGGTTGAGTTTTTTACTCGTTCAATTAAGGCTTCAACTGCATAAAATTGATAAGAACGAAGTATCATCGGAATTTTATTGGCTTCGTTCAGCACAATATATTTGCATATCATTTTACTCAAATGGCAAGGTTCTAAAAAAGTATCGGTAAAGCCATTTAAAATATTTGAAAGCCGTTTGTTTTCTACATCTGTCCAAAAAAATGTTTGTTTGAAACTTTGGTTTCTGTTGTTGGCATAATACTTTGTGTTTACTCCATTGCTGATAATAAAAATTTGCACATACTGAAACAAAGCCGAATTAGCACCAAACGAATGTCTTTGATAACGGTTGATTTGATTGAATGCTTCTTTTAATTCTAAGCCTCTGCGTTTCAGTTCTATTTGCACCAATGGCAATCCGTTTATGAGTATTGTTACATCATAGCGGTTTTTGTAACTGCCTTCTTGGCTTACTTGGTTGGTAACTTGATATTGATTTTGACACCAATGTTCTGTATTTAAGAACTCAAAATAAAGATTATCGCCATTATCTCTTACAATGTGTTGCTTTTGCCTTAGTGTTTTGGCTTTTTCAAATACTGAACCTTTACTTAAAATATTAAGTACTCTCTCAAATTCTGTTTGGGTAAATATTACGCTATTGTGTTTCTCTAATTGCCCTTTGAGATTGAGCAATAAATCTTTTTCGCTATTGATTACAATATAGCCGTAACCCAATTTCTGTAACTGAGCAATAAGTTGTTCTTCTAATGCTTGTTCTGATTGTTTAGCC
This sequence comes from Synechococcales cyanobacterium bin2.concoct.b11b12b14.033, assembly GCA_013298875.1. Classification (GTDB taxonomy): domain Bacteria; phylum Cyanobacteriota; class Vampirovibrionia; order Caenarcaniphilales; family Caenarcanaceae; genus JAAFJH01. Next base: position 22,795 of record JAAFJH010000008.1, read on the forward strand.
ATTTGTCTGAACTATGATTTTTTTGATTCATTTGATTTTTATGATTTGAATTTTTTATTGGTCAATCTTTTGAAGTTTAAACTCGTTTCTCCAAAATTTATCAATAATCCAATTTCTAAATTATAGGCTTCTAAATAATTTATTGCTTGAGCAAAATGTACATCTTCTAACTTAATTATGGCTTTCAGTTCCACTGAAATTAAGCCTTCCACCAAAAAGTCTACCCGTCTTGTTCCTATTTGTTCATCTCTGTAAAAGATGGGCATTTCAAATTTCTCTACTACACGCAATGCCAACTAAACGCATCTCAATTTCTAATGCTCTTTGATAAATTACTTCTTGAAAACCATTACCTAATGCTTTATGAACTGTCATTGCACATCCAATAATTTTAGAAGTCAATTCAGAATATTTATATTGTTCGTTAATCATATTAATCATTTAATCAAAAAAATCATAGTTCCGACAATTTACACAAACATTTTTTGCAACAAGCCTTTTTTCCATTGTTCGGTTTTTTGTATTTGGGTATTATTGTGGTTTATTTTTTCATCAATCGCAGATAGAAAATTCGCAATTTTGGTTTGTTCGGCAAGGCAAGGAAGATTGATTGACATTGTTTCAAACATTGGTAAACGTAATGATTTAACCGTTGAACCTACAGCTTGTGAATCCAAATGATTTGTATTAAATGAAATCGAATAAAATAAAAACTTACCATTGATATTTTTAAAATCCATTATTGCGTATGCCCTTTGGTGTAAATCAAATTTCCCAATAAAATATTTGGGAATAAATTCTTGCCCTTCGCCTGGAACAATAATTGCTTCAGTATCAAATAAAAATCTATTACTTGTACGAATATCTTGCGACCTATCAAAAAAAGTAAATTCTCCATCTAAAATCGAGTCCTGTCTATTTGATGAACCTGTTGTTATTTTCGAAACCTCCCCCAATTTCTTCGTTTCCCACTCTGGAAAATTGCTACCATCCTTTTGTCTGAACCTTGATTTATTTGATTTTTGTGATTGGTTTGATTTTTGATTTTTCGATTTTATTTTTTCATTATCTATCTCAAAATCATTTTCATCATACAAATCAGAAAAATCAAGGTTCAGACATTTTTGCATCGCTCCCTTTTTGTAATTTTCTAAAAGGCTTTTTTTCTTTTTTAGGGCTTGGAGTTTTTCGTTGCTCGGGAAGAGTGGGGAATCCAGACTTTAATGCTAAAAAACTAGGTTGGGAAATATTTTTCATACTATTACTAGTTCCTGTAGCAATATTTGAAATAGCAGCTCTTATCTTTTGTGTTGTTAAAATATAATTTAAAAATCTACTAGTATTGTCTGGCAATGTTTTAAGTAACCATAATCTATCTGGGATAAATAAATTTTTATGCTCTTTATCAATATATCCATTTTCACCAACTAATAATGGTGTATTCATCCGACTTACTAATATTGAATCTTTTGTAGGATTTAAAGCCGCCCTTGATAATTCAGAGGCTAATATTTTTTTATTTTCATTTGGGAAAAACTGTCCACCTGAAATGCAGCTAGTCTTTAGAATTCCGAATTCATTTTCTTGATATACTGGTTCATCTACAGAATTTACACTAGTACCAGATTCAATACTTAAAATTGCTTCCCCCAACTTCTTCGTTTCCCATTCCTCATTAAATTCAGGAAAACGCAATTGTGGTATGTTCGTTTGGTTTTCCATTATTAAAAAGGAGTTGAGATATTCAATTCAGCACAAAACTGTGCAATGGTTTTATCAGTCGTTGCAATAGTTCCATCCAAAGCTTTCAATTCTTTTGCTATTGCATCAATGTCAATGCTTTCTTCTGCTTCAAAAGTATCTACATACCTTGGTATATTTAGGTTGTAATCATTTTTGGCAATTTCTTCTAAAGTTGATTTTTTGCTATATTTTGGTAATTCCGTTCTATTGCGGAAAGTGTCAATAATTAAATCAATGTCTTTTGTTCTTAAAACATTCTGCGTTTTTACTTTTTCAAAATATTGGCTTGCATCAATAAACAAAATATCATTAGGATTCTCTCTACATTTTTTGAAAACCAAAATACAAGTAGGAATACTAGTACCATAAAAAATATTTGCTGGTAAGCCAATTACAGTATCTAAAAAGTTTCTTTCTTCAATTAAGTACTTGCGAATGTGTTGTTCTGCTCCACCACGAAACAAAGCACCGTGAGGCAATACAATTGCCATTGTTCCATTGTCTGCCAAATGGTAAATCATGTGTTGCACAAATGCAAAATCTGCTTTGCTACTTGGTGCCAATCGCCCGTATTGGCTAAAACGGTCGTCACTTGTAAACAATGGGTTGGCACTCCATTGAGCCGAAAATGGTGGATTGGCTACAATGGCTTCAAATTGCTTATCAATATGCTGTGGGTGTTCAAGTGTGTCGTCTTGCTTTATATCAAATTGGCGGTAATGTACACCGTGCAAAATCATATTCATTCGGGCAAGGTTATAAGTAGTACGGTTCATTTCTTGTCCATAAAAATTACTTACTTCTTCTACTTCTTTGGCAACCCGAAGCAACAAAGAACCAGAACCACAAGTTGGATCATAAACTGATTTAAGTTTGCTTTTTCCAGTAGTAACAATTTTGGCAAGTATTTTAGAAACTTCTTGCGGTGTATAAAACTCACCTGCTTTTTTTCCTGCACCACTGGCAAATTGTCCAATGAGATATTCATAAGCATCGCCCAAAACATCTAATTCGGTATGCTCTAACTTGAAATCAATTTTGTCAAGGTGGGTTAAAACTTTTGCAATAATTGCATTTCTTGTTTCGGGTGTTTTTCCTAATTTAGAACTATTCAAGTCCATATCCTCAAAGAGATTATCAAAATCTTCTTCGCTGTCCGTACCCATTGTACTTAACTGGATATTGATAAGGATTTTTTGTAAGTCTTCTAAAATAAAATTGGTTTTGCTTTCGTCAAATTTCTCAATATCATCTTCATTTTCGCCCGTTCCTCTTTGAGCCACCTGAGCAAATAATTCTTCAGGTTTTAGAAAATAGCCTAATTTTTCAAGGGCTTCTTCTTTTGTAGCTTCAATCAGTTCGCTTCCGTTTGCGGTCTTTGATGTAATTTCCTGAAACTTAATATTGTCTTGCTTTAATATTTCGTCAGCAAAAATATTCATTTTCTCGCTTAGATATTTATAGAAAATAAAGCCTAAAATATAGTCACGGAATTCGTCCGCATTCATTTTGCCACGTAGCGTATTGGCTATATTCCAAAGTTGCTGTTCTAATGCTTTTTTATATTCTTCACTCATTCTGAATGTCTTAGTTTTTTAGTTGGCTAAGGTACAATTTACGATTTGGTTATTGTCAAAAGTTGCCTATTGTCCACTGTTTTTCTGTCGGTTTATGTTAGCACTTTCGGTCGTCTTACGCTTGACTTTGCGGTGTTTATATAAATATTTCGATATACAAATTTCAAAGCTTAAACCTTTAGCTTGATGTTTATATTATAATTTAGCGAACTAATAAATTTGAGATTATTTGATGAGTTCGCCACGCGTTTTACCAATAAACATTAACGATGAAATGAAAACCAGCTTTATTGACTATGCCATGAGCATTATAGTCAGTAGAGCCTTACCAGATGTGCGTGATGGTTTAAAGCCAGTTCATAGACGTATTTTGTTTGCCATGCATGAAATTGGCTTGTCCTCAGATAAATCTTATAAAAAGTGTGCCAGAATTGTCGGGGAAGTTTTAGGTAAATATCACCCGCACGGAGACACCGCTGTTTATGATTCTTTGGTGCGTTTAGCTCAGTCTTTTTCCTCTCGTTATCCATTAGTAGACGGGCATGGAAATTTCGGTAGTCTTGATGATAATCCTGCTGCCATGCGTTATACGGAAGCTCGTTTGTCCAAAATTTCTGGGCAGATTTTAGCTGATTTGGAGTCTGACACAGTTGATTTTCAGGATAATTTTGACGGGTCTTTAAAAGAACCCAAAGTTTTACCGACTAAATTACCAATTTTACTTTTGAACGGTTCTAGCGGCATTGCAGTTGGTATGGCTACTAATATTCCACCGCATAATATTGGGGAAGTAATTGATGGAACTATGCATTTAATTGATAATCCGGAAGCGACAATTAAAGATTTAATGCAATTTATTAAAGGCCCCGACTTTCCTTCTGGCGGAATTATGATGGGAAATCGTGGTGCGGAAGATGCTTTTACAACCGGCCGTGGAAGTGTAGTTGTGAGAGCTGTGGCTGAAATTGAAGAAATTGGCCGTGCTCAAGCCATTGTTATTACCCAATTACCTTATTTAGTCGGCCCAGAGGCTTTAATACAAAAAATTGCTGAATTAGTTAAAACCGAAAAATTAACTGGCATTGCGGATTTGAACGATGAAACTGGCCGTCAGGGAACCAGAGTTGTTATCAAATTAAAAAGAGATGCCAATGCAGACGTTGTTTTAAACAATTTGTATAAATACACCCAATTACAACAAAGTTTTTCGGTTAATACTTTGGCTTTGGTTAATGGACGCCCACGCTTATTAAACTTAAAAGATATTTTAAAACACTTCATTGAGCATCGAGTTGAAGTTATTACCCGCAAAGCCAGATTTGACCTGAGAAAAGCAACTGAGAGATTACATATTGTTGAAGGTTTAATGAAAGCAATTGCTGATCTGGACAGTGTTATTAAATTGATTCGGGCAGCTGATTCAGTGGATCAAGCTAGAGCTGGTTTAATTGAAAGATGTGATTTAACCGATAGGCAAGCTGATGCAATTTTGGAAATGCAATTACGCCGCTTAACTGGCCTAGAGCAAGACAAGTTGCAGAAAGAATTTGATAGTTTAAATTTACGCATTTCAGAATTAAATACTTTACTCGCCAGCCGTCAATTGATTTTAGACACCATCAAAGCTGACCTTTTAGAATTAAGAGAAAAATACAAAGATAAACGCATGACCGAAATCAGGCAAGAAGAAGGAGATTTGACAAATGAAGATTTGATTCCGAATGATTCGATGATGATTTTCATTACTAGCCAAGATTATATTAAACGCTTACCGACTGATACATTTGAAAGCCAAAATAGGGCAGGACGAGGCAAAGGTGGAATTACAACTCGTGAAGAAGATGATTTACAGCATTGTTTAACTGCCAAAATGCATGATTCATTATTATTTTTCACCAATCGAGGAGTTGTTTATTCCGAAAAAGTTTATATGATTACGGAAGGCGGCCGTCAAACCAAAGGCAAAGCCTTAATTAATATGATTCCGCTTTTGCCCAATGAAACAGTTACAGCGGTTATTCCGATTTCTAAAGATTCCAGAAATAATCATGAATTAATTATGCTGACCAAATTAGGCACAGTTAAAAAAATCTCGGTTTCGGCTTTTGGTAATATTAGACGTTCGGGAATTATTGCCATTAATTTGGGAGATGATGATGAATTAGGCTGGGTCAAAATTTCACAACCAAGTGCCCATATTGTGATTGGGACTAAAGGTGGAATGATTATTCGTTATGCAGAAACCGAATTGCGTGCTTTAAGCAGAACAGCCGCCGGAGTAAAAGCTATTAAACTCAGACCGAAAGATACTATTGTCAGTTGTGCAACTTTTGATCCCAAGCAAGAAGAAGAAACTTATTTATTATTAGTTACCGAAGATGGTTATGGCAAAAGAGTGCATGCCAGCGAATTCCGTGACCAAAAAAGAGGTGGGACTGGTTTAATTGGGACTAAGTTTAAAAAAGAAAAAGATGGACGTTTAACGGGAATTGCTATTGTTAAGGTTGAAGATGAAATTATTATTGCCACAGCAAATGGTGTTATTTTAAGGCAAAAAACTGGCGAAATTCCAGCTCAAAGCCGTATGGCAACTGGCGTCAAACTTCAGCAAGTCGGCGGCCAAGATCGCATTGTTTCCTTAACCGTTTTAAAAGACATTGCCGCGTTGCTGGAAGAATCTCAGTTACCAACAATTTCAGATGAATTTTCAGCCTCAGATTCTTTAATCTCAGACGGCGGCGTAGAAGATGATGAGCCATTTGATGATATTATTTTAGAAAATGGCAATGATGATGGGGCTGAAGAAGATTAAAGTTAATTGGGTATTTTCAGTTTTTATAAATTACTTCAATTTACCCAGAACTAATTTAAATATTTTATTATTATTAAACTAAAACTTTGGACAAATTATGAATAAATCAAATTGCTGGCATGCAGTTTCCAGTGGGGACAATGTACCTGAAATAGTTAATGGCATTATCGAAATAAGTAAAGGCTCAAAAGCTAAATATGAAATTGATAAAGAAAGTGGGCTTTTAAAATTAGACCGAGTTTTAGCTTCAGCAGTACATTATCCAGCCAATTATGGCTTTATTCCTCAAACTTACTGCGGTGATCACGATCCACTTGATATTTTGGTACTTTGTTCAGAAAAAATACAACCTTTATGCCTTGTGGAAGCTAAAGTAATTGGAGCCATGGTTATGATAGACGGTGGTGAAATGGACGATAAAATCATTGCAGTCGCTAAAAATGACAAAAATGTAAATTATTTAAATGATATTTCTGAGCTGCCAGAATATACTTTGCAAGAAATAAGAGTCTTTTTTGAAGATTATAAAAAGTTAGAAAAGAAAAAAGTAGAAGTAAAGGAATTTGTTAATAGTAAAAAAGCTTTTGAAATAGTCAATGACAGCATAAAGCTTTATAATTCTGAGTTTGGAAATAAATAAAACTTTAAGCCCTAAAATTACTTCCAGATAATTCAAAAGATAAATTAGCAATATCTTTAACTCTATCTTGTCCCCAATTAGCTAAACCTGTTGTGAAGGGTGCAATTTCTTTAACTGCTTCAAAAATACCATTAGCTCCAGTAGCTGCCCTATACATGCCAATTCCTCTTACATCATCAGCAAGGTCAGTAGTATGAGCAGTAGCAATATAATCGGGTCCTAAATTAATACCAGCTTCTCTTAAGGTGGAGGTAAGTATATGATTATTGGGGTCTTTAATACCTGAAACATTAACTTCCTTAAGGGCAATAGCAAAAGAAGCCGGCAATGTTTCACCAGTCAGCTTAATACCTAAAGCAGCCGCCGCTGTACCTACTAAACTCAAGGCAAAAACTGGTACCGTAAAAATCGGTATTAGCCCTAGTTTGAATAAAAAAGCTGGCAGTAAGCTTAAAGTGCCACCAATTAAACCGCTTAAGCCTTTTTCTTTTAAGTCATTAGTTAAAATATGCACTCTACTAGACAATTTTTGTGTATTTGCTTCTTTTTGTTCTCGTATTTGGGCTGCTTGCTGTTCCCCAGCTTCGCTTAATTCACCTTCACTATTTAAGCTTTGGGTTCCTCTTAGCCAAACCGACTGCCAAGCTAATGAAAACAAATCTTTCGCCAAAGGAATAAGATCATTTTTTGTTTCTGCGGCTATAGGTAAACCATTTTCTTTGGTTTTTTGGTCAATTTGATGAATAGTGGCCAAAGCCGCTAAAATATTAGTTCCAATTACGATTGATCCCATCATAATATTATCCAACCTAATTTAAAAAGTTATATTAAAAAAGCCTATTAAAGCTACATAATCGAAACTCTAAAATTCACTATAATTCAATATCAGATAAAAAAAATTTAATCAATTAGTTTATGTTATCTTTATGGGAGAGAAAATTTAGGCATTTATATTTAGGATTTTAATTATAATTTCCTAGTCTTTTTAAATAAAATAAAATGAGAGTATTGATTATTGGTAGCGGTGGAAGAGAGCATGCTTTAGCTCTATCAATTTCTTTAAGCGAGCATGTAGAGCAAGTTTTTTGCTGTCCGGGTAATCCGGGTATATCCCAAATTGCTCAATGTTCGCCAATTGAAATTAATGATTTTGCAGGTTTATCAGAATTTGCTCGTCAAAATAAAATTGATTTAACGGTGGTTGGCCCAGACGAACCTTTGTCCGAAGGAATTGTTGATTATTTTGAAGAAAGAGGCCTGAAAATATTTGGCCCTAGTAAAGATGCGGCTAAGTTGGAATGGTCTAAGTATTTTGCTAAAGAATTTATGTTGCGTCGTGGAATTCCCAGTGCTAAATATGCAGCTTTTGATCGGCGTGAGCATGCAATTGCTTATTCTTATTCACGTAAATTACCAATTGTTATTAAAGCTGACGGTTTGGCCAAAGGAAAAGGGGTTGCGGTTGTAAACACTTACGATGCAGCTATTGGAGCTATTAATGCTTGCTTTGACGGTAAATTTGGTGAAGCTGGTAAATTAGTAATTGTGGAAGATTTTTTAACTGGCTTTGAAGCTTCCGTTTTTGCGGTTTGCGATGGAGAAAATTATGCTCTTTTACCAACGGCTCAGGATTATAAAAGATTATTAGACCATGATAAAGGCCCAAACACCGGCGGCATGGGAGCCATTTCCCCAAACCCAGCGATGACGCCAGAAATTTTAAAAAAAATAGAAATTCAAATTTTACAGCCTACTTTAAAAGGCATGAAAGAAGAAGGCAAGCCGTATAAAGGCTTTTTATATTTGGGTTTAATGGTGGACGATAAAAAAGAACCCCATGTTGTTGAATTTAATAGCCGCCTTGGAGACCCGGAAACACAAGCAGTATTGCCTTTGCTTGAATGTGATTTATTTGAAGTAATTTGGCAAGCTTCTGAAGGTGATTTGGGCTATTTTAAAGGTGTTTTGCCAAGTGCCGAAACAAGTGGCTTAGGAGCATCTGTTTGTGTAATTATGGCCAGCGAGGGCTACCCCGAAAAAGTCGCTGATGGAATGCCAATTCGTTTTAAGGTAGGTTTATCTTTAGGGGAAAATTCTCAGTTAGTAGATTCGTCGGGTGATATTGACCCTGAAGAGGCTAAAGTTATTTTATTTCAGGCGGGAACCAAGTTAGATAAAAACCGTAATTTAATTACTGCTGGTGGTCGGGTTCTATCGGTAGCGGCTTTAGCGGGCAATATCAAAATGGCTATCCAGTCAGCTTATAAAGCGGTAAACAAAATTGACTTTGCGGGTAAACAAAATCGCTCTGATATCGGTAAATAAAGTTATATTGAATCAATTTAAAATAGCTCATGAAGAAGCATTTAAAAGCCAATAAGGATCGCTTCCAGTGAGTCCCCTTAGTTGATTATTGGGTGCAAAGCCGACAAAATTGAAGATATTGCTTGTATTAATTGAATTACTTAAATCCAGATTATTAGCTCTCAGCGATGGATTAATGCCACCATTTATATTTTCGTTCTGGGAAGTTAAAGAATTCAAAGTTAATCCATTTAAATTGGTTTGATTAAAAACATTTTCATTAGGATTTAGCTGGTTAAGAAGAGGATAGGCGGAATGATAAGCTTGGTGATTTCCCATCTGACCATTAGCGGGGAAATAATGAATTGAATTGTTAATTTCGCTGGTATATTGACTGAAAACTGGCTTATGTGTTTCATTTAAAATCGGTATACATTTATCTTCTAAAGCTTTAATGAAAGAAGCTAAATCTTTGTCATCCTGTAAATTGAAACATTTATCTGCAAATTTAATATTTTCAGCACTAACTTGAATTTCTTGATTATCTTTTGCCCTCAAAATAAAACCATTATGGCGAGCTGCAAAAGTATATCCATTTTTTTTCAAAGAATCTAAAGCTTGTTCGGTGGTTAATTTGCTGAAAGCCAGCGTATCATTCCCTAATCCGCCCACTAAACGAGTATTCTGAGTACCTAATTCATCTTTATAATCAAAAGTGTCGTCTCCAGCTTTACCTTGGATGGTGCCTTTTTCGGCCGCACCAAGTACAAAATTATCCACTTCATTAGTACCTTTAGTATAAGGCTCCTCAATTGGCTTGATTAAGTCTTTTTTGTGGGCTAGACTTGACCAATTGATTTTGTTTATATTATTAGAAGCTAAATTATTTTGATTAAATAAATAGTGCATAGATACAAAGTTTTGAGTATTACTTATATGCATTAATTTGACTAATAAATCATAATAATTTAGGTGTTTCATTCATTATTCAGGGAGGCCATCTTAAAAACTTTGTTAAAGACAGAAGACGAGAATAAGCTTGCTGTTTTATGTGGAATAAGGCAATTTAGGTATAATTTAATTAATTAAAATTCAACTTTAAACTTATGCATTCCGCCGAAAAAGATTATTCCTTTGCAGAAATTAGAGAAATGCTGAGGGAGAATGCATTACAGTTAAAAGAACTTAAAATCTCTCAGGATCAAACTAGCGAACAGATCAAGCAAACTAGCGAGCAAATGAAACTCACTGACGAGCAAATGAAGCGTACCGACGATCAAATGAAGCGTACCGATGAAAAACTAGAACGTATTGGTATAAAGGTTGGTAATATCGCTAATAATAATGGAGATGTGGCCGAAGAGTTTTTTTGGAATGCTTTAAAAGATAAAGAAGAATTTGAAGGAATTAAAATTGACCATTCTTATCGAAATTTGTACTCCAAAAGAGGCTCATTGGCAGATGAATTTGATATTTTACTTTGGAATGGTAATTCAGTAATTATTGTCGAGACCAAGTATAAAGTTCACCCAAATTTAATCGCCCAAATAAAAGAGAAAAAGATTCCTAATTTTAAAGTTTTAATTCCGGAAAGGAAAGACCATAAAATTTACTGTGCAATTGCTGGATTTGCAATCCCGGAAGAGGTAGCTGAAGAAGCAAAAGAAGAAGGTTTTTTTGTACTTAGGCAATCTGGCCATAATATGGTGATTGAGAGCGGTAAAATTAAAACTTATTAAGTTAAAGCTTTTTGTTTTTCATAAAAAATTAAATTCACCAGAAATAAAAATGCTCCGATATTAATAAAACTATCTGCCAAATTAAAAATTGGGAAATTACCTGGCAAAATTAATAAATCAATAAAGTCAGTTACTTGTTTAAAATACAAACGATCTGTTAAATTCCCTACCGCTCCTCCAGTAATTAAAGACAAAGAAATTATATTTAAAAGATTTTGGCCGTGATTAATAGTTTGCCAGCTATAAACCATTAAAAAAATACTAAATATAAAACTAATTAAAGTTAAAATATAAACTTGCCCACTCAGGAAGCTAAATGCCGCCCCCGTATTAAAAGCTAAATGCCAATTTAAAATATTATTAATAACACTCAAATTTTCGTCAAAAGGCAAATTATGTCTGGCCCAATATTTACTACTTTGATCTGCAAAAAGACAAAATATAAAAATAATTAGCCAAATTAAGCTTGATTTTTTAATAATTAACCAATTTTCTTTCATTTATAATTTTTTACTAATTTTTAGACCAGAAAAGACATGATAATATATGAATAAATTCTTTAATGTGTAAATATCCAATTGAATTCAGTACAAATTACAACTTTAATTATTTTAGCTTTACTTTGGTCTATTAGCGGATTAAGACTTTTGTGGAGCGGCTCTTTTATATTAATAGGGCATCCGATTACGGGTTTTTTATTAATTATTAGTATTATTGCTGCCTTAGTAGTAGGAGCAGCGAAAGGTCACTTTTTATTGTCTAAAACAGCCCAAAGGTCTTTAGATAATTTAAAAAACCTGGAAAATAGCACTATAAATTATTTTATCGGCTGGGCAAAGGTTTTGGGGCCACGTGGTTTAATTATGATTGGCTTAATGATAACTTTGGGCATTATATTGGGTAATTTTTTGCCTCCATTTGGCCGAGGATTATTACGTTTAACCATTGGAACAGCTTTGTTAATCGGATCATATTATTTGTGCCTGGGTTTTAAAAATTCAAAAATTCTCAAATAAAATTAATTTATAAAAAAATGAAAATTCAAAACAAAATATATTTAGCTTTTTTATTAAGTTTAAATTTACTTTTTACCTCTTCTGTTAATGTTCAGGCTGAAGCCGAAAAAGAAAAAGAACGTGACATTTATTATTTAAGTGCATCGGGCTATTTATTAAAATTAAACCTAGACACAGTGGCTGAAAGTGGGCAAATTACTGCGGGTTCAATGCCTTGGGGTTTGGCTTCTTACGGAGGACATATTTATATTTCTGATTTTGGTGCTGATCAGATTTTTGATTTTGCCCCATCAGAAAAATACTTAAATAAAGTTAAAGTAGCTGACCAAATTGGCTTGCGGGAAATTGAGATTTTTTTGAGTAAGGACAAACTTAAAGCTAAGAAAAAACCTTCTATTCAAACAGCTTTTGAAAAAATACATAAACCTAAAATAAAACCGGCGAAAGATGAAAACCAAGAGCCTTTGGATATTGCCAAGCATAATAAACGTTTAGGTTTGTCAAATATGGCTTGTAATGATAAATATTTATTTGTAATCAGCACTTTAAAAAATAAAGTTGAAATATTTAGCCGTGATAAATTAGAAAGAATTTCTTCTTTGACGGTGGGAGAAAGGCCTTCGCATATTTCAATTAGCCCAAATGGCTTAACTATTGCGGTCACTTCAATCGGCTTGAACAAAGTTCATTTAATTTCCGCTAATGGTAATAATTTTGAATTGAAATCCGAAATTAGCGTTGAAGAAGGCCCGACCGAAATGATTTGGTTAAATGACAATCGCCTTTTTGTTTTAAATCGTGGAGCAGATAGTATTTCGGTGCTGGATAATGTTGGCAAAGAAAGCAAAGTATTAGAAACCATAAAATTAAATGCTCCGATTAATACTATGGCTTTAGCGGATGACAAAAAGTTCATTTACGCTTTGAATGGAACTGATCACAAATTATTTTTAATAAATACCAGTAATTTCAAATTTGAACAAAAAGATATTAATGAAAATTTAAAGTATGCCAACTTGCTTTTGCCTTTGACCAATGATGAGTTATTAATTGGCAGCGAACCAGACGGCAAATTAATGATTTTTAGTTTAAAAACTTTTGAAACAATTAAAAAAATTCAAACTAACTTGTTGCCTAAAGCAATTATTTCTTTGTAAATTTTTATGACGAGAAGAGAATTTTGTAAATTTTTATTTTTGCTACCCGCTTTCGGTTTTAGCTTAAATGCTTGCCAAGCCGAAAATAATAAAATAATATGCCTTGACTCTGAAGAAATATTATTCAAACAAAAAATAAAGTGGGCTATTAATAATTCTTTAGCTAAAAAGCCTTTAAATATAATTATTCTTGAACTGGCAAAATCTTTTTTGGATGCTCCTTATGAAGCTGCAACTTTAGATTTATACAATCAAGAAACCGAAAGATTAATTATTAATTTGCATAGTTACGATTGTTTTACCTTTGTTGAAACAGTTTTGGCTTTGGCTAGATGCATTAAAAAACAAAAAACCAATTTTGCTGACTATAAGCGTGAATTGGAATTTATTCGCTATCGAAATGGAAAGCTAAATAATTATGAAAGCCGCCTGCATTATTTTTCGGAATGGATTTTAAATGGCTCTCAGAAAAGAATTGTTAAATTAATTAATGGGTCAGATCTAATTCAAAAGCCAATTTTTTACTTAAGCCAAAATGCTGAGAGAGCTAAAAATAATCAAATAATTGAACAATCAGAAAGAAGATTGAGTCAAGTTAAATTACCTAGTTTTAATTGTTCATCTTTGCAAAATACTAGCCAATTAGCTCTTCTGAAAGAAGGAGATATTATCGGTTTTACTTCTAATATTGAGGGCTTGGATATAAATCATGTTGGTTTCTTAATTAAAAAGCCAGATCAGTCTTTGTCTTTTATTCATGCTTCCAGTCGAAATCAAAAAGTCGAAATTTATAAAGATAATCTGGCTGATTATTGCAGTAGCCTAAAGTCAAATAAGGGTATTTTAGTCGCTCGTTCATATTAATCTCAAAGGGCTGAAGCCCTCATTGCAGAGTACTGACATCTTTTTTAATTTTGAGCTGATTGAGCAAATTCATAATCTGTTATTGTATCAATATCAATGCAGGCTTTTGGCTCTGAGAGAGTAATTAATTCGGTCGAAAACCCCATTGTTTTTGAAATAGCTTCATTACATTTTTCAATTGAAGTATTTTGACAAATTAAATTAAATAAAAATCCAAAATTTTGACGAGCCACTGTAATTGCAAAGTTAAAAGGGTTTTTCCGCTGAGATTCAAGCTTGAATAAAATTTCTTTACTTTTTTCATTAATAAATTTATGTCGGAAAAAAAATAAATTTGCTCCGGAAAGCCAAGTATGAGAGTTTAATTTATGCCAAGTTCTTTTAGTTTTTGGATATTGAGAAATTAATTTTTCCTGTCCATTCACTACTCCAATCAGGAATTGAGCTTTACTTTTTTGGCATTTCATTAAAAATTCTTCTAAAATTTGTTGGTTTAAAAAATAATTATCGGAAGTTGTAATTAAAAGGCTTTGTTGATCGGTTAAATTATCCAGAACTTCGGTAATAGTTTGAACAGGCGATTGGTAATTTGTATTAGGTTTTAAGATATAATCTGTTTCGAGCAAAAAAGATAATTTGTTTTTAAAAATCGCTTTTTGATTCTCTAAAATACCTAGCAAATAAGGTGTGGGTAGATTAGCGTCTTTTAAAGCTTGAATGACTGCTTGAATTAAGTATTGATTACCAATTTTCAGAAAAGCTTTGTTTTCAATCGAGAAAGCCTCACTTAAATTATCTTTTTCTCTTTTACCAGCTAATATTAAAGTTATTATCTGCATCCCTGCCATAAGTCATTGTTAATTAATTCACTTAAATTAAAATTATGAATATCAACCATAATAATGCCTCAAATAATTATCTGGGGCAATCTGATTCTGAAAATCCAGAAAAAATAATAACTCCTTTAATCGAAGAAAATAGTTTAGGTTTTTTAAATCTTTTTTATGACACCCTATTTAATCCTGAGCTAGCCGGTCAAAAAATAAAATTATTAAGAGATGATCATTCAAGTAATTTATTTTTATATTCAATTTTAATTATTTTTGCTTCTTCTTTGGCTCAAAGCGTAAAAGATTCTTCAATTTTAGCGGCCATTCAATATGCAATAATTTGGTTTTTTAGCGTTACTTTTTTATGTCTTTTAGCTTGGCTATTCCGCCGCGACAAAGATAAACCGGTTGATTTTGGTTTAATTCTGTTTTTCTGTGCTTTTGCCCAAATGCCACTTTTCTTTTTGGGTATTGGTAAATTATGGGAAAATTCAAGTTTTTTAGCTTCTAGTATTCCAACTATTATTTGCTTTGCTTGGTCTTTAGTTTTATGGGGTTGGGCAATTGCTAATTCATTAGAAATAGGAAAATTTAAAGCAGCCTTAATGGTTTTGTTAGGATTTTTAGCCCCATTTTTGGGCGTTGTACTTTTAGTGGCTTATTTAATTATTTATATTTTTTCTCTTATTTCATGAAGTCTTAATAATTAATACAAATAAAAAAGTAGTGAATGTAATAAATATGTGAATATAATAGTATATTAAGTAAAACTATCAGAGGTTAAAAAAATGTCCGACGAAAATAAAGAAAAATCTCTATTAGCTGGGTTATTGCTTGGTTTAGTGAGCGGAGCAATATTTACGCTATTATATACCCCTAAAAAAGGTAGCGAGGTTCGTGAAGAATTACTTTCTAAAGCTGATGGATTGCCAGATGAAGTTAATAAATTATTGGCTGATCTGAAAGATCTATATAAAAAATCCTCTGAATTAGTAATTTCTACTAGTAAAGAAAAATACGGTAAATTAAAAGCTGCTGGTGAGGAAACCGCAACCAAATTAAAAGCTGCTGGTGAAGAAACAGCCGGCAAATTAAAAGAAGCTGGTGAGCATCAATATGGCAAATTAAAAGAAGCCCTCGTTGTAGCTGATCAAACTATTAAAGAAAAAGTTTTTACTTCTAATAATCATAATCATCAAGAAACCAAAAAAGAGGATGCCTAATTTATGAATTTGCAATTACTGGAAACAATTTCAATTGTGTCTTTGAGCATTTTAAGCTTAACCTTATTTGCTTTGTTAATTTGTTTGATACCAGTAATTGGTCAGGTTACTCAATTGTTAAACTCATTAAACTTAACGGTTAAAATGGTTAATAATGGTATTTTGCCCAATGTATCTAAGTTTTCAGAAGTACTTGGAAAAGTAAAGAAAGCAGTTGATTCGGGGCAAAATCTGGGTGATAAAATTGGTAAATCAGCAAATGCTTTTTCAGCTGGCTTGAAGGCTGGCGTAAAATCTTACTTTAATAAGGAGCCAAAATTATGATGTGCGATAGCGAAAATAAATTATCTAACTTTGTGGGTGGTCTTGTTATGGGTGGCATTATTGGGGCAGTCATTACCGCTTTAACAACTCCTTTTAGCGGCGAAGAAGCTCAACATGAAGTTTTGAATGCTTATAATACCGGAATACAAGGAACTAAAGACTCCTTTAATGATTTAAGCCATGACGCTAAAGACAAAGCTCAAGGTATACTCAATAATATAAAAGACAAAGCCTATGATGTAGCTGTTCGTTTTGAAGAATTAGCTAATAAAGGTGCTGGCGTCTTAATTGAAGATGAAATTGTTTAAATAAAGTTAAATTCAGAACCTGGTAGAAAAAGTCATTGAATAAAATAATACCGGGTTCTGAACATACTTTGCGAATTGAAAAAATGGTTTATGGCGGGCATGGGCTTGCTTATGATGAAAATAAAACTTTTTTAGTTCCGCATGTTGCTCTTAATGAACTAGTCAAAGCTAATTTTAAATACCGCAAAAAAGGCATTCGCTGGGCAGAATTAAAAGAAATTATTGAACCAAATTTACAAGCTCGTACCGAAGTTTTATGTCAGCATGTGGGTGTTTGCGGTGGTTGTGCTTACCAGCATTTGAGTTATGAAAGCCAAATCCAGATTAAAGAAAATATTTTAAAAGAAATTTACGATTATAAGATTGAGCTAGAAAAATCTTTAATTTCACCTCAACAATTTAATTACCGTAATAAGTGTGAATTAACTTTTGGGAATAATCGAGAAACTGGTTTACTTGAATTAGGTTTTCATCCTGCGGGAAAGTTTTTTGAAATTTTAGATGTGCAAGAATGTCACTTATTGCCTTCTTTGACGTGGAATATTTTACAAGAAATTAAGAGTTTAACGGCTCATAGCTCATTGAAAGCTTATGAAGATTTGAAAGATCAAGGTTTTTGGTCAACAGTTACTATTAGGCAAAGTTCTTCTAGCAATGAAGTTTTAATTATTTTTAAAGTAAATGACAAACAAGAAGATAAAACTGAATTGATCAAGTTAAGCGAACAACTATTAAATAAATTTCCGGAAGTAAAAGGTATCTTATTGCGTCCAGCCCCGCGAGGTGATTTAAAACTTTCATTTGGTCGTGATACTTTAAGCCAAAAACTTGGTTCAGACTTTGAATTGGTTTATTTGGTCGTGATACTTTAAGCCAAAAACTTGGTTCAGACTTTGAATTGGTTTATCAAGCCGAAAATTTCTTTCAAATTAATACTTTTATTTTGCCTTCATTTTTGGATTTATTAGTAGCTGAAATTATAAATTTGAATACTGACTTTGATGTAGTTTATGATTTATTTGCCGGAGTTGGAGCTTTAGGGTTATATAGTGCTTTTAAATTGCCGAATATTAAAAAATTTGTAGGAGCCGAATCTGATGAAATAGCTTGCAAAATCGCTAGTTTAAACGCTGAGCTAAATAACTTAAATAATTATCAAAGCCACCATATAGACCTTTATAAAAGAGGTTGGGGACAGAGATTAGCAGAAAAGAATGAAAATATATGTGCAATTATCGACCCACCACGTGCTGGCTTGAGCCAAAAAACCTTGAAAGATTTGATTGATTTGAAAGCTCGTAATTTAATTTATATTAGTTGTAATCCCACTACTCAGCGAAGAGATATAAAACTTTTAGAAGAAGCAAATTATAAATTGAAAAGCTTAAGATTAATTGATATGTTTCCTCAAACTCATCATTTGGAGTCAATGGCAGTTTTGAGTAATTTTGATTAAATAAGGCAATTGATGGTATATTGACTGAAAATATCAAAGTTTGAGCATACAGTAAATTCAATGACTAAAAAACACTTTTGGGGCAAAAAATATATTTTAAATGGCGGACGGGAAATAGATTTGAGCTGCGAAGAAACTAATGGAATTATTTCAATGTTGGCTATTTTTAATCATTTAGATGCAGTGCATGAAATTACCAAACCAATGTCTATTCATCTCGAATGGCCCACCAAAGAAAGCCACGATCCAACGATTTCAATTGAATGCCGTGGTGGTTCTCCCATTGGTTCCAGACCTGTTTCTGAATCAGAATTACCAATTGAAGGCTTAAATGGGGATAAAGAAAAATTAAAAGTTAGCGAAATTTTAGAATTAATTGAAATTATGAAAAACTTTTATTCAAAACTTGCTTAAAAAAGTACACTAACTTTTATTCATAGCTTAAAAGGATTAACTATCATGAGATTGCACAATGCTCCTATCATTTGACCATGTTGCATATCTTCAGAAATAAGAAACTCGCACTTTGCGTTTAATGCTTCTGCAATAACAATAGAATCCCACAGAGAAAATTTATATCTTTGCATAATATAAAGAGATTGCTGAATAGGTGCAAGAATAGGTAGGGGATTTATATACTCTCTGGATTCGAATCATTAATTTCAATTTATTAATATGCCGGTAAATTCCTTTATCATTAATTTCAATTTATTAATATGCCGGTAAATTCCTTTATAACTTGCTGTCCCAAAAACACTAAATTATTCGTTTTATAATGTTCATTAAAAATATCTCCAACTATTTTCTGTTTCTTGGAATCTTGATTACTCACATAATAAATCAAAATATTTGTATCTAAGGCAAACTTCACTAAATAATCTCCGAATACAATTCTTCTCTATTAAATTTAAAATCTTTTGGAACTTCAATTTGATTTTTAGGATCTGAAAAATAAGAAAAAGACTCTTCCTTTTCAAAATTTAAATTTTTCTTTTCATTTCTAAAATCTATAATCTTTTCGATTCTAAAGTTCTCGATCTTCTCAATAATAGTTAAAGGCTTACCAGGTTCAATAGGTTTTTTATCTGAGAAATACTCTTCAAGAATAGACTCAGCTTTTTTTTATGTATAAATTTTTCTTGCATAATATAAGCCTTATTTGAGTCAGACAATCTTATATATAATGTTCCCAAAAGTCTTTAGCAAAAGTCAATCGATTATTAAAAAAGTTTTTCCGTTAAATCCTATTTCGCAATTTCTCCGATTAAATCATAAGTGGAAGCTTCCACAATTTTTACTTTTATTAATTCGCCCAGCAGTGAATCGTCAGCACTTTCTAAATTTTGAGTTTGAATAATAACTTGGCCGTCTATTTCAGGTGCATCACGGAAAGTACGTCCGATTAAATTATTTTCTATTTTTTTCTCAATTAAAACTATTTGCTCAGAGCCAATTAAAGCTTTATTTTTAGCCAAAGAAATTTTTTCCTGCACTTTTAATAATTCTTTTTGGCGGGCTTTTTTTACTTTATCCGGAACTTGATTTTCTAAAGTTGCACCGTGGGTAGTGTCTTCCTGAGAATAAGTAAAAATCCCAACTCGGTCAAATTTTTCGGTTTTAATGAAATTTAATAAATGGGCAAATTCTTCTTCTGTTTCGCCAGGAAAGCCAGTTATGAAAGTAGTTCTTAAGGCAATATTTGGTATAAATTCTCTAATTCGGTCAATAGTTGCTTTTCCGCTTAAAGGCCTTTTCATACGTTTTAAAGTGTCTGGATGAGAATGCTGTAGTGGAATATCAATATATTTTAATAAAGATTCATGTTTTTTAATTGTTTCAAGCATTTCATCGGTAATTTCACCCGGATATGAATACATTAATCTAATCCAATTAATATCAGTTTTAGTCGCAATTTCCTCTAACAAGGCGGCTAATTTCCACTGGCCTTTATAAATATCAATTCCATAAGCAGTTGAATCCTGACTAACTAAAATAACTTCTTTGGTATTATCTTCTGCCAAGCTTTTAACTTCTTCGACTATGTCTTCAATAGGCCTACTTTTTAAAGTGCCACGCAAGCTAGGAATTATACAAAATGAACAACGATGATTACAGCCTTCTGAAATTTTAACATATGCACTTACACCGCCAGACAAACGAATACGAGGGCTTTTTTTATTGGCAATATAACCTTTATTATCGGTAAAAAAACTTTTGGGTTTTTCATTATGTGCCACCCAATGAACGGCATTAACAATTTCTTCAATATCTCCAGTTCCCAAAACCGCTTTTACTTGGGGGAATTCATTGAATAAATCTTCTTTATAACGTTGAGCTAAACAGCCAGTTACAATTAACTTTTTATTTTTGTCACCCAATTCAATTAAAGAATCTAAGCTCTGATTAGTTGATTCAGCAATAAAAGTACAAGTGTTTACAATACAAATATCAGCCTGAGATGGAGAAGTGGTGATTTGATAGCCCGTTGAATGTAAAAGCCCGAGCATATTTTCGGAATCAGCTAAGTTTTTGGCACAACCTAAAGTGGTAAGGCTGACTTTTTGAGCTTGAAGCATTATATTTTTTATTAATTTGTATTTATTATAAACTTTGTTTTTATTTCTTTGCCCTAATAAGATTTTAATATTTTCAGTTTTAAATATAAATAACTTTTACACATAATTCTTTTAAATAAATGTCTCTAAATCCAACAATTGCTAATAGAACTCATGCAACTCCTTAATTCACCTACAAAAGTAAATCGTCAAGAGCAAATTTCCTGTGATGGAGCCTCTGTAAATCTTACGACTACTGTTCCTAAAGATAAAGAAGAAACTTTAAAGTCAATTTCTAATAAGTTGAATAATTATTTAGGCCAAGCACAATTAAAATATAAAGATAATGAACTCTTCAATTCAGAAGTAAAACTACAAGATGGTACATTTGGAAAAGAAAAAATAACTGATCAAAAATTAGATGAATTAAATTTTACCTCAGATGAAAAAAACTTTTTGCTGAATTAAGAACTTTAGCCAAAGCAATTATAAGTAAAGGTTCACTATCTAATAAACCTATAAAATTGCCAGAAGATTCAAATCTCATAATATTAGATATTAAGGCTCAAAATGGCGAGCAAATATTACCTTTGTTTATTGATGCAAGAATATCCATTTCTGAAAAAACAGCTGGAATTTGCAATAGCTGAGCATCATTTAGAATGGCAGTACGGAAAAGGTATGCAATCACCAGGTGGCTCAATGGTTAATATTTGTGATCAGCTGGAGGCCGCAACTACAAGAGATAGGGATTATCATCGGAAGCCAAAAACCTTTGAGAAAGTTCTTCAAGAATTTAAAGATGGTGTACATTCCGGCACTTACTGCTGTTGAAGCCGTTAATATTTTTAGCCAAGGAATGCGTGGTCTAGCAAGTTGTTATCCGACAGATTTTCTCTAATTTCATAGATCAATTTGGATACATTCCCAGATACTCGGCCTCTTCTTCCCAATATTCTCTTCTGGTTCACGGGGGCTAGCAAGTAGTTGCCCAGATGGATTTTTAAGTCCGTCAGAATAGACAGACCAAGTTTCATTATCAAATTGTTTGCAGCCAATATTTTTGATAGGCCTTCCAGTATTCTTGATCATATTGAGAGGGCAGTAAATTTAAGTTATTTTGAATTTCTGCGAGGAAATCTTCTTTGGACAATCCGTCTAACTGAGGATTTAAGTGAGAATAAGGGCTTTTAGTAGGTCTATATATTGATTTGGAAAAGTCAATTCCCGATTCAATATACTGTTTCTTGATTAAATTATCCACTAATGATCCTGAACAGGAGCTACCTCCAGCCCAAATTCTTGCAGTTGCAGCTTTTTTGGCTTCCCCAATTGATATTGGGTGAGGTAATTCTAATAACTTTAAAACATCGTGCCCCCATAGCCTATTTGCATTATCATCCAGAGTTCTCTGTATAGGAAAAGGTAGTAAAGGAATATTTTTAGGAGATGCTTGTATTTCCTGGAGATCATTTGGTTTATCTGTAAGATTTTTCCATGTATCTGTATAGGTTTGATCCACAATTGCATAATGACCAGATTCATGAATCATACTTCGAATTGTTTCATAATGACTTTTGGGTTCAGGTCCACCACCTCTTTCAATAACTTCCGGAATTCCTATGGATTTACCAAAATCAACTATTCGATGTTTTAACTCTTGAAATTCTTTATCACTTAATTGAAGTGGCGATTTATTACAAAACTTTTGAAGTAGATATTCTAGCCACTGAGGATTGTCTAAAGATTTTTGTCCCTGGCCTAGTGGATGTTTTAAATTAGCCTCAAGATGATTTATATTATCCAAAACTTTTTCGCCAGTAATTGCATTTGGATAAGGTAATTCTAAACCAATATCCGTAGGGACAAATTTTCCTTCGGCAAAATCAATTCCAAAAGTTTGCAAATTATATTTATTTTCAGCCAAAAGTGAATCAAGCTCTACATTTAGTGTGGAGTACAAATCCGGTGAGTAAATATGATTACCGGCCGAAAATCGAATATCTGGAGGAATAAATTTTCCCCAACCCAAAAGTTTTATAAGTTCATTTGTATATTGCTGCACAATAGTTTCGTCTGCAGTTGGATCATGCATTACTAAAATATCTGGCACTCGATCATTGCCAACTTTGTACTTTCCGTCTTTTTTTTCATTTCCCTTTAATTCAATTTTTTCCCAATACTGACGATACTCAGAAGGTTTAACTGCTGAATATCCCAATTCATGCAAAGCTCTTAAAATGTACTCTGAATAACTTTTTGTGTAAATGCCTTTTAGTTCAAGTGGAGTAACAAATCCAAGAGCTTGAGCTAGTCTTTCAACATTTGCAATAGAAGGCTCTTTCATTCCAGGGTCTTTTAAAAGCTGGGTAACATTATCTGTGATCTGTTTACTATTGTTTGTCCTACTAAGCTTCACTGGTAATGATTTCTTAGAGTCTAGAAGGGGGGACTTATCATATCTTACTGCTACTTCACCAGCTGATAATAAACTTTGGTTATTATTATATTGTAAGGATCCCGTTAGGATAAGGCTTTGGTTGGAAGGCGGTTGCGAAATTGCAGATACCAACACATTATCTGTGATCTGTTTATTATTATTTGTCCTACTAAGCTTAACTGGTAATGATCTCTCAGAGCCTAAAACAAGGGACTTATTATATCCTACTGCTACTTTACCAGAGGATAATAAAATTTGGTTATTATTATATTCTAAGGATCCCGCTAGGATAAGGGTTTGGTTAGAAGGTGGTTGTGAAGTTGAAGATACCATCACATCTTTTGTTTTTCTTTCTGTCTTAAGATTTGTTACAGCAGTATTAGCGATTCGAATGGAAACCATTTATAGTACGTTTTAATTAATTAATTTGTCAATCAACTTAAGTATTGCAGAAAAAGTCTATACAATTATGCGTGGGTCTGGTATTTAATACACCTTTAATTTTTAAAAAATATTCATATTCTCAAAAAAATTTAGAGGGAAATTGTTAAAGCTCAGAAAGAAACATATTTTTAAATTAATGTATTTCTATCCATTTATTAAGAGCTATTCCAAGTTATTTTTTTGTATTTGAGTTTTATCTTTAAACTTCACTTTTAATTAATAATTTTATTTATTTTTTTATTTTTTTAATTAATTTGTAGAAAACTCAAGTGATTTTTGTTTTTTAAGTTAATAATTACTAAACAATTAATCAACTAAAGCTGCAGATAGAGAATTTGTAATTAGGAATAAGTTGACAACTTAATATATTCTTAATTTAAGCCATCATTCCAAAATATTAATATACTGATTCTCAATAACTTATTGAATTTAATAAAAGCGAGAGAAAAAGATAATTTTATATTTTATGCCTAATATTTCAGATACAAACTTTATAATCCACAGGCTGTACAAATGCTCTCATTAAGTTCTAAGGGTTTTAAATTTTTAAATATCTTTTAATTTAATTTTCATTCTCTGCATAAGTAACTTTATTTTCTTTAGTTCCCCCACAGGAAGTTTATATTTTAGTACAAGTAGAATTTACTATTCAGAAATGTTTAATTGAAATTATTTTACACTTCATTGACATTTCTGTTTATATAATAAGCTTTTTTGTATTTTAGCGGGTATTTGCAAATCTCCTTCAGATGGTGGCGGTTCGCTCATATTATAAATTTCAATTTCAGTCATTTTTTCTTCGGGTAGTTTATGTTTATCATTCCAGTTTTTACATAAATAATTCGCTAAATAAGCTGGCATATAATCTTTATAAGTACTATTAACCGAAGCTGCTAAATTGTTCCAGTGGCTATTTCGGTTTCCAATTGATTTTTCTAGTATTCTGAAATAAGTCTAATTGTTCACCATTTTTTAATTTGGCCAAGTAAACATTCCAAAAAGTATAAAAACCAGTTGGCTTCTCAAACATGTTCCAGCCTTGGTCCAAATACAAAATACCACCCACAAAATTTAATTGGCTAGGCATTATAACTTTTGTGGGAAATATTACATTTAAGTTGGAAGCTAAAGAATAAAGCATTAAAAAAACAATTAATATATTAGTAATAATTTTATATTTAAAACTAATATTCTTCTCGGGAACAGGCTTTAAATTATTAATTATTTTTTCAACTAAAGAATTACTTTGTACTTTGTTTAATATTTTTTGGATACTATTTTTTATGTTAAAAGTACTTAAATAATTCCAAAAACTGCTTGGTAAAAACGGAATAATACCAATTGATGAAATAAAAGGAAATAAACCAACGGCTGGAGCCATACACAAGAAAAACCCAAATTGCATACCCAAAAATAAAATAATACTTAAATACCGAAAAAAGCTTGTAAATATTGGACTGAATAAAAGTATAGCTCCTCCTAATTCGGTGCAAATTGTCATATAGCTCAAAGGCTCACTAATATTCGGGAATTTTGCTAACCAATTTCCGAAAGGAGTAGTTAAATAATCAATATTCAGGGCATAATAAACCGCCTCTCCTGAAATCCAATCAGCTTCACGAGATTTAATTAAGCCAGCAAAAAAGTACATTAAAAACATTTGAAACAATAAACTAGCTGTTCCTGCCGAGAAACTTATTGAACCATTATCTTTTTCTTTATTTTGTTTTAACTCCAAATCATTATCATTTTTTCCTCTCAGCAAATTATCAATTGACCAGACTTTGCCCATTGGCGTAAAGACTGACCAAAATAGTAAAAGCCTCAACAAATAATCTCCGCCATTGAATATAACTAGAGTACGCCCCAGAAGTGACATAATAAAAAACCAAGACATAAAAGCCGAAAGTTTAGTTCTGTAACCAATACAGAGGCTGAACGCAAATATGAGCTGAACAATTAAAAGGAATAATTGGAAAAAATAACTACCATTCGCCAAATGAATTGAAATTCGCCAGGGATAAGAAGCGTGTGATAAAGCAATTATTAATTGCCGGGGTAATATTCCATCATCCGTATAAAGGCCAGGTAAGTCGCCCAATTGTTCAAATAATATTTCAACTATTAGTAATAATCCAGTTAATATTCTAAATACAGCTAAGGCTCGATAATCTATTCCAAAAAGTTTCTTTAACAATTCATGCATAATTCTAATCTTACTAAACTAGATTTTTTAACCTAAAGAATTATTACCCAAGAATGATTACCCTTTAAGCTATTCTTAATAAAAATTTTAGTTTATATTTAAACGTCTTGGCTAATTTCCTCTCTCAGAGTTGCTAATAGTTTTTTTGCTAAGTCAAAATCAGTAATTAAACAAAAATTTTTTAAGTCGCCCATTTTTATTTGTTTGTATTCTGAAAAAAATATTTGCACTTTAGTAATTAAATTCTTGACTGGTTTAAGCTCAAGCGGACAAAGTTGATTCAAATTTCTAGCCAGATTATAGTGATAAGACTTTCTGAGTTCTTCTTCAAAGCTTTCGGCAAAATCTAAATTATTTTTATTGTCTTGGCTTAAACTTTCGGTCAGCAAAAAATATTTATTTATAGTTTTTCCATCACTAAAGGGTAAATTTAATTATAAAAATTTTTCTTGAACTGTGATTACGCTGATTAAATGATGAACTATGATTTTTATGGTTTTACTCTAAAGTACTTAATTATGGTAATCAATAAATCATTTTAATCATAGTTCAAGATACCTTATCTGTAGTTCAGATTAAGGAAAGCAACTTACGAAGATTAGCTTTAGCTCCTTGTACAACTTTTTCAAGAAGCGAAGGTTGTTTTCCTGCTTTAGATTGTGAATTCAATAATTCTTTTTGAGCGGAACTCAATATTTCATTTGAAAGATTACTTGTATTAGAAAAGTTTTCCGGCTGGGAATAACCTCTTAACAAAGTCAAAAGACTACCAGGATCCAAACATTGTGAAGCAATACTTAAAACACGACTTGCTTGTTTCTCTCCCAAAGTGTTTAATATTAATTCTCTATTTTCTGGCTTTGATAAAATACTTAGGGCAACAGTTAATGGATTTTCGCCATTTCTTATACGTTCATCAACTTGTTCAAACTGTATTTTATTATAGAGTTCTTTTAGTTTACTTAAATCTGCCCCTGGGTCAAAGCCAAACTCTGCTGTCTCTCTATTGAAAAGTTTGTTAAATGCTACTTTTGCTGATGGAGTTCCAAATTGATCCAAGCCAGCAGCTAAATAATTCAATGCTTTGATAGACATATCATCAAGAGCAATACCTTCAAGAGTTCCGCCTTTTAAACCACGACTTGCACTATCATAAATAGAAAGCTCTCTCTCTAAGCTAGAAGATGGTTTTTGTCCTCCGGGGAAATTACTTACTCTAATTGTTCTCCTAACTTCTCCGACTGCTGGTGAGACTAGTACAGATTCATATCTTGACGAACTATTTCCAGTTTGAGGAAGTTCTACTTTTTTTGTCAATCTTTCCAGATCAACTTTCGCAAAATTTACTCCACCAAAAGTGTTTATTCTGCCTATTCCCATAATAATTTGTCTCTCTTCTTTTTTTTATAAACTTAAGTATTAATCAAATATTTATATTAACGCAATACTATATTAATAATTATAAAAAGTTTTTAATTTTCAATGTCTGAATTAACGTGAAGTCAGCAATTATTTGATAAATAAAAAACAATTAAAGGCTTTTCACCAATTTTAGCCTCCGAAAGACTATTCACCCAAACCTCATACGGTCGATAGACTAAATTGTTAAGAGGAGAAAGATTATGAAAGGCTTAAGGATATTTTTGGCCAGTTTATTAATTTTAAATGGCTGCGTTTTTAGCTCTATTGGTTATGAGCTGTCAAAAGATATTTATAAAAATTATAGCAATTCAATTTTGCTAATATCAAATGAAGAAGACCAAATTGAAAGTGGCTCCCATCAGAGCCAAAGGGTTATTTCTTTTGGAACGGCTTTTGCTATCGACAAAAGTGGCCTTTTGCTAACTTCTGCCCATTTAGTAAAAGACTCATCGGTCATCAAAGATTCATCGGGTCGTATTTTTCCTATTTTAGATATTCCTTGGAAAAATGATGATATTGATTTGGCTTTAGTAAAAATTGCCGGGCATTTTAAACCAATCCCTTTAGGAGATTCAGCTAAAGTAGAAGTTGGCGAAGAAATTGCGGTCATTTCAAATCCTTCTGGTTTTCAAAATACTCTTTCAAAGGGAATTGTTAGTGCTAGAAGAAAACAAGGTAAATTTGATTATATACAACATACCAGTGCCATTTCTCCTGGCAGCAGCGGCGGTCCAATTTTTGATGAAGACGGTAATGTTATTGCTATTATTCAAGGAATTTATGCTAGCCCAAATGCTCAAAACCTTAATTTTGCAATTCCAGTCAATTATTTACCCGAAAAATATTTAAAGCTTAATAAAGCTCAAACTCAAACCGAACCTAAAATACGGGCTGAGAGCGACAATAGTTATTTCAAACTTTTGCAAGGCTTAAATTCAGCTAATTATCTTGAAGCTTATATTTTGCGTGGTTTACTCAAAAACAAATTACAAGACTATGCTGGTGCTTTAGTTGAGTTTCAAGCGGCTCAATCTTTTTTGCAATTTCAGGCTAATAAAAACAAAAAAGTCAATTAA
>JAAFJH010000080.1 GCA_013298875.1 Synechococcales cyanobacterium bin2.concoct.b11b12b14.033
AGGGAAATAATTTTTTAATTAAATCTATTTTTAAATATTGCCCATTATCTTAAAGTCAAGTAGATCAAGTCTTGAAGGTAAAAAACAAATGAAGAACATCAATTTGATGATTTCAAAACAGTAATTGATTATAATAGCGAGCTATGGTTCAGGTTTATAAGTGCTTGTGAACAAGGTATAAATAGTTGTGATTTATCCGAAGCAGCTATGGCTGAATTGACTCAGTCATTAGATTTGGTAAGAGCAGTTAATAGTTATAGAGCTTATCCTTCCCCTGACAAGCTTTTTAAGGCCTATCCAGATTTAAGATCGCAAGAAGAATATGTTTTACTCCTTTGGAGGCATTTTAATGGTTTATCAGCCACTGAGTTAAGCGATTTGGTAATTGATATGGTTCATGAAATTTGTAACTGCTCTGAATTTATGTCTTAAAGTAAGCCAAAGCCGCCATTTATATTAATGATTTCACCATTTATAGAAGGACTTTTAGCCAAATATACCGCCAAATCGCCAATTTCGGATGGGTTTAAAAATCTTTTAAGTGGGCTTTTATTTTTTAAAATTTCTTTAAATTCCTGAGTAGTTATATTTTGCAATTTAGCGGTATGTGTAATTACTTGATCAGCCATTTCACTTTCCGTAAAGCCCGGACAAATTAAATTAGCTCTAATTTGGTAACTAGCCAAATCTATTGCCGTCGCTTTCATTAAACCTGCAATGGCATGCTTAGAGGCAATATAAGCGGTTGAGTCTGGGACAGCAATTTCACTGAGAGTAGAACCAATAAATAAATGGCTAGCATTTTGAATATTTTTCATCAATGGGCTAATTAACTTGGTAAACAAAAAAGGTAATTTAACATTTGCCCAAAATAAATTGTCCCAATCGGCTTCATCAGTATTTAAAACATTTGCATTTTTAGATTGCCCAAAATTATGCACCAAACAAATTTCAGTCGGTTTGTGTTTTTGAATATAACTTTTAATTTCTTCAATCAAATTAGGAATTTCCCCTTGGTTTAATAAGTCGGCTGGCAAATGTGTACAATTTTTTAATTCACCAAGGTGTCCAACTGAACGAGCTAATCCCAAAACCTCCCAGTCAGATTCTTTCAAAAAAGCTTGTGTAATTCCAGCTCCAATCCCGCCTGAAAAAGCGGTTATAATTGCTAATTTTTGCATTAGAAAATTAATTTAGATTAAATAATTAAAGCCAGTTTAACAATTTCCAAATGTTCCCGTTTTAAATAACTCTTATTCAAAAAACTTATGAATGCGGTTAGCTTATGAATAATTTAAAAAGTTAAAAACATATTAATGAATTTGCATTGTTTTCTATCATTTTTTGCCATTTAAATATAAAAGAACTTTGATTTTATTAAGAAAGGCTTAAAAGTTAAGAACAAATTAAGCTTTAAGTATTTAGGAGTTTAATAAAAATTTAAAAATAGAAAATCTATATATTTTACAAATAGTAAGCATAGTTCAATGCTATAGGTGAGGCATTGTAATCATAAACTTACAGATCTAAGATATTGGTAATTAAACAAATAGGTCGAACCGAATCCAAAAGAGAATAAAGCCATGACATTATTACCAATATTCACCATTCCTTCAGCAAATTCAGCTCTTGTTCATTCCAAAAATGCAAGACAAGCTTCATCCACCGTTAAATCAGCAACCGTAAATTCACCAGTTTCTCGTCTAACAACCCCATTGGCCGTACCATCTCAAAAGCAAATAAGTCAATATAATTAATTCCGAAATTTTATAATATGTATATTTTTTTCTTATAGATGAAATATGTATAAAAAGTTATGTTTTCACTTAAAGCTTATTAACCGTCAGATTAATGACCTAAAGACCAATAGACATTGAAATCGAGCTTTCTTTCTACTTTATATTTAATTAACATAGACGGAAAATATAGAAGAAATATAAAAAATACTTAAGTTTTTCTATATATTTTGCCAATAATTAAGTTAAGATTAATTTAATTAACTTAATCTTATAGATTAAAGGTTGTAATAACAATGTTTTCTAACCTAAACGCTACCGAATTAAGCCATTCACCCAAATTAGCTAATAAAAAGATTTCAGTCTTGCTTTTAGATGACGAATTTGAAATTTTCAGGAAATTGACTCAAGTATTTGAAGGACAAGAAAGATTTTCAGTTGTTGGCCAAGCCAGCTCATGTAGAATTGGAACTGTCATGATTCAAACTTATTTGCCGCAGTTGGTAATTTTCAATTCCAATATGACTAGTATTTTACCCGAAGAAGTACCTGGGATTATCCGTAAAATAATTAATCAGTCTCCTAATACTAAAGTTATTTCTATAGTTTCTGAAAATGATGCTAGCCAAATATTTCGAGTTATTAAAGCAGGAGCTGCTGGGTGTTTATCGTCGATACACTTAAATGACAGCTTACTTAATTCTTTAGAACAGGCTCTTAAAGGAGAAGTTGTTATTCCGCCCGAAATTGCCACTAAATTTGTGAGCGTTTTACAAGAATTTTACGGACCTAAAGCCGAAGATCAACCCGCTGAAGTTATTATTAAAAGTTTAACTACCCGTGAAAAACAATTACTTTTACTAATGATGAAAGGCTACAGTTATGAACAAATAGCTGAAGTTTGCGACATAACAGTTTCAACCGTTAAAACACATTTCAATGCAATTTTTTGTAAAATGGGTGTTAAAAACAGAGTTCAGGCGATTGGTATTGCGTTAAGACAAGATATACAATTGCTTGTAGAACCAAGCTTAGCCAGTGATTTAAAAGAATTGTCACCTCACCGCAGAAATGAAAAAAAAGAAGCTTCGACAGTTTCATTGTAAAGTTAAGATTTAATGCTTAATTGTTTTACGTAAAAAATGCTGACTGAAAAGAAATTTTTTCATTTTGATTCTTTAGATTTAGAATGTGGCGAAGTTTTACACAATATTGATTTGTCCTATGAAACTTATGGACAATTAAACGAAAATAAAGACAATGCCATTTTAATTTTGCATGCTTTAACTGGTGATTCCCATTTAGCCGGTAAATATTTAGAATCTGATTCAAAAACTGGTTGGTGGGATAAATTTGTAGGGTCAAATAAAGCCATTGACACGAATGAATTTTTTGTAATTTGCTCAAATGTAATTGGCGGTTGCAGTGGTTCAATTGGGCCTTCTTCAATTAATCCTAAAACCAATAAGCCTTATGGATTGAGCTTCCCTTTTATAACCATTAAAGATATGGTGAAAGCTCAGAAACACTTAGTCAATTCTTTGGGTATTCAAAAATTAGTTTCTTGCATTGGCGGCTCAATGGGAGGAATGCAAGCTGTAGAATGGGCGGTTACTTTCCCAAATTATAGTTTGAGTTTTATTATTTTGGCTAGTTCTGCTTATCAGTCACCGCAAAATATTGCCTTGCATGAGGTTGGCCGCCGAGCAATTATGAATGATATAAATTGGAATAATGGTCAATATTATTCAGCTCAAAGGCCTGATAATGGCTTGTCAATTGCCCGCATGATTGCCCATATAACTTATTTAAGCGATCAAAGCATGCATCATAAATTTGGGCGACGCATAAAAGGCAAAGAGGAATTAAATTTTGAATTGCATAATGAATTTGAAGTAGAAAGTTATTTAGAATATCAAGGACGTTCATTCATTAAGCGTTTTGATGCCAATTCATATTTGTATATTACCCGGGCAGTGGACTACTTTGATTATGGAGACGGAAAACTAAAGCTAGCTTTGCAAAGTAAATCATTTCAGGAGAAAGTTAAATTCTTAATTCTTTCTTTTTCGTCAGATTGGCTTTACCCTTCTTATCAGTCATTAGAAATTGTTAAAGCTTTGCAATATAATAATTTACCCGTTTCATACGCAGACATTCAGTCTTCTTTTGGACATGATGCATTTTTGCTGGAATATGAAAAATTAAGCCCTATTTTAAAATCTTTTATAAACTCAATCAAATAATTAAATAATTACAAATATATCCTAAAACTTTTCAGCTATTTAAAATTGAGTGATACTGTTTTTATAATTGCTTATTAGATTAGCAATATTCAAGAGTTAATATGTCAATTAGTTTAAATGTATATAAATACGTCTAATAATTTAGGTTTAGGCTTAAGCTCAAAAGCTGCCAGACAAGCTGAATCTAAAAAAGCGAATTCAAATAAGAAAAAGTCATTAGGGAATTTACCTTTAGCGGTTGTCGGAATTGCCGCCACAGTAGGTTTTAATATTAACAAAATGGCTTTGCCTAGTTTCCCCCGAGCAGCATCTAATTCACCTGATACTTGTAGAATAATAGCTTCTGATCAAATTAGTCAACCGCTTCAAGGTTATAGTATAACATTAAATACTACTATAACAAACTGTATAGATCAGGCTAAAGCAGCACTTCATAGACTGTGTAAACAAGAAGATGCTAAACCGCCAATTACACAAATTACGGGACTTTATGGTGAAAGTCAAAGCGTAATTTATCGGGAGCAATGTCCCAAAGCACAAAAAACACCAAGTAATTAGCTAAAAAATTTAGAATTAGACAATATTTTTCAACTTTTTAGTATTGAAGCTTGAACTTACTATGCCAAGACTGCAGGTCTATTGATAATATTAAATGACTTAATTTTTTATTATTTATGATTTTCGATTTAGATTTAATTCAAAAGCTTTATGCAGACTTCCCAATTAAAATAGAAAAAGCCAAAAAACTTTTAAACAAGCCTTTAACTCTAACGGAAAAGATTTTATATGCTCATTTGGCTCAAATACCAACTGAAGCTTATCAGCGCGGTAATTCTTATGCAGATTTTTGTCCAGACCGTGTGGCTATGCAAGATGCAACTGCTCAGATGGCTTTATTACAATTTATGTCGGCTGGTATTCCACAAGTAGCTGTCCCTTCAACTGTGCATTGTGACCATTTAATTCAAGCCGAAGTTGGAGCCGAAAAAGACTTAAATACGGCTAATGAAAAAAACAAAGAAGTTTATGAATTTTTAGCTTCGGTTTCAAATAAATATGGTATTGGTTTTTGGAAGCCAGGAGCCGGTATTATTCATCAAGTAGTGCTGGAAAATTATGCTTTTCCGGGTGGCATGATGATTGGAACTGACTCTCATACTCCTAATGCTGGGGGCTTGGGAATGTTAGCCATTGGAGTTGGCGGAGCAGATGCGGTTGATGTAATGGCTGGCATGTCTTGGGAACTTAAATTTCCTAAAATTATTGGCATTAAATTAACAGGTAAGCTTTCGGGTTGGACTTCTGCCAAAGATGTAATTTTAGCTTTAGCGGGCATTTTAACAGTTAAGGGTGGTACGGGTGCAATTGTTGAGTATTTTGGAGAAGGCACCCAGTCTATTAGTTGCACCGGAAAAGCCACTATTTGTAATATGGGAGCTGAAATTGGAGCTACCACTTCAGTTTTTCCCTACGATAAGAAAATGGCAAATTATTTAAAAGCAACTGGCCGTGAAGAAATTGCTAATTTAGCCAATCAAATTGCCAAGCATTTAGTCCCAGACAGTGAAGTTGAACAAAATCCTGAAAATCATTACGATCAAGTTATTGAGATTAACTTATCAGAGCTTGAACCACACATTAATGGTCCGTTTACGCCAGATAAAGCTTGGAAGCTCTCTGAATTTGCAAAGGCTGTTCAGGAAAACAATTATCCGCCTGAGCTAAAAGTTGCTTTAATTGGTAGTTGCACTAATTCAAGCTATGAAGATATTGATAGATCAACTAGCTTAGCGAAGCAGGCTGTTAGCAAGGGTTTAAAAGCTAAGTCTCAGTTCACAATTACCCCCGGTTCTGAGCAAGTAAGAGCCACTATTGAAAGAGATGGACAATTAGCAGTACTTGAAAAAATAGGCGGTGTTGTTTTAGCTAATGCTTGTGGACCTTGTATTGGCCAGTGGAAGCGTAATGATATTCAAAAAGGTGATAAAAATTCGATTATTACTAGCTTTAACCGTAATTTTGCCGCTCGTAATGATTCTAATCCGGAAACTTTTGCCTTTGTAGCTAGCCCAGAAATTGTAACGGCTTTGGCTTTAGCCGGAAGTTTATCTTTTAATCCGAAAACTGATTATTTAAAAAATGAAAAAGGCGAGCAAATTAAGCTAGAAGAACCCACTGGCTATGAATTACCGCCCAAAAATTTTTTGAAAGACGAAACTGGTTATTTAGCTCCTGCCCAGGATGGTTCTAAAATACAAGTTAATATTGCAGAAAATAGCGACAGATTACAAGCTTTAGCTCCATTTACGGCTTGGAACGGTAAAGACATTATTGATGCACCCTTATTGATTAAAGCCAAAGGTAAATGCACCACTGATCATATTTCAATGGCTGGCCCATGGTTAAAATATCGTGGACATTTAGATAATATTTCTAATAATCTTTTAATTGGAGCTATTAATTATTTTAATGACAAACCCAATTGTGTTAAAAATCAATTAACTGGTGAATACGATGAAGTGCCAAAAGTCGCTCGGGCATACAAAGCTAAAAACTCAGGTTGGATTGTAATTGGAGATGAAAACTATGGGGAAGGTTCTAGCCGTGAGCATGCTGCCATGGAGCCACGTTGGTTAGGTGGAAGGGCGATTATTGTCAAATCTTTTGCTCGTATTCATGAAACAAACCTTAAAAAGCAAGGAATGTTACCTTTAACTTTTGCAAATCCGTCTGATTATGACAAAATTCAGGAAGATGACCAACTTTCAATTCTGGGTTTAACTGAATTTATGCCTAATAAGCCTCTGAAATTGGTAATTAAACATAAAAACAGCTCTTCAGAAGAAGTTCAACTCAATCATACTTTTAATGAAAGTCAAATTGCTTGGTTTAAAGCTGGTAGTGCTTTGAATTTAATTGCTGAAAAAGCTTAACATATAAATATTCCAGTTTATTTTTTTAATCCTGTAGATAGTGTTATCTGCACTAGCCTGCGATTCAGCCGAAAAAGACTTGAAAATCTAAAGTGGTATATTTATTATTAGTAGTTGTAGGTAAAAGTTATGAAAATCAAAGTAGAAATTTGGCAAGAAGATAATGCATGGTGTGCTTCAGTGCCAGCTTTTGCAGGATGTCATTCTTGGGGAGAAACATATGAAGAAGCTTTATCTATGATTCAAGAAGCGGCTTATGGTTGGCTAGAAGTTGCAAACGAAAGAAAAAGTTCTAAAGCAATGAATACAAAAATACTTGAACTTGCTTTATGAAGTCAGTTTCTGGAAAATATTTTTGTAAAGTTGTAAAAAAGCATGGCTGGGTACTTTCTCGCATAATTGGCAGTCATCATATATTTGAGCATGAAAATTCTGAAATTATTTTATCTATTCCAGTTCATAGTAATAAAGACTTGCCAATAGGAACGCTAAAAGCTTTGATGAAAGATGCCAGCCTAACTGAAAATGACTTATAAATTAATAGTTAAAGTTTTTTTATGTTTTTTAATGAAAAAGCAAAGTGTAAATTATTAATAACTAATGGTGCGGGGAAAATTAAAGGCCGAACTGCGGGAAGTGAAGAGGGATAAAGCCATTTTTATCTGGTTTAAGTCCAAAAAGCTGAATCATAATATTAAAAGCTCCAACAATATATGCAATTCTTGCTTCTAAGTACT
>JAAFJH010000081.1 GCA_013298875.1 Synechococcales cyanobacterium bin2.concoct.b11b12b14.033
TACAAAATGAGTTCCGGCAAACCAAAAAGTTAATGTCAAAGAAGTCCTTACTAAGCAAATTGATCATAATGTTTCTCTTAATGAGCTGTCCTCTAGCTAGGAAGTACAAAAGCAAAAAGATTATTTAAAAGAAATAAAACAAATTGTCAAAGAAAATAATTTACCAAATACGATGATTGAGCATGAAGAGGCTATTTAAAAAGTCTTCCATTTCACCAAAAGCCTTTAAAGAAACAACTTACAAAAGCCCAATTAATGGCAAAATTAAAAGAATTGTTTTAACCGATGGCTCAGACGGAAAACTAAATATTGAAATTATAGTTGAGTCTATTTGATTTACAACAAGCTTAATTGTTTACCGATAATAACCTACTCAGAAAGACCCTTGACAGTTTTTTGACCTAACTCAATATTTTTATCTTGTTTAACCCACTTTTTAAACGCTTCATCCGTATCTTCATTTTTTAAATTATTTTCTAATTGTATTTAATGTAAGCTGGATGTGAAAAATTATTTATTTTATAAAAATAATAAAAATTAATCAGCTTTTTAGCACCAACAATTACAGATGCTTTTTGCGATATAAATAGAAAAACAGCAGCCATAAAGTTAGGATTACCGGCAGACTCAACTCAGGAAAGTATTAAAGTTGCTAAAGATAATGAAGAGCTACAAAGTTTAATTAAATGGTACGGTCTTTCACCTGACCTTGATGCGACCAGAATAGGATTAATTAAAGAATTCAATTTAGATTTACTTAAAGACGCAAATTTAGGCTATGCTCTAGGTTTTACTTTAAACGCTATTTCAACCGCTATCAGAGAGAAAAACAGAATATTGCTTATTGAAGAATTGAATTTACCCGAAGACGCAAATTTACCCGAAGACGCAAATTGAAACTCTATTGGTGAGACTAAACGCAAAAGCGTAAATTTTAAAAACATAGCAAATTGTTGTGAGCTGAATCTAAAATTCGTAATGATAGATGTGAGATATTATTTGTTGTATTAATAAAAATTAAACTTTCCAAAAGATAACCAAACGAATTTGCTAAGATTTTTGTAATTAATAATAAAATCAGTTGAATGAGTAAGACTAATTCATTAAACCAATTAATTCCTTTCTTGAAACCGTTCCAAAAAAATTTATGGATAATTTTTTTGACCGTACCCATTTTAGCTTTTTTGCAGGGTGTCCAACCTTATTTATTGCAATTAACTATCGAAAAGCTAAATAAAACTCATCAAGTTGAAAATAATATTTACTTGTACCCAGTTCTAATCGGTTTAAGTATTTTAATATTATTTGGTTTGAAAATTTGGCAAAACTCACTGGTGCAAGATATTGGGCAAAAATTTGTTTTTTCGATTAGAAGCAAATTATTTTCTCATTTACAAAGTCTTTCGATTGACTTTTTTGAAGAAAATCAGGTTGGGAAATTATTAACCAGATTAACCAGTGATATTGAAGCTTTAAGTGAAACTTTTTCTTCTGGATTAGTAGGAGGAGCAAATGATATTTTTTGTTTGGTGGGTATTATTATTTTTATGTTTTGTATTGACTGGAAATTAGCTTTAACACAAATTATTTTATTTCCGATTTTAATTTTATTAACTAAATTCTTTGAAAAGGATTATCAAAAAGCCAATTTAGAATCCCGAAAGCAGCTTGGGCAATTAAATAGTTTGTTTCAAGAAAGCCTTTTGGGCATGAAAGTCATTAAGCTTTTTAATCAGTCTAAAAATTTAAGCTGTGAATTTGGAGAAGTAACTGTTCAGTACGTTAAAGCCAATGATAAATATATTTTTGCAGACTCTTTATTTTCAGCGGTAATTGAATTGATAAGTATTTTAGCTATTATTTTGGTAATTATTTTCACTTTGATTTTTATTAAAACGGACGTCTCCAATATTTCAGCCGGTAAATTAATTGCTTTTGTTGGTTATACTCAAATCCTTTTTGGCCCAATTAGAAGTTTAAGTGAAAAGTTTTCGGTTTTTCAATCAGGTTTTACAGCTGCTGATCGAATTAGTGAATTACTTTCAACTCAAAACAAATTTTTAATTAATAATATTGCTTCTACCAAAGCTTTTCCGACAAATTTAAGCTTAAAATTCGACCAAGTTTGTTTTAAGTATAAACCTGACCAAAATTACGCTCTGCAAAATATTAGTTTTGATTTAAAAGAAGGACATAGCTTAGGAATAGTTGGGCAAACTGGCTCTGGGAAAAGCACTTTAATTAAATTGTTATGTCGCTTTTATGACCCAACTGCCGGCACAATAATAATTGGAAATACTAACTTAACTGAATTAGATCCGTCAGTAATTAGAGAAAATATATTAATGATTCCTCAGCGGAGTTTCCTTTTCAGTGGCTCAATTAAAGATAATTTACTTTTAAATAAAACCAATTTTTCAGATCAAGAATTAAAAAATATTGCCGAAGAAACTGGACTTTTAGAATTAATTGATAACTTGAAAGATGGCTTTAATACCGAATTAAGAGAAGGAGGAGTGGATTTATCAAGCGGGCAAAAACAATTAATCTCTTTAACACGAGCTTTAATTCAAGACTCTAAGGTTTTAATTTTAGATGAAGCAACTGCAAGTTTGGATGCCTATACCGAACAAATTATCACTAAAGCAATTCAAAAAATTATTCATAGCGGAAAAACAGTTATTTTTATTGCCCATCGCCTTAATTTGGTTAAAGAATGCAATAAAATTTTAGTTTTACAAAATGGCCAAATTACAGAAACTGGCTCTCATGATGAACTTATGCAACTAAATAATTATTATTCCCAATTAGTTTCATTAAGTGATTTGATATAATACTCTTCAATTTTCTTTATTTTCTATGACACAATCTATAGAACCAAATATTGCTGATTTGGCCAATGGCTGGCTAAAGTCTCACAAACTAGAGTACAAGTTAGAACAAGAGTCTTTAAACACTGAAATAGACAAAGCCCTTAACGATTATCACTCCAAAAATGGCGGAGTTGGTGGAAATAGACCAGATGCCAAATTACTTTTACCAGATAAAAATTTAAATTATTACCCTGTTTTAATTGAATACAAAGGTTATAAAGATAAACTCATAAAGCTAGATAAAGACGGACGAATTGAAAATAAAACCAGCGATACCAAACCTAATTTAAAAAATATTAACTCTTTTGCGGTAAATGGAGCGGTACATTATGCTAATGCTTTACTTCATCATACGAGTTACACCGATATTGTCGCCATTGGAATGACGGGCTATAAGGATGAATCTGGTGAAATTAAACATCAAATTGGAGTTTATTTTGTATCAAAAAGCAATTTGGGAGCTGGACAAAAGGTTGGGGAATTTTCAGATTTTTCATTTTTAGCACAAAAAAACTTTGATAAATTTATTGAAAAAGCAAAAAGCTTAAGTCTGTCGCCAGAAGAGCTTGAAAAATTAAAAGAGCAAAAAGAAAAAGAAATTGATACAAGCCTTGTAAAGCTGAATAATGATATTTACCAAAATGAAAAAGGCTTAGGTGAAAATGACCGTGTTTATCTGGTAGCCGCTTCTATTATTGCCACTATTGGTATTCCAAATATAGTTCCAGTTTTAGAAAAATCTGATCTTAAATCTCAAAACTTTGTTGGTGGAAGAGACGGCGATATTATTATTAATCGTATTCAAGCCTTTTTAGACCATAAAGATTTACCCAAAGAAAAAAAAGATTTGATTCTGAGAACTTTATCCAACACACTTTTAACCGAAAATATAAATAAAATTGAAAACGGAGAAAGCCAGCTGAAGCGAGTTTTTGCAAAAATTGTTGATGATTTGGGGATTTATTACAAAATTGGTTTAACGACAGATTTTACGGGAAAACTTTTTAATGAAATGTATTCTTGGCTTGGTTTTACGCAAGATAAACTTAATGATGTAGTTTTAACTCCCTCTTATATAGCGACTTTGCTCGTAAAATTGGCTAGGGTTAATAAAGATTCTTTTGTCTGGGATTTTGCTACTGGTTCGGCTGGGCTTTTGGTTGCCGCTATGAATGAAATGTTGATTGATGCAAAAAATACAATTAACTCGCCGGAAGAATTAGCAAAAAAAGAAGTAAAAATAAAAGCCGAACAATTACTTGGCTTAGAGCTACTTTCTAGCGTTTATATGCTGGCTATTTTGAATATGATTTTAATGGGAGATGGTAGTTCTAATATTTTAAATAAAGACTCTATTAAAGACTTTGATGGCAAATACGGCTTTGGAAACACAAATAATAATTTTCCCGCTGATGCTTTTGTCTTAAATCCGCCATATTCTGCACCAGGAAATGGTATGAATTTTGTAGAAAAAGCCCTGAGTATGATGAATAAAGGTTATGCGGCAATTATTATACAAAACTCAGCTGGAAGCGGTAAAGCAAAAGACTTTAATAAGAGAATTTTAGAAAAACATACTCTCACAGCCAGTATTAAAATGCCTATTGATATTTTTATTGGTAAATCTAGTGTGCAAACTAATGTTTATATTTTTAAAGTGAATGAAAAACACCACAAAGACGAAATGGTGAAATTTATTAATTTTTCAAATGATGGCTATACTCGCACTAATCGCAAAAAAGCAAGTAATAATTTAAAAGATACAGACCAGGCCAAAGAAAGATATGAAGAGCTGGTAAATTTGGTTAGATTTGGTAAAAGTAAACTAAATATTTTTACTAAAAAAGAATATTATGAAAATACAATTGACCCAAATAGCGGAG
Source organism: Synechococcales cyanobacterium bin2.concoct.b11b12b14.033 (assembly GCA_013298875.1). Lineage (GTDB taxonomy): Bacteria > Cyanobacteriota > Vampirovibrionia > Caenarcaniphilales > Caenarcanaceae > JAAFJH01. The sequence goes on from JAAFJH010000081.1 coordinate 4,757, forward strand.
CTGACTGGAATCAAACTTCACCGATTGACACAAAACCAACTCTCAAAGACTTCAAAAAAACGGTTAGTGATTATTTGGCTTGGGAAGTGAGTAATATACTTAAAAACCAAAAAGAACCCGATAGCTTGGGAAAATAACAGCCCCACTTCAAAAAAGATTAGATGAAGCGGAGTGGGGCGAAGAAATTTTCTTGAAAGATTTATTTATAATAAAGCGAGGAAAAAGACTAACTGTTGAAAATCGAGTTAAAGGAAATCGCCCATTAGTAACCGCTGGTTATGAAAATACAGGGGTCGCAGAATTTATTGGAAATGAAGAGCAAGAAATATTTCCCGAAGATACTATAACTATTGATATGTTTGCAAATGCCTTTTATCGCAATTATAGTTACTCTGCTGATGACAATATTTTAGTTTTATTTAATAAAGAAGTGATGCCATCAAAAGCAAAAATTTTCATTGTTAATTTAATAAATAAAGTGCTTGGTAGCAAATTTTCTTATGGCAAACAATATAGAATGGGAAGTTTTGAGCAAACTAAAATCCGACTGCCAACAAAAAACGGAAAGATTGATTTTGACTTTATGGAAAGCTTTATCGCGGAGCTGGAGGCGGAAAGAATAGCGGAGCTGGAGGCGGAAAGAATAGCGGAGCTGGAGGCGTACTTGTTGGCTACTGGACTTAAAGATTACAATTTAACTGAAAAAGAGAAAATGGCTTTAGAGGAGTTTGAGAGCGGACAATTTAAAGAATTTACATATAATAATATTTTCAACAAAATTGTACAAGGTAGAAGACTTAAAAAAGATGACCAAATTTCGGGTACTATTCCTTTTGTAATGGCTGGAACAACAAATACAGGAGTTGTGAATTACATTTCAAATCCAGTAGCAACTTTTCCTAAAAACTCAATTACAATAGACATTTTTGGTAATACTTTTTACCGGAGTTATGCTTTTGGAGCGGGTGATGACACAGGTGTGTACTGGAATGATGAAAAAGACTATTCTAAAGAAACCATGCTATTTTTTGCAACTTCAATGGAGAAATCAATATCTGGAAAATTTGACTTTGGAAAAAAATTAAGAAGTTCTCAAAGTTTAAATTTCAAAATCCAACTCCCAATACAAAACAACCAACCAGATTATGAATTAATGGAAAGTTTTATTAGTGCTATTCAAAAACTGGTTATAAAAGATGTGGTACTTTATGCGGACAGAAAGATTGAGGCAACGAGGAAAGTTGTACAGAAAAGCTAGAGGAAGAGTATATTTATTTCTCCATATCTCGCTTTAAAATTCTCTGAATAGTTATTGCATGAAAGTTTTTACCTTCTATAGTTTTCAAGCCAAATTTATTCAGTTCTTCCGCAATTGTCAAATAGCTTTTTTTTTCTGCTCTTAAGGTTTTAATGACTGGAGTTATTTTGATGTAATTTTCAATAGCTTCTTTTTTTTTCTTTTGGGCTTGCATTTTTCGCCCTATTTCCAAATTTTCAGGTTTAGGAGTGCCAAGTTTTTCACCTTTGGCTTTTTTAGATTGTAAAGCTTCAATAGTCCTCCGGGAAATCATGCGGGCTTCCTCTTCAGCTAAAGCGGCTTTAATTTGCAGTATAAATGGCGAATCATTCGGTGAGTCAGCACAAATAAAATTAATACCCGCTTGCATTAAATAACTAATTAATAGTTGATTTCTACCTAGCCTGGATAAATCTTTGATTACCAAAGTTACATTTTCGCTTTTGCAAAATTCAATTAATTCTCTTAAAATTGGACGCTTCTTTAATAAAGTTTGCAAGTTCAAATTATTTTTAATACTAATTCTTAATTTGTTAGTACCAGTTTCAACTTCAATAGCTTCTTTTACTAGTTCACCATTTATACTGTTAATATAATTACGGTTTATTCTTTGCTGAGCTTCAATACCCAATTTGGAATCAGCCTGCTGATTGGTTGAAACTCTAATATATGATGCGAATTTGTTCATTTTTTCTCCTTAAATGTTAGTTGAAAGGGATTTTTAGGCATAAATTTAAGATAATCTCTAAAGGCGTTTTCTACAGTATTAAAGCGGTTATGAGCGTTCACGGAGAGGTTTAAGCCTGTCAAAAAGTTTTAATAATAAAGTAATAAAAGCTTGACTGGAAGGGGAATAAACAGTAAGATTATTTTTATTAATAACATACTGAAACGGGCGTTTCTAACTCGTTATATTTTATTAGTTAATTTAACACATTTATGAGTCTTTTGTCTCTTTAGAGGCTTATTTATGGATAATTTAAGTTACTTTGGTTGAAAAGGCATTTAATATATCCTGGTTTTCTAATATTGCTTACAGACAGTGGATGATTTTGTCAAGGATGATTGAGAAAGTTTATTTAATGTTGGATGTGGAAAAATCTTATTATCAATAAATAAAAACACTTCACACACAACAAATGAGATTTTTTTAACATTAAATTATAACTGCTTGCAATACGGTAGTATTTACGCTAAACAAATTATTAAGTGAAATTTTAAAATTATGAGATTACGTCAAATAGCAAACAGAGCTGGACTTGTGCTTGGTGGAGCAACCGCTACTTTAGGTATATTCGGGGCTGTTATCTCAATGGGTCCAACTGGCCGATTACCTGCAAAAACAGTTGTGCCGAAAACTCAAGCCTTAAAACCTCCTTCGGTCCTAAACGGAAAAGAAAAATTTTTTTATGTACCTGGACGTGGAGCGAATGTCCCAGATAAAAATGGAAAATTTGAAGGAGATATTGATTTAATAAGTAATTCAGTAAAGCTGCCATTAGTACAATCAAGTACAATAAATAATTCAGTTATTAATCCGCAAAAAGAATTGAGTACTGATTATTATGAAGTAGATAATGTGAACTATC
>JAAFJH010000082.1 GCA_013298875.1 Synechococcales cyanobacterium bin2.concoct.b11b12b14.033
TTTAATTCGTGAGCTAAATCAGTATTGAAATATAATAATTTAGGCTCTCTTACAGGGCTGGGTAATTGTTTTGAATAAAAAATCTCTGGTAGTTTATTATAAGTATTTTGAAAATTAAATAACATTAAAACCGTCCTACTCAGTCTCGCACAAACTAATCTTATAACTTTATTGTAGCTGTTTGCACATTTAGTGATCGAGCTCACATTATTAATACTATTTTTAACCATGTTTAGTAATTATTAATACATTATCATTTAATTAATAATGTATTAATAATTACTAAAGCCTTAAGTGTTATGAATTTAAGAATTACCAATAATATAAAATTACTTCCACCTTCCAAGACAAAGTATTCAAATCCTTCTCGGATTAATTATAAACCCGGTAACTTAGGTAAATTTTTGCCCTATAAATTGGTAGAGTATCCTAATGGTGATAAAATCACTTATACTGGGGTAGGTGGCGGTATCGATTATGTGGGTAATTCAATTAAGAAAGAAGATATTTCAGCTCAGGCCCCGTACAGAGGTTTAGTATCTGAGATAGTTAATTCGGTCAAGGTTCCTATATAGTAATAAAGGTCAATATTCTCCCACAAGCAACAGGAGATTTGAAACAGTTTCATTGAGCGAAGAAGGTACGGGCATCTTTACTTGGCAAACTCCTGCAATGGTCAAAGCACAGGAAAGAGGGCCAGAAGCAATAGAAGATGAAATTTCTCGTGTTTGGGGAAATGAATGATATCTCAGCTGGGTTTGAAGTGGCAAATTAAAATAAAAGCCGCTAAGCTTGACATAATGATTGTTTTTTAGCACACTTAGCTTATATTTTGAGGCTGTGCATTAATTCAGATCATTAAATGTATATTGAATCAATCGAATTAGACAATTTTAAATCTTTCGGAGAAAAAGCTTTTATTCCTCTGTTCCCGGGTTTTACAACGGTTTCGGGGCCAAATGGTTCGGGTAAATCTAATATTATTGACAGCTTACTTTTTGCTTTGGGCTTGTCAACTAATAAAATTATGCGGGCTGAACGCCTCACCGACTTAATGAATAATTTGTCTGGCAAAAGAGAAATGCAGGTTTCAGTCGTTTTATATGATGAAATTAATGAAACACAATTAAAAGTTTCTCGCCGAGTAAGAATTAGAGTAAATGGACAATATGAAAGTTCTTATTCAATTGATTCAAAAGCTTCAACTCTCGGAGAAGTTCATGATTTATTAGCTAGGCATAATATTTCCCCGAATGCTTATAATGTCGTTATGCAAGGTGATGTAACGCGTATAATTTCGATGTCAGCTTTAGATCGCAGGCGTATTATTGATGAATTGGCGGGCGTGGCGGATTTTGACCGTAAAATTGAAGAAGCCAGATTAGAAATTGCTCAAGCTTCCCAAAGTCTGGAACAGCAAACTATTTTATTGACTGAATTTAGTGAAAGACTTGAAATTTTGCAAAAAGAAAGAGATCAGGCTCTGAAATATCAAGATTTAAAGAAAAAGAGAAATTATTTAGAACGTTTATTTAGACAAGTTAGAATCAAGGAGCTGGAAGAAAAAGCTAATCAAATTAAAGCGGAAATTGAAAATAGAATTAAAGAAAAAACTTATTTAATGAACTCTCTGGAAGATGTTACTAATAAATTTTTGCAATATGAATCAGAAAATGTTGCTTTGAATGAGCAAATTGATAAACTAAACCGTGAAGAAAAAAATACTTTACAAAATCAATTGAATTATCTGCGTGAATCGGTTACTAAACATGAATCTGGTTTGGAATTTCTGCACAAACAAATTAATGATTATGAAAAGCAAATTGAGCGGATTATTAAAGAAAGTAAAATTAGTGACCGCAAAATTATTGATTTAGACAAGCAAGTTAAAGAAATTGAAAACAAAGGAAGGCAAATTCAAAGCCAAATTGATTCTTTTGAAGCTAAATATCAAACAGTTCAAAATAAAATTTTAGCTAAAAGTCAAAATGATAATGTTTCGACGGGCAAAGTTTTTGAATTACAACAAAATTTAAATGAACTTAATGAATTGAAGGCTAATTTGACGACTGAAAAAGCTTTAAATCACCAAGAATTTCATAGAGTTGAAGCGGAAATTATTAATTTAAAAAGTTCGCTAGAAGCTAATTTAGGAGATTATAAAAAAGTTGAATTCATGGCTGGTGGTTCAAAGTCAAATTCATTACAAGAAAAAATTCAGTCAGCTAGTCAGTATTTGAAAAAACTAAAAGACGAATTAAACGATACCGAGCAAGAAGCCAAAGAAAGAACAGCTCAATTATATGAATATCAGCATGAAGCTTCAAAGCTTGAAATGAAGAAAAAAGTGGCCGAAGAACAAAATTGGGGCAGGTCAATCGATGCAGTTTTAAAGTCGGGTTTAAATGGTATTCATGGAGTTTTAGCCCAATTAGCCAGTGTTCCGCCTCAATATGCTTTAGCCCTTGAAACTTCAGCGGGAGCCAGATTAAAGTCAATTGTGGTTGATAATGACCACGTAGCCAGTCAATTAATCGATTATTTACGTTCCCGGAATGCGGGCAGAGCAACTTTTTTGCCTTTGAATAAATTAAAAGTACCTTATCTGGAAGCTTTGCCAGCTGAATTCAAATCTGCTCAGAGTCCGGTAATTGGTTGGGCAGCTGACTTGATTCAATGTGATGAGATTTATAATTCCGCTTTTGGTTATGCTTTTGGAGCAACTTTGGTGGTTAAAGACTTAAATGGTGGACGTAATTATATGGGTCGTTACCGTATGGTTACTTTGCAAGGTGATTTGCTGGAAAAGACGGGTGCTATGACTGGAGGAAGTAGCTTGCGGGAAAGTGGCATTCATTTTGGGGTTGAAGATAATGCAAAAGTTCAACAAGTTCAAAAGCAAATTGAGTCTGTTTCTAAGCGGATTGCGGGACTACAAAATAATATTAAAGATTTGAAAAAAGAAATTCAGTCTTCAGAAGGGGAAATTGAAGTTTTAAGGAAAGAATGGGCGACCGCCAAAGCTAATGATGAGATTGGAAATAGACAATATACGGCTTTAAAATCCTTGGTGGAAACTGAAAAAAATAAATTAAACTCGTTGGCTCAGCTAAAAGAAGCCCAAGAAAATAAAAATAAACAAATTCAAACTGAAATATTAGGCTTGGAAAAACAAATTAATAAAGTTAGCGATGAATTAGCACGGGAAGGCTCACGGATTAAAGATTCGGGTTTGGAAAGTTTAATTAATGAATCACAAGCTATTGAGTTTGAACGGAAAAATTTAGAAGTAAATCTGCGTAATCTTGAGTCAGCTAAATCAGACTTTAGTAAAGGAATTGAATCTTTTAGAGGGAGTATTTATAAAGGCCAACAAGAAATTGAATTAGCCCAAGCTCAAATTATTCAATTAAAGGGAGAAATTGAGGAACAAGAAAAAAGCTTATTTACACAAAGGCAAGCTTTAAGTGAACACGAAAAGGCTTTGGCAGAAATTTTATTCCATTTGGAAAGCTTAGAAAAGCAAAGAAAAGAATTAGCCAAAATTTTATTGGATTTAACTGCCCAAAAGACTCAATTAAGTGAAAAACTAAAAAGATTTAATCAAGATTTAGCCGAATTAAAAACCAAGTTACTTGACCTAGAAGAAAGATTGGCTAATTTAAAACAAGAAACTTTGCAAGAAGAAATTAATGAATTAAGCGACCAGGACAATATAAAAGATGAAGACTGGAAAAAATATACAAGTAATTTGACATTGGAACAAGTCAGAGCCGAATTGGATAAAATTGAAAAACGCATGACTGCTTTGGAACCAGTTAATATGAAAGCCATTGGTGAATATATTGAGGTTTTTGAAAAATTAAATGAAATTAAAACTCGCTGTGAAGGCTTATTAACTGAAAAAGATGAAATTGAAAAACGCATTAATAATTATACTGATCACAAATTAAAATCATTTTTTGAAGCTTTTGATGATGTAAATAAGCATTTCAAAGAGATTTTTGCGGAATTATCTTTTGGGCAAGGAGAGTTGAATTTGGAAAATAAAGAAGATCCGTTTAAAGGAGGATTAATTATCCAAGCTCGTCCGCGTAATAAAAAAATGCAAAGATTAGAGTCTATGAGCGGAGGCGAAAAATCTTTAACGGCTTTATCTTTTATATTTGCTTTACAGTGGCATAATCCAGCTCCTTTTTATGCTTTTGATGAAGTTGACATGTTTTTAGACGGCTTAAATGCGGAAAGACTAGCCAGAATGGTCAAAAAACAATCTCAATTGGCTCAATTTATAGTGGTTAGTTTGCGTAAACCCATGATTCAAAGTAGTGAAAGAGCAATTGGCGTTTTTCTTGGAAAAGACTCTTTTAGCAAAGTGGCCGGCATGAAAAGCAAAGAAGTTCTTTTAAATTTATCGGAAGAACAAAGCCGAGAATTAGTGTCTATAAATCATTCCTAGATTTTGTTTTTGCAATTAAACGGGATTATCCTGGAAAAAGATTTTTTGTTAAATTAACAGGGCATGAAAAATAAAGAAGCCCTTTTGTTGGGGGAAACCCTGAAGAATTAGTTTTATCTTAAACAAATTAAAATTATGAATGATTTCGTTTTGCTCGCCCTAATTTTAGTGGGAATTATAGCTTGTTTATTAGTATTTTTTGGTTTTGATGAAAAGTTGGCTCGTAAAGAGGAAAAGAATGCCATTGGGAAATTAATTGTAATTGAAGGCATTGAAGGAAGCGGAAAAGCTTTATTGATGAATTTATTAAAAGAAAACTTGCCGGATGATTGGGCTTATACCAAAGAACCTTATTATATAAATGATAATTTACGGAATTGGACTAAGGAAAACTATCAAATAGACCGTGAAAATCACATTCAAAATAAAATCTTGCCTATTTTAAAACAAAAAAAAATCTTAGTTACTAATCGTTATTGGATGAGCGGTTGCGTTTATGATGGCTGGGAAGCTGAGTCTTATTTAAGTATTTGGCCAGAACCAGACTTAATTATATGGCTTGATTATGAACCAAAAGACGATGATTTGGGTAGTAAGAGAGCTGAAGCGGAATTAATAGAATTGAGACAAAAATATTATAATTTATTTGCTGAAATTGAAAAAAATCATACTCATTTAAATATTAGTTTAATTAAAACTGATAACCTTTCTCCGGAAGAGATTTTGACTTTAGCTTTCCAGGAAATAAAAAAAATTATTCCGCTTCATTCAAACTCTCAGTCAGCCGTCCAATTCAAGTCTTAATTAAAACAGTTTTGTACTGTTAAATTTTAATTGCCTCAAAATAAAAATCTCCGGCTGTGTTTTTCTTGGCTGTAAAGGTAATTTGCCGATTAGAACCAAGTAAATAATCTAATTTTTTATTTAATTCAGCCAAAGACAAAAGTGCAGTATTAGCATCTTTCATTTCAGGCAAATTGCCATAACCATTATTTGATTTAATCCAGTTTAAATTTTTATTTAAATTAGCAATAGTAGTGTCTGAAGGAGAATTTGAAATTAGACGTAAACTATTACTTTTTTGCTCGGAAGTAAGTTTATTAAAATCAATTTTATATCGAGAGGAAAAGTCATACAAAAAATCTTCCATCAACTGGTCAACTGATAAGGTAGCTTCCTGAAATGGTTTGGTAGCCACATAAGAAGTAGCTTGTTTGCTTTCTTTAATGCGAGCCGCTATTTCTTGCAATTCATTAGATAAAGCCGAAAGAATATTTCTTTTACTCGGATTATTATGGTCAAAATCTATATAGTTAGGATCAATTGTAATAACATTAACTTTTTGGCCATTTTTGTCTGTCAAATTAATATTACTAGCCGCAAAATTAGGCCCATAATTAGAAATCATAATTTTAATTGCTTCATTGGAAGCTTGTAATTCTTTAAATAATTCGGCAAACATTGGCATTTTAGACATGTCATTTAATTCTTGATAAGCATTATCTTCACTAATTGACGGCTGATTTGCATTCCGCAAAAATTCTATATTTTGTACGGTTGGGAGTTTGGTACTTTGATAAAAACCCGAGTTTAACAATTCAGTGGCGGCGGACTGCTCTCGCCAAGTAATTAAATTTTCATCATTGTCTAAGCGGGCAATTTTGGCATATGCATCTCCCACCGATATTTTGGTTGGGTCAAAAGGTAAATAAGAAAAATCATAAATTGGTTGTACAGGCGGTGGCTGTATTACAGGGGGTTGAACTACTGGTGGTGGCTGAGTTGATTGAGTTAATGGTGGTTGAACTGGTGGCGGATTTGGTTTAATAGCTGGTTTTTTATAAAGTTCATTTAATTTTGTCCAAATTGAAACTTTATTAGCATTATTAGGAGCCTGAGCATTAGGATTTGTGATTTTTGATTGATTAGACTGAGAGCTGGCTGTATTTTTTTTATTTTGCTCCGCTATCCTTTGAAGAAGTAAAGCTAAAGAAGCATTATCTTTATTAATGGCTGTAATAAACAAATTGGTTATCCCCTAAATTTACACTATTTAGACTATATTTCCCAGTTCATATAACCGTCATACTTTAGCCTAGGGTAAGTTTTGAAAAACAACAATTAAAGGCAATTTTCATTTAAGAGGTAAAATAAAAATTATGAAAGCAAAATATTTAAACCCTTTTACAGATTATGGCTTGAAACGAATATTTGGCGAAGAAGCCAGTAAGCCAGTTTTAATTAGCTTTTTAAATTCTTTATTACCCCTAACTAATCAAATTAAACAATTAAGTTTTAAAAATCCAGAGAATTCCGGTGCTTTATTACTTTATAGAAAGGGGATTTTTGATATTTATTGCGAAAATGAAAAAGAAGAAAAATTTATAGTTGAATTGCAAAGAGCTAAACAAAATTACTTTAAAGATCGTACAGTTTTTTATTCAACTTTCCCGATTAGAGAACAGGCTGAAAAAGATGAATGGAATTTTAAACTTAATGCAGTTTTTTGTATTGGAATACTTGATTTTAATTTTAATGATTATAAAAATGAAGCAGAAAAGCATGACTTCTTGCATACAGTCAAGTTGAAAAACTAATACGGAAAAATATTTTATGACAAGTTAACTTATATATACTTAGAATTGCCTAATTTTAAGAAGGAACTTGTGGCATGACTGAAGAGCAAGCTAAAGAGATTTTGGGGTTTAATGGGAAATGGGATGATAAATAAGTAAAAAATAAAGTTAAAGAAAAAAGCCATTTTAAGGACATGATAAAATAAAAATACTTTTTCATAATATAAATAGAATGCTGAAATCTTCCATTATTGATCAGGCTTTAGAAAGAATTTCCTTTAATAATATTATGCCTCCTAAAGGCAGTAAAATTGCCATTGCGATGAGCGGTGGAGTCGATAGTAGCGTAACAGCTGCTTTATTGAGCAAATTAGATTATTATGAAGTTTTTGGTATTACTGGCTGGCTGATAGAAGGAGCTGGTAAATGCTGCGATGGCGGCATGATTGATGCTGCAAAAATTTGCGAAAGCTTAGGAATTGAACATCAGGCCGAAGATTTAAGACAACTTTTTCAGTCTACTATTATTAGTCCTTTTATTAGTTCATACCAACAGGGGCGTACTCCCGTGCCCTGTATGCCAT
>JAAFJH010000083.1 GCA_013298875.1 Synechococcales cyanobacterium bin2.concoct.b11b12b14.033
ATTAGACATTATTTAGCAAGATTTCATCGAAAAACAAAGTGCTGGAGCAAATCTATTGAAATGATTAATGCTTCTCTCAAACTTCTTTTTCATAAATTTAACTCTAATCTATCTTTTTAGATCACTGCCTTAAATACAAACATAATAAGTATTTATATTGTATCACAATGAATGAAATGAAGTTTTTAATATTAGCTTGTGCTTGATAATATATTGTCATTAATAATAATTAAATAAAATGGCAATTAACTTTACCAAAGAGCAAACACAAGTATTATTAAAACAAGGCTTCAATGCAATTCCAGTTTTTATCGAATTTTTAGCTGACTTAGAAACCCCAGTTAGTCTTTATCTTAAATTAAAAGCCCAAAATCCAAAATCCAAATCTTTTTTGCTTGAATCAGTCGAGGGGGGTGAAAAGTTAGGAAGGCATTCTTTAATTGGCTTAAATCCGGCGGGTGAATTGAAAGTTGAAAATAATATTTGTGAATTTAAACCATTTTGGCCAGAAACAAAAGACTTAAATATACAATTAAAAACCAATTTAAACTCACTGGAAGCTTTAGACAAATTAATAAAAGATTTTAAAAGCCCAGCTGATATTTTGCCTTTTTCTCCTCCTGGCCTGATTGGGGCTTTGGCCTATGATATTGTTAAGTATATTGAACCTGTTCCTAAGCTAAAAGTTAGCCAAAACTCACCAGAGGCAATTTTCTTTTTGCTTGGAGATTTAATTGTTTTTGATAATTTAAATAAAAACTTAAAACTAATTACTAATATTTATTTCCCAAAAAACTCAACTGATGAGCAAATTGAGACACTGTATAATTTGGCCTTAAAAAGATTAGATAATTTAACTAATTTATTAAAAGCTGAATTGCCGAGTGAAAGCCGCCAAATCATTAATAATCAATTCTTGGATACTAAAACCGAAGATAAAATTAATAATTGGTCAAGTAGCCTCAGCCAGCCTGAATTTGAAAATATTGTTTTAAAAGCCCAAGAGCATATTAAAGCGGGAGACATTTTCCAAATTGTTTTGTCTCAGCAATTAAAGTTAAAAATTGAAAATAAAAATTTAGATTCTTTGCATTTATATCGGCTTTTACGTAATTTAAATCCGTCTCCTTATTTATTTTTGCTTGATTTTGCGGATTTTCAATTAATTGGCTCTTCTCCGGAAGTAATGGTTAAATGTTTTGGTGAAGAAAAAAATGCTTTACTCAGGCCGATTGCTGGTACTTATCGTCGTGGAAAAAATGATCAAGAAGATCTTGAACTCATGGAAAAACTAAAGAAAGACCCGAAAGAATTAGCTGAACATTTAATGTTAATTGATTTGGCTCGTAATGATTTGGGGCGGGTTGCTGAGCCCAGCAGTGTAAAATTAACCGATTTGATGATTGTCGAAAAATACTCGCATGTCCTTCATTTAGTCAGTGAAATTACTTGCAAAGTTAAAGATGAATTTAATGTCATTGATTTACTAAAGGCAGTTTTTCCGGCTGGCACTTTAAGTGGCTCTCCTAAGGTAAAAGCTATGCAAATTATTTCTGAATTAGAACCAGTTGCCCGAGGCTTTTATGGTGGTTGTGTTGGTTATATTGGTTTTAATAATTATATAAATACAGCGATGACAATTAGAACTATTATGCTGAAAAACAATGAAGTTACTCTTCAAGTGGGAGCTGGTATTGTCTATGACTCAGAGCCACCTAAAGAATATCAGGAAACAATTAATAAAGCCGCCGCTCTGTTAAAGGTTATTGAACAAATACTCAATTAATTTAAAATTATTATTAAAAATTACTGTAAATTTCCGTCAAAAAAACAAGCCTTTCGCTAAGATTTATAGGAATGGTATTTTGATTTTTAAATTTGCGTTCATTTCAAAAGAAAAATCGCTTAGGTAAGTTTTTTGTAAACTCTTTAATTTTAGGTGCTGCTTTATTTTTTTTAAGTGGCCCTGCTAAGGAATTAGCAATTTTTCTGACTAAATCTTTTGCGAATTTTAACCAAGTTGTTAGCGAAAATTCGGAAACTCAAATTGGTAAATTAATTAATTTTACGGAGTTAATCCAGATTCAAAGGGAAAAAATTAATAAATTAAATGCCCTTGTTAATAAACAAGAAGAAGAATTAAATTCCTTAAAATCTACTTTAGTTCAAACTAATAATATTGAAGACATTTTGAAATTAAAACAAACTGTTTTTCCAAAAGCCATTGCCTGCCGTATTATAAGCAGGTCTCCTAGTTCCTGGCAAAAGGAAGTCATTATTGATAAAGGCTCAAATAATGGTTTAAAACCCAGTATGGTGGTAGTTACTAGCCAAGGTATTTTAGGCCAAATTCAAGAAGTTAAAAAAAATTATTCGATTGTCCAATTAATGACTAGCTCGCAAGTTAAATTTGGTGCCATTCTTGAAAGAACTAAAATTATGGGTATTTTATTTGGCGATAAACCTGGCTATGCTCAATTTAAATTCATTCCAATTGGTTCTAATGTGCAAAAAGGAGATTTGGTAATTACAAGTGAAGTGAATCCTTTAGGAATTGAAAGGTTATTTCCAAGCAGTTACCCAATTGGCAGAGTGGTAGAAGTTGCACACTATGAAAACAATGCCGAATTATTTATAAGAGTAAAATTATTTGAAGATGGCTCGAAATCTTATGAAGCACTTGTTTTATTACCGGGCGACACGATACCGAAAAATAAAATTGATTTCAACTTATTTTTAAATAAAGACAAAAAACAAAATCCTTCGACTGAAGACAATATAATGTCATTAAATTCGATTCCGGCTGAGACAAAAAATGATGATACTAATAAGAATTCAGTAATTAAAAAAGAAGATGCCAATAAAGTAGTTAACTTGAATAAACCGGCTCCAGCTAAACCTCCAAAAGAAATAATCACTCTCAAAAATAATTTAAATCCTCTTCCAACCACCGAAAAACCACCAGCTTCTGACAAAATAGAAGTAAAACTACCTTCCCCAAAAGCAGAACAACCACCAATTGCAAACCCAATTAATATGAATAAGCCGATTAATAGTCCTGCTCCGCCAGCTAAACCACCGATTGAAGAGGAAGAGTTTTAAAATGTTTACAGGGTTAATTCAAGCTATCGGCGAAGTTCAAAGTGTGCAAAAAATTTCTGGTGAGCAGAGATGTAAAATTAATTTAAAAGATTTGGTTTCGCACAAATTAGAAATTGGTGAAAGTATAGCGATTAATGGAGCTTGCCACACATTAGAAAGTTTAAATGGAAATATTGGCTTATTTTTTTCATCGGGAGAAACTTTAGACAAAACTAATTTAGCTCATTTAAAACCGAAAGAATTAGTTAATTTAGAATTGTCTTTAACGCCTAATACCAGAATGGGTGGACATTTTGTAAGCGGACATATTGACGGACTCGCGAGGCTTTTAAGTATTCAAAATTTTAGTCAGAGTTATTTATTGCATTTTGAATTAAACCAAAAATTAAGTAAATATTTAATTGAAAAAGGCTCAATTGCTCTGAATGGGATTAGCTTGACAATTGCCCAAAAGGAAAAAAACTCACATGTCTTTTCGGTTGCTGTAATTCCGCATACTTGGGAAAATACTAATTTAAAAAATTCAAAAATTGGGACTCTTTTAAACTGCGAAGTTGATTTACTAGCGAAATATGTTGAAAACTTCACTCAGTTAAATATAATTCAGCCAGATTTAAATTATTGATTTGAGAGTAAAAAGTTAAGAAAAAAATATATGCAATTTGATAATATTGTTTTATCATTTTCATCTTAATATTCTAATTATATAAATTCGGTGACTACCCAAATCCGGGCTTGATAAATAAATTGGGTTAACACGTCAAAATTCGGAGAAAAAGTAAATAAGATGTTTGGCCCACACTTAGTACTAGAAGGTTATAATTGCCTTAAACAAAATAATTTAGCAACCAAAGATGCAGTTAAAAGATTTTTAGAAGAATTTCCAGCTAAAATTAATATGACGACTATTATGTCGCCTCAAGTTATGCACTATGATGGCGGAGATATTCCGGAAGATCGAGGAATTTCTGGTTTTGTCATTATTGCTGAATCTCATATTGCTATTCATACTTTTGCCGAAAAAGGCTTTTTTACACTTGATATTTTTTCTTGTAAGCCTTTTGATATAGATTTGGCCATTAAACATGTGATCGACTTTTTTGCTCCTGATAATTATGAACATCAAATTTTTGAGCGGGGACGTGAATTTCCTCGTTCTCTAGGTAGAGCATCAGAAATTGTTAAAACAGAAAGAAGCCAACTACAATTTAATAATCAACAAAAAGCCGTCAAAGTTTAAGAAAAATTTTTTTGAATTAAATATAAAAATGGTCATAATTGATAATCAACACCGAGTTTCGGTTATTAGTGAGGCTTTGCCTTATATACGCAACTTTGCTGGTAAAACCTTTGTTATAAAATACGGCGGCGCCAGCATGACCAATGATATTTTAAAACAAAAAGTAATTGAAGATATTGCTTTGCTGAATTATATTGGTGTTTCTCCGGTTATTGTACACGGCGGCGGCCCGGAAATTAACCATATGCTCGAACGCTTAAATATTAAAAGCCAATTTCATCAGGGATTAAGGATTACTGACAAAGACACGATTGAAATTGTAGAAATGGTTTTAAATGGCAAAGTACAAAAGGAATTGGTCGGTTTACTAAATCAAGCTGGTGCTAAAGCCATCGGTTTATGCGGAAGAGATGGAAATTTAATGAAAGCTAAAAAGTTTTCTTCTGATGATGATGGTTTGGACTGGGGCTTTACAGGTGAAATTGATTCAATTAATCCGCAAGTTTTATACGATTTAATTGAAAAAAAATATTTACCCCTTATTAGTTCTTTAGCTCCTGACGAACTGGGGCAAATTTATAATATTAATGCTGACATTGTGGCGGCTCAAATTGCTATTGCTTTAAAAGCTGAAAAATTAATTCTTTTAACTGATACGCCAGGTATTTTAAGAGATAAAAATAATAAAAATTCTTTAATAAAAAGCCTGAATACCGAATCTGCAAAGTCTTTAATCGAAGATAAAACCATTAGAGACGGTATGATACCCAAAGTTTTAAGTGGAATTAATGCCATTAATAATGGAGTTGGAGCCGTCCATATTTTAGATGGCACGCATGAGCATGTTTTATTACTTGAAATTTTCAGCTCCGCTGGTGTTGGCTCAATGCTAGTTAAATAAACTAATTGGCCTAAAAACTAATAGTTTATATAAGGACTATAAAAACCACCGAAGCCACCAGTTAAAGCGCCACCCCCGAAATTACCACCTGAGCCACCGCCACAACTGCCGCCTGAACCTGAAGAAGCTGCTGGCGAATATATGCCGGAATTACCCCAGCCATAACCAGCCGGAAAGCCACCCCAGCCTCCACCACCTAAAGAATTCAAATTTACACCTCCGCCCCAGAAAGGTCCACCTCCAGGAAAGCCAGAACCATTATAGTAATTACCACCGGCAGGTAATTGTCCACCGCCACCAACTGCATAACCAGCCCCGCCAAAGCCATATGGATTAGCCTGAGAAGTTAAATTTATGGCAAAACTAGAAATTAAAAGTAAAAGAAATAAACTTTTTTTAAACATTATTCTTCTGATTTTCACTGAATATTTAAATAATTCCCTAAAAGTTATCGTCTTTTTCGTCTATTTAAATCATTATCAAAAACTAACATATAAACACAACCACCCAAAATTGCTGCGGGAGCAATAAAATTAGTAATAATTTGTCCGAGCCAATTATCTCTTTTGTCTAAAAAATAAGAAAATGCCAAAATACCCGCTAGGCAAATGGCTAAACCAATTAAGGTTTTTATTAAATTATTTAAACCAGCAATAATTAAAGCTCCTAAAGGCAGCAATGCCGCACCAATTATTTGATGATGTTTAATTAAAAAGGGATATTGCTTAAAATTGTCGCTACTAAAAAACAATATTAAAAAAATCCCAGAAAGAGCGATAAATAAGCCAAATAGGTTTTTAATCCAATAAATCATAAATTTAAATTACCCTTTCAAGCTTTGAGTTTAACTTTTTGGTTTAAAGGAAATCGTCACCATAATTTATATTAGCTAAAATTTTACGCACATATGGAGCAGTTTCAGGCTTTAGCAAAGAAGTAACTATTTCAATATTGTCAGTTTGGGCTTTATCAACCGCTCTTCTAACAGCACCAGGCCCAGCATTATAAGCAGCCAAAGCCAAGTCTACTCTTTTGAAATATTTAATTTGTTTATCCAAATAGCTAGTTCCACATTTTATATTTAATTCAATATCATATAAATCATTAGCATTACTTATGTGGCACTCAGAAGCGGCAGTACTTGGCATAAGCTGCATTAAACCGATGGCTCCAGTTTTGCTAATAGCCGCTGACTTAAAAGCCGATTCTTTATTGATCAAAGACATAATCAATTGCTGAGGAATACCGGTCGTTTTGCTTGCTTGTTTTACACCAATTAAAATACGTTCCCAACTGTATTGATCAACTGAATCCGGTTTTCTCCATTTTGCCAAAATCATTTGATCGATTTGAGCTTCAATCTGAACTGGTTTTCTCATTTGGCTCATTTCTGGCTCGATAATGACTTTATTTGAATTTTGTGAACGGTTATTATTTGAGTAATAATTTTTTGTATTACCTGAATATGAATCTTCTCGTGAATAATTATTAGATGTCGTTGAATTAACGGATGAATTAGCCGAAGAATTATTTATTTTTTTGCTTAATCTTGATTTAAAAGCTCTAAATTTGCTTAAAGGCGAAAAGCTGCTGTTATTACTATTTTCTTTATAATCAGAATTTGTATTATCTAAATCATCTGCTTGTGACTGCAGACTTGTAAAACCAGTTAATAATAAAAAAGCCAAACTAATTCCAGACAAGTTCTTACGTAAACCTTTCATATTTTCCCCTATTTCACCTAAACCACTAACTGTATAAATTTAATCATCGGTTAAATGATTTACCACTGAATATCTCTGCTTTGATTATAGGGTAAAACCTAAAATATTAAAACTTGTTTATGATTTTAAACTTTTGGGAACTTAATTAAAACTTAAATTTGCAAAGTTATACTTGGACAAATAGCCAGAATAAATTCCAAAAACTCTTCAAAAACATAGAAATGGCTGAAGTCCCCGATTGTGATCGTAAGTTTAAACAAAAGAACTTAATTCAGTGAATTTAAACTATCACCGCTTAATAGTTTTTTGCCGCTACCACTTTCAAATTGCACTGAATAAAATGGCTGGGACTTATTACCAAATAAGCTTAAAATTGTACCGACTCCAAAGGTTTTATGATTCACTTTGTCGCCCATATTAAATTTGATTTCTGGCTTTGTAACTTTACTGACAGACGGTCTCGATTCGTAAGCTG
>JAAFJH010000084.1 GCA_013298875.1 Synechococcales cyanobacterium bin2.concoct.b11b12b14.033
ACATTTTCTTTTTTATAAATCTTTAACTTAATTTATATTATTTTTTACTTACTTAAATAATGCGCCAAGAAATACAATTAGCCCTTCAGAAAATCCAAAACCATAAGCCTAAAATTACCGTTATCGGAGATTTAATTTTAGATGAATATATAATTGGTTATCCAGAGCGTATTTCGAGAGAAGCACCGGTTTTGATTTTAGAACATAAAGAAAATTATTATCGATTAGGTGGTGCGGCCAATGCAGCTATTAATGCAGCCAAGCTTGGAGCAGAAGTTAATTTAATTGGTATAACTGGCCAAGACTTAGCCTTTGAAAGAATGAATCAAATTTGCACGGAAAATAGTATAAATTTGTGCAGCTTGCAATTACCTAGTAAACCAACCACTTTAAAAACACGTATTTTGGCCACTAATATGGCTTCGGGTTTAATGCAAAATGGTAATTCTTCCACTCAGCAAGTTTTAAGGGTTGATCGACAAGATAATAGGCCTTTAAACCAGACTGAAAATGAACAATTATTAGACTTAATTAAGCAAAATTTAAAAGAAAAAAATAATTTAATTTTATTGTCAGATTATGCTTTGGGTGTTTTAAATAAAGATTTATTAAATGAATTAATTTCAACTGAAAGCTCTAAAAGATTGATTATAGCTGATCCTAGCGGAGATTTTAGTCGTTTTAAAGGTGTTTATTTAATTACTCCCAATCAACCGGACACCGAAAAAGAATTGAAATTATCTGAAAATTTACAATCTGAAAGCCAGGAACAAATAAAATTTATTCAAAGTAATTTGGCTAATTTATTGGGCGGTAAAACTAATTTTTTAATTACTCGTGGCTCCGAAGGAATGCTTTTAATCCCAAATTCTCAATTGGAAGGCGAACCTTATATATTGCCTGCTTTTAATAAAGCCGAGGTTTTTGATGTGACTGGTGCTGGAGATACTGTTTCAGCCTGTATTTCAGTGGCTTTAGCTTGCGGAATTGATTTGAATATGGCGGTTTTATTAAGTAATTTAGCCGCTAGCATTGTCGTCCGGAAAGCTGGAGCAGCCACCACTAGTTTAATTGAAATGGAAAAATCTTTAGCTAATTTGGCCAATTTACCAAAATAATTTAGGTATTCAATTTATTTTTAAACTTTTTCAAGTAAATATAATTTTTGGCTAAAAAAACTAAATCAATTATTAAATTACAAAAACTAAGACAAATAATAAAGTGATATAAACTTGTTAAAACTTCATTTGGAGGAGTAAGTGACCATAAAACAATATTAAAGCTAATTAACCAAAGTTCAAACAAAATACCCGACCCAATTACAATAAGTTTCTGCCAACGAGAATTTAACTGAAAAGCATTAGAAATGTCTAGGTGAAACCAGGGCAAGCCGCCAGTATAAAGTATATGAGATTGTTTGACAGTTTGCCCCCGAGAGTTTAGAGCCAGACCTTTGACTAAATTATGTACCGAAAATATTAAAGCCATTAAAACTAAGCCAAGCAAAATATTTAACCAGACTGAGCCAAATACTTGAGGGAAACCATAATTTTTTATTTTAGGCCATTGTTCGACTACCAAAAAAAGTCCGAAAACAATAATAGCTAAAGGTAAGCCAGCTAAAGGCCAATTCCACAACCAGCCCAATTTTTTATTAAGCAATTCTAAAAATTGATCGATGTTTTTAAATTCAACTTTATGAAATAAAAAGCCTAATAAATTCCAAGGTATAAGCTTACTTAGGGTCTTTGGATCTTTATCTTTTGAATTTTCTTTTTCTTTTAAGATAGGGCGAATTAATAAATCTTTCTCCATTAAATTTTGTATAAAAGCCTGTATCTGCGCTTCGCTAGAATTAGTTTCTTTGGCAATACTTTGCAAGGATGTTTCGTTGAGTCTATGTAGTAAATAAGCTTCATTAAAAGTAAAAGGAAATACTTTGTCAGATTTTGGGTCTTTAACTGTTAAATAATCTCCGTCTTGAGCAAAGTCTAGGTCTGGCTTCAGTTCGATTTCAGCTTGGGGTACAATATTAGTAGTAATTTTTTTTGTATCTAATTCATCTAAAAAATCTTGTTTTAATAATTTTTGGACAAAGCTTTCAATTTGATTTTCTTTTATTTTTAATTTATCTGAAGCCTCTCCAATTGACATTTGAGAGATTAAACGTAAAATTTCTAATTGTTTTTGATCTACTAAGAAAGAATTACCATTTTCCGGATTAATAATTTTGAGCGGCTCATCAGGTAAATTGGGCGGTAAAATTTGTAAATTTTTTTTTAATTTATACATAACAATAAACCCCATTTTTAGATAAATAAATAAAAAATTTGGTTTTAAAACTTATATAATTAGTAAGATGAAAATATTATAAAAGTCATAAATTAAGCTTTTATTGACTATTCGTTTTTTATAATAAATTTAATTTCAAAACTTCAAAACAAAATAACCCAACAAAAATTCTTGCTCCACACGCCACTTCTTCTATAATAATTTTTTTATACAATCCATTTGTCCGCTAAATTTGGACTTTCGCTTTTCGGTGGTAGACTAAGGAAAAGTATAATCCCACCTGTCTTCGTAAATTTTTTTAAAGATAAGTATAAGTAAGTATCTTTTTTCTCTTCCTTGTTTAATCTATCTAAGCATTTTCTCCAAATATCTTTAAGGTCGTGTGGGTGAATCTGAATATCTACTTGCTCGAAATTCAGAAAGAAAGCTTTGAAATAAATCATGAGTACTTTCTTTTATTAATTTATTTAATAGTTTGAGAGTTCGGTTTCTCCTTTGGGTAATACTGATAGTAAAGATATTTGATTTGCTATTATTCTATAAAAATCATTTCCTTCTTTAGGTATCTGATACAATCAGCTTTATCAATTGACACAGTTCTTTAAATATACTCTTGGCAGTTGGTATTTCTTTGCAGTTTCCTGTTGGGCACCAGCGGTATAAAACAACTCTGCCCAAAGCATCGTCTTCAACAAAAACCAAATACTCCCCATTCTTTCTTTTGTATGCTTGCAGACCGGCAGCAATATCAACCCAGCCGGTGTGTTCACTATATCCCAACGCTGCACCTGGCTCCATTGTGCCTACCAAATTGCCGTTTCTCAAATCGGTAACCCACACTTTTGCCCTGGTTTCCCAGCCTACTTCAAATGCATAATCGCCAGCAGCCGACCATGACGAAATATCGTCTGCGGCCGTATCAGGCATTTTCAAATTCGAAACAAAGGTTGCAGCTCTATTTCCAGAACTCCAATTATTTACAACATAAACATTCCCTCCATCTAAATTACGGCAGTCAGTAGTAAGTAATACTAACCTGTCTTTATCTTGCTGATAAACTATTTTACCAATACTTGGAATACCCGTAATATTATAGGTGGTAAGGTTGTTGGATGAATAATGAATATTACCATTGGCTAATATATTTGCTTTCCATACAGGTATAGGGTTTTGCCCTTGCCATATATTGCCCGATTTATCGACAAAGAAATCGCCACCACCAAAATCATGGGTTTGGTCTGTGTATTCATTGGCCTCGTATTGTCCGTTATTGTTAAGGTCTTCCCAGAACATAGTATTATTGTTAGTGGTACTAGGGCGTTGCGGAGGCCACCAAAAGTTAATATCAAGGTTGTATATCCTATGGTTGCGTTGCATAAACATGCCACAAGGAACCGCAATTTCAGTACCTGGTTTATATTTAAAAATATTAGGTGGTTGGCATGTCATTCCCGATGTCCATATATACCGTGTACCGTTAATATCACGCATTACAGTTCCAGTAAGTCCGTGTTCGCCACCAGCCTTAATTTCTACAATACCGCGGGGATCTTGTGGATAGGTATAACTATCTAATGAATAACCATAAATTGACCATTCCCCACCAGGTTTAGTGTTAGTAAAATTCATTTTAAAATGTTCCTGAACGCCATAAACATCTAAAGCATCGGTTTTTTCATCATAATAAACATTATCGACAAAGAAGTAGTTTTCGACCCTCCAATCGAGTTGCCAGTTGCCATTTACTTTTTTAAAACAGCGGATGCCTGAGCCCATTTCGCTATGGCTAACGAATATACGTCCTTGGTCATCGCATCCAACACCTGTAATGCCCCATAATTTTAGAGGATGGTAAACGCCTGGACCATAAGTACCCGAAGGATATGCTGGGGCATTAGTACTTGCTAGCAGGTTATAACTAATTGAGAAATTTGAAGCAATACCACCATTGGCGCCTATTCTTTCAACTATAGTAGGAGTAGCAGTTGACACATCATACACAAGAATTTGTTTGCGTGCACCATTATCTGCAACAAGCAGTTTGCCATTGTATGTTCCTCGCCCCATCGCAATTGCAGTAGGAGTTCCGGCACTGGAAATTGTTTTGCCATTACCAGTTATAGTAGTTCCATTTATGGTATAACCACCCGCCGTGCCGCAGTTAATGTTATGATCTACGCTTCCAAGTACATTGCCATTTTTATATACACCATGCGTTCTGCCAGCTTCATCCCATCCGCTTTCTGTATAGCAAGTACCATCGGCTTCCACAGTCATACAATCAATAGAAATCTGCACCCATTTGTCATTTGGATCTGTTGGCTTTGGCCATGCGTCACCATATCCTTTATAGGCTCCACCAAAGGTATTTCCGATCCAACTACCTGCGTAGGTGCCAGGCAATTGTTGAGCATTGGCAGTTAACATTCCCATAAATAATACTAGGGTAATGGGTTTACAAGCATTTAATAGTTTTGTTTTCATAAGATTAAGCGTTTGAATTTACTTATTTAAAATTTATTGTATTATTAGCTAACTATTTAGAGTTAAAGTGATGTATATATTTCACAATTAAAACAATGAGATGTAGAAATACTCAAGTAGCATGAAACAGCAGACTATGAAAAACATTTATTCTTTCACAAACCTTTGCACCGTGTCGCCTGTTTCTGTTTTGATTTTTATGAGATAGAATCCAACTCTGAGATTTTCTATAGAAATACTACCACTATTTATTACCCCAGCTTGTAAGCTCTTGCCATCGATGCTGATGATTTCGTAAGAAGAGTTTTCTACTAATTTGTCTGAAACGAATAAATGGGGTTTTCTTTGCCTTCTTCATTTTCAAGAATTTCTATAATTGTTTTATCAAACTGATAAAAGAAGCCTTGAAGAGAAGTATCTGCATTCCTTAAATCTCCATCCATAAACTCAAATAATTAAATAAACATAAACATAAAGGATAGCAAATTTATTGAAAATATCTGGCTTTACTCCCCACTTTCTTTTGAATTTTGCTTTCTCCGCTCTAGTCAATATCTTTTTTGATACATTTGCCTTCATTCTATCTAACTCCTTTACTAGAGCTTATTTCACACTGTTTTCTCTTTTTTGCAAGAGGTCTAATGAATAGATTTACTTAAATAAGTAAGAATTTTTTTAGAAACTTCATACTTCTGCCAAGTCGTTTCATTATGAGCTTTAATTTTCCTTTTTGATACTATAGTAATTCTATTATTTTACTTGATCCCAAAAAATACAAGTTTTTATATCGATTATCGGTATCATTTTTAAAGTCATCAATAAGTACAAGCACCTGATGTTCAAAGTCAATTGTTGACATTATTTATCAGTTATAATCATTTAATATACTGTTAAACTCAGCCTGACAAGAGTAAAATGAGATTTGTGGTTAATAGTCTCTAGAGATTATTAATTTATTCGGGTATAATAATTAAGTGAAGGAAAACAAACAGATAACTGACAACCAAAATGAACCCACTTAGCTACTTAATAATAAATATATATGAAGCCTTGGACTTTCAAAAAACTGCAACAACTCATCAAAGAACAAGGGTATTTAATACAAACAACAAATAATAATGAATGGAAAGTAGTTAATTTAGAGAATAAACCAATTGCATTTTTTGCAACACGACACGGTAGAGGAACTAGCCGAGAAGTTTTAGCACCATATATTAGAAAAATCTTGCAAGTAATAGAAAATGACAAAAATGATAAAAACAACGATAAATAGCTTTAATGTTAAATGGAATGAAGAAGACCAATGCTTTATCGCAACAACAGAAGATAGCGACTTAATTGGTTGTGGAGATTCAGCAGTAGAAGCTGTTCAACATTTACAAAACCATCTTAAAGATGAAAATGAAACTCCTCGTAAAAAAGCAGGACGCCCTCCCAAATTCAAACAAAAAATAGGACCAGAAGTTGCTCAAGAAACCATCGAGAAATTAGCATTCCTGAAAGAATCTTTTCCCAGCTTTGAAAGTCAAGGCGATATTATTGATGAAGCGGTGAATTCTCTTTATCAATCTATTTCCAGAGTACATAATAAAATATATTCAAAATGAAACTTATTGGATATGCAAGAGTTAGCTCAGAATCTCAAGAAGAAAATACAAGCCTTCAGAACAAGAGCGAAAAATTAAATCATATTGCGAAGCAATGTCCCATGAATTAGTTGAAATAAAAACAGAAGTTGCTTCAGAATCAAGTTTAAACCGTCAATTTTTACAAAATGTTTTAGAACTTTTGCCAGTTAGTGATGGAATCATAGTTTTAAAGCTTGATAGACTTTCTCGCTCACTTAAAGACACGGTAAATTTAATAACTGAATTGAATTGAAGCAAATAAGCATTTGGTAGCGGTAGAACAGCAATTAGATACAAGCTCATCAAATGGGCGACTTTTTTTAAATATTATGGCGAGTTTTGCCGAATATGAAAGAGAATTGATTAATGAACGCACTCAAGGCGGGAGACAAGCCAAGTTTTTAGCAGGTAGTCATGCGTACGGAAAGCCTAAATTTGGTATGAAAGCTTCTAATGGTGAGCTAGTAGTAAATGAAGAGGAAAAAGAAATTATTTAATTAAATAACGTGAGTTCGACGGATAAAAAGGTTAAAAAGAAGGAATGGAATGGAAATTTGAAAGATTCAGAGAAGGCTTTTTAGGCAAAAAAGAATAAGCAATTAATGCTGAAATCATATTCACAAAAGCATTTACTGGTGAACGATGCCTGGAATGCTCGATTTGACAAACATTTTTCAAAAAATCATTAACAGATTCTATGATTGCTCTCTTCCGGAGAATAACTTTCTCAATCATCGGAACTAAAGAGTTCTTAATGTTTTTCTTTATTTTGGTTATAAGCTTCAAACCCTGCTCGTAAAGCTCTTCAAATAATTCCTGCTTTATATATCCCTTGTCTCCAAAAAAATACCCAGTTAATTTTTTAGCCATATTTTTAACTGGAA
>JAAFJH010000085.1 GCA_013298875.1 Synechococcales cyanobacterium bin2.concoct.b11b12b14.033
TCGAGAGTTGCAGATTCGTCAGCTGGTGTATTGTTTGCACTAGGCTGAGGTGTACAACCTACTAAAACGAAGGTTAAAGGTAAGCAAAGAGCTAAGTACTTGATCCAATTCATAATGATTATAATGTGCTATATAGGGAGATTTGACACAACAATTATAGCGTCAAAAACATTTTGAGTATAACTTGAAGTTAAATTTTTTGGAAACACTTAAGATTTAACTACTTTTTTAGAATTAATTTTAAATTTTTAATTAAAGGCAGTTTTCGTTCTAACAAGTGATTATTTAACTTTTTCAGAAGGCTTAAGCGAGAGAATTGTAAATTTGATATTAAAGCGTGATTATCAACATAAATTAAAATTTCTTCTTTTTTAAAATCAAATCCGCCATAAATTGCTTTTGGATCGGGGCTAATATTGTGCCAAATTTCTTCTAAATCTAAACAAAAGTCTTTTTGAGGGGAGATTTTAGATGTAAAGCTCTTTAAGAGTGAAGCCAAATCGCTAAACATAATATAAAATTTAAATTCATCATTTAGTTTTAACAAAAAAAAACATAATTAACTAATTTCATGATTAAAGCCATTAGAACTGCTACAACAGTTGACCAAGATTTGCCTGAATTAATTAAAGCTGCTTCAGTGGAAATTATGAGTTTAATGTTAGAGACTAATCAGTTAAAATTAGAAAATATTATTTCAGTCTTTTTTTCGATAACGCCTGATTTAAAGTCATTTAATCCTGCGACAGCCATTAGAGAAAACTTAGACTGGACTGAAATACCTATGATTTGTTTTCAAGAGGCTTTTATTGAAGGAGGATTACCTTATTGCATTCGGGCTTTAATTCATGTGCAAAACTGTCCTAAGCCTGAAATTAAACATATTTATTTACACAAAGCTCAAAGCTTACGTTCTGAATGGTCACAAGTGAAAAAAATATAAAATGAATTTACCCAATTTAATTAGTTTAGTGCGTTTTATTTTGGCCTTTATTACTTTGGGCATAATAATTAATTTTGAAATAAATACGGCAATTGTTTATATATGCTTAGTTTTAACTATAATTTGTTTTTTGGGTGATTATTTAGATGGATTTTTGGCACGCAAATTAAAGCAAAGTTCCGAATTAGGTGCCTGGTTAGATATTGCGGCTGATCGTTCGGTTGAAATGGGATATTTAATAGTGTTTGCTTATTTGCATTGGCTGTCGCCTTGGATTGCTTTGATTTTTTTGGTGCGAGGTATTTTTGTAGACGGCATTAGATCTTTTGCACAGCAACAAGGCTATACTGCTTTCGGAGATAAGACAATGATGCAAAATCCAATTGGTCAATTTTTAGTTTCATCCCATTTTGTGCGTGGAGCTTATGGCATTGTCAAAGTTTTAACTTTTTTAACCATAATTTTAGCTCAAGAATATGCCTATTTAAAATTAACTGGTTTAGTTTTAGCTTATATTTCAACCGTTTTCTGTTTGACCCGTGGCATACCAGTTATTTTAGAAGGCTTAAGATTTTTTAAAAATAATTCTTCTTCGTCAAACCAAATATAAATCAAATGGCTAGATTTCTTTTGGTTTTATTGGCCAGCTTGCCGCCTTTATTTTATATAAAACTTTATAAATTTAAAACACCTAATTCAATTATTATTTACGGTTTATTAGGTGGTTTACTCTCTTGCTTAGCTTTAGGATTTTTTAAAGGTTTTCTTTTACCCGAAGCTTTAAGTTTTCCAAGCAAGGAAACTTTGAGTATTACTTTGTTTGTTTCTTTTATTGAAGCTGGCTTGTTAGAAGAGATTTTTAAAAATGTTTTTTTTTTATTAGCTTTAAAATTTGTAAAAAATAAATTTGATTTTGATTTAAATCCTTATTTTTATTTAGTGCTAGGAGCTTCAATTGGTTTGGGTTTTGGAATTTTTGAAAATGCTTCTTATGCTGTAAATCCGGAACTTGGCTTTTTAAAAAATATTTGGGGACGTTTATACACCACTATCCCTGCTCATATGACTATGAATATTATTTTTAGTTTTTTATATTCCAAAAAGCAAAACTTATTCGTCTGCTTAGCAGGGGCGGTTTTATTTCATGCCATTTATGACTTTTTTGCTTTACCTAGTAATTTACTTGGGGATTTATTGGTAAGAGGAACTTTGATTTTCGGTTTTGGCTTAATTATTTATATGGGCAAAGATTTACTGCATAAGTCTCAAGATATTTGATATTTTCATTTTGTAATTTCTTTGAACCAAATATCAAATATATTAGCCTTAATTGATTTTTGTCTTGGCTTTTTCTGAATTAAAACGGCCTCTTTGGCAAACGGGATTGCAAAAGCATTTTCTTCAAAATAAACTTTTTCGTTTTTCAAATTTTTCAGGTCAATTTTTTTCAGGCCATATTTCTTTGCTTTTATTAATTCACCCCTGTCAGATTTTCCATTACTATTTTTATCTGTCCAGATGAGTAAATCATTCAATTCTCTTTCTGTAATAATATTATCTTTATTTTTGTCTAATAAATCGGTTAAAGCCTCAAATCCGTCATTATAAGACTTACCCGCTGTATAATTGCCTAAAAGTTCCCTACCATTATCAATGCTGCCATTGCGGTTTAAATCAATGGCTAAAAAACTAACTTTATCGTTGGGAGCCGGCCAAAAAGTTTTTACTTCATTTTTTCCATCAAATTTGAATTTTATAACCCCATTCATTTTTAATTTTGGATTATCAACTTTTAATTCATCAAAGCTAATCATCAGCGGGGAGTTTTCAGCTTGGGCGGATAATCCAAGATAAAAAAAACAAATAATAAACAAAGAATTAAATACTTGGAGTGATTTGGTCATTTTTAATAAAACTTAAACTAATTTGTCAATTGCTTCTTTAACTTCTCTGACCTTAAAGGGTTGGCCTTGCATTTTATTTAATGGTTGAGCATCAATTAAATATTTACTACGAATTAAAACCGATAATTGGCCACTATTAATTTCAGCTATTAAAACTTTTTTATAAGACTTTAAAACCGCTTCTAAATTACGAGGAAAAGGATTTAAATAACGTAAATGTGCATTTGCCACCGATTTACCTTCGGCTCTAGCTTCTTCGGAAGCCGCTCTCAAACTTCCATAAGTGCCGCCCCATCCCAAAACTAATAAATCACCTGAACTTGGTCCTTCTACTTCTAGCTCTGGAATTACTTCTTGAATATTTTGTATTTTCTGAGCTCTCACTTGTGTCATTTTTTCATGATTAAGAGCGTCTGAACTAATAGCACCCGTTAAATAATCACCTTCCAAACCGCTTAATCTATGTTCAAAACCAGCCATTCCAGGCACTGCCCATTGACGAACTAATCTTTCATCACGCTGATAAGGAGAAAATGGTTTGTCTTGATGAGCTGCCGGATCAAGCAAATTTGTTTTTATATTTGGCAATTCATCGGATGTCGGTATTAGCCAAGGTTCGGCTCCATTAGCTAAATAACCATCAGTCAATAAAATAACTGGTGTCATAAATTCAAGTGCCAATCTGCAAGCTTCAAAAGCCATTTTATAACATTCAGCTGGCGTCGCTGGTGATAATACACAAAGTGGAGATTCTCCATGTCTGCCAAACATAGCCATCAATAAATCCGACTGTTCAGTTTTAGTTGGCATACCCGTTGAAGGACCAGCTCTTTGAACATCAATTATCACTAAAGGTAATTCAGTTTTAATGGCTAAACCAATAGCTTCAGCTTTTAAATTAACACCTGGTCCTGAAGTTGTGGTAATGGCTAAGGCACCTGCATAAGAAGCTCCAATCGATGAGACAGCTGCTGCAATTTCGTCTTCGGCTTGAAAAGTAATAATGCCAAATTCTTTGTATTTTGCTAATTCATGAAGAATATCACTGGCAGGAGTAATTGGGTAAGAACCTAAAAATAAAGGCAAATTTGATTTTTCGGAAGCCGCAATTAAACCTAAAACAGTAGCCTGATTACCACTAATATTCCGGTAAACGCCAGGCTTAATTGAAGCCGCTTTAATATTGTAAGTTGGTAAAGCTTCAATCGTAATGCCATAGTTATAACCGGCTTGCAAAGCTTTAATATTGGACAAAGCAATAGACGGTTTATTGCCAAATTTTTCTTCAAGCCATTTTTTTGTATTATCCAAAGGCTTTGAATAAATCCAATACATTAAACCTAAAGCAAAAAAGTTTTTGCAACGATCTTTGGCTCTACCGTCTAAGTCGGTAATTTCTTCAAGTGCTAAACGGGTTAATTTGGTAATTTGGACTTTAATTAAGCGAAAAGAAGACAAAGAATCATCTTCAAGCGGATTAGTTTTATAGCCAGCTTTTTCTAGATTGACAGCCGTAAAAGCATCTTCGTTTACAATAATAGTTCCGCCACGGTGGACAGCACTTAAATTAACCTTTAAAGCAGCCGGATTCATGGCTACCAAAACGTCCGGTTCATCGCCAGCAGTATAAACGTGGGTTTCACCAAATTGAATTTGAAAACCAGATACACCGGGTAAAGTACCTTGAGGAGCCCGAATTTCAGCCGGAAAGTCTGGAAAAGTAGCCAAACTATTACCAACAATGGCGGCTGTATTAGTAAATTGACTACCGGTAATTTGCATTCCATCACCAGAATCTCCAGCAAAGCGAATGACAACACGATCTATTTGTAAAACTTCTTTTTCAGGTAAAACTTGAGCTTGATTCATTATTTTATTTTTTTGGATTGAATAATAACTTTTTTTAATTAGTAAAAATATAGCAATTCAAAACACTTATGCAAAAAAAATTTATCGATTATTTTGAATAAACTTTTCTTCGTCTGAATTTTGCTTTTTTCATCGTTTGTTTTTTACATAATTATTAAACTGGCTTCAAAAGCCCAGAGCTGTATTTGTGAATAATTGATGAAATTAAAGTCTGAGAAGGAATTCCTTCTTTGTTTGCTTCTCTCAGGATTGCAATTAAATCTCTTTCTGAAATTCTTAAATTTATTCTTTTATCCTTCTTTAAGGTATTTTTGGCTATTTTTTTAGTCTTTCTTTTTCCGCTGATAAATTATTTAAACTTACAAATTCTTCATTTTCAAAGCTTTTTAATATTTCTAACTTTTCACTATCTAATTTTATTTTTTTCATATCCAAGTCATTGCCTTCACTGATTAAATAAACAATATCCTCAAAACAAATTACTCTTTCATCAAGAAGCTTTTGGTTTTTTCTGAATTCCAGTTAAAAGTTTTTATCTACTTATTTTAATACACAGTATGCCTTTTAAACGTACAAAAACGTAAAGCTTAAAAAAGATAAAAAGAAATATTTAGGGAAAAGAAGGAAGTTAGAAAAGTGAAATTAGTGGAATTAGAAGAATAATGCAGTTTTTGTATATAAAATACAATTAAGATGAAATTAAATAAATTAGTTGGAAGAAGTCAGAAAGGTAGTTTGATAACTTTTTTGTTGGTTTTGGGAATTATCGGTATCACCTTAATAACGGGTGTCATCTCGCTGGAGCTATTGATTAGATGGGTAAGCTTAGGCCGAATCCAACATGCAGCCCAGGAAGCAGCGGTAACTTATGCCAAGTCAATGCACCGTTTGCGTCATAATCAAATGTCTCAACATAATGTCCAGGCAATAGATTATACATATTCTGGTTTAGCTTTGCCAGCTACTTCTACGCCAATTAATGGGGCTTTAAGCTCGGTAAAAGGAGCTTCAGACCTTGAATATACCCAAGCATCGCAAGTTTTATTGTCAAATATTTGGGGAACAAGAATTGGTGACTCCTCGCTGGTGGACGATGTAAGGCAAAATCAATGCTATAAAACTCAGGAAGAATCGAGGTTTAATAAAAATGCCATGTCTCCGCGGAATAATTGTGATGGAGTGGGGAAAGTAAGTAGTCCAATTATGTCTTTGAGATGGAATTTTCAGTCATCTGCTTATGGCTATGGGGTTTGTTGCCCGCTCGGAAATAATGATTCGAATAAAGATTTTTGTGTGAATGTAAATGTGTCTGGCCGTATGGATCCTGTTATGGCTGGTGGTTTGCCGTTTTTGCATAATGTGGAATTTATAAAAGACGGAAACTTTAATATTAATGCCCGAACGGTAGTGATGAAAATGGCAGCAGGAGCAAGCGGAAGCTCTTCTGAAGATATGACTGCCGAACAAATACCGAGTAGTAGCGTAAAATGCCCTGTTAATTCTCCGGGAATCCCGCCAGTTCCAGTGCTTAAGCCGGCCCAGGTAGAAGCATTGATTAAAGCAAATTGTTATCATCCGGAATTTGGAATAATTCATGACGGAATTGCAATTTTGGGAAATGCCAAGGAAAATTGCCAGCCCGAGAAATATGCAAAACCAGGTAATAGAGTTCCATATTGTCCTCCCGGTTCGCCTGGTTGCCCCTTGGCTGGAAGTGGTGATACTAGTGCTAGTTATCCAGGAAGCGAGGCCCCTAGGGAAAATCCAGTTTGTGCAGATACTGCCTTCAATGAACAATATTATTTAAATAAATATCCAGACGTAGCGGCTTTGGTGAAAAGAGGAACTATTTCAAGCGGCTCTGAGCATTTTGCGAAATTTGGACAGTCAGAAGGACGTGAAGGAAGCAGTTGCTGTAGTGGCAAAACTTGTAAAACTCCGGTTTGCTTGCCAGGTTCACCGGGCTGTTGCTTAGCTGGTGAAACATATGATGCGGTAATGAAAGTTTGTAAAAAACCAGTTTGCTTACCCGGTTCACCCGGTTGTTGCTTAGCTGGTGAAACATATGATGCGGTGATGAAAGTTTGTAAAAAACCAGTTTGTGTGCCAGGTTCGCCAGGATGCTGCTTGGCTGGAGAGAATTATTTCATGACAAAAGGAGGGCCATTATGCTGTGCAGCGGGTCAAAGCCCCGGAATGGTTAATGGAAGACCTGAGTGCAAACCAACTGAAACTTGTGGACCAGGAATGCCGGGTTACGATCCACAAACTAAAACTTGCTGTGGACCAGGAATGCCAAATTATAATCCTCAAACTAAAACTTGTACTCCGGCTAATTGCCCACCGAATGAATATATGGTGCCAGGGGTAAATCCGGCTAAGTGCTGCCCAACTAATATGACAATTATTGACACTACTGGCCAGTGCAAACCTTGTCCAAATGGAATGATGCCTAATCCGCAAACTGGAAAATGTGAACCACCAACGGCTAGCACTCCGCCTC
>JAAFJH010000086.1 GCA_013298875.1 Synechococcales cyanobacterium bin2.concoct.b11b12b14.033
CATTATTGCACTCATATCTAGTAGTTCATATTCGGATTTTCTCCACTCCTCATTCAAACTGTCATAATTCTTAAAACTATCTATTATTTTCCCATACTTTATTAATCTTTCAATTCCATATTTTAATATGAATTGTGCTCGAATATCTGCATTCTTTTCCTTTAAAAACATATCTACATCTAATAAACTACTAGGTGTTTCTGCCAATTCTTGTGATACAGCTACCCCATTTAAATACCAAAACTTGCAATCCCCTTCCCATTCTATTGTAGGATACCCATCACAATGCAATTGATTATTCTCATTTAAATTTACTTTTTTCGGGTACCCACAAACAATCACATAGTTATCAAAAAACAAACCATCATACACACTAGCTAGTTTTGATATTGGATTTAATAATGCACCCCAAAATTGGGAACGTCTTTCCCATGGCAAATTTCCTATAAATGATAATGGTGTTGTTTGGTTTTGGTTTGTTTCTAAATGTAAATATTGCCAGAACAAAAAAGAATTCCAGTTACTAAAAATAGTGTCATAGTCTCTAGCGTTATAAACACTATACTTCAAAACACCATATGGACTTAACAGTGAGGATTGTATTTCTCCTCTCAGTCTAAAATTTGATAATGGTAAAATGAATTTATTTATTTTACTTACTTCATTACGAAAATCATTACGAAAATCATTACGTAATGATTGTAAAAATTCATCTTTATGAAACATACTCTCTTTTTTCTTTCTTCTATAGTAATCATCTAACAAGGTAGTTTGCACTGAATAATAGATGTCCCGCAATAAGCTATTGTAAGGAATTAACTTACCTATTTGTTTGAAACTTAATATCAAATCAATTGTTTTTTCATACATTTCTGCTGGATTTTTTGTATAAATTATCTTTGGAAAGGGTAAGTTAAATCCTTCTTTATATATTTTATTTATTCCTTCTTCGATTTTTTGAGTATTCAATCCCTTAGTGTCAAATTCACTAAGAAACTCATTTTGAATACTACCTTTAATCCTATCTAGTATTGATTTTCTCATTATTACTTCCCCTTCTACAATCTTATTAATCCCCTATTTCTCTAACTATATTGGTTAAATGATCTATTTCTCTTGATACTTTTCTTTTCCAAATAGAAGAAGGTAATGTAATGCTATCATGTCTTTTTGTATCTACACATTCTACTGTGGTGGGTTGTAAATTACGAATAAACAAAGTACCATCATTATCCTCAAAAAATTCAATCTGATCATTGATTTTAACTAAATGATGGTTGCCAGTAGCTTCCGAGTTAGCAATCTTAAATCCGTTTTTAATTATTTGATCTGCAGTAGGGTTGATTTTTGTTGCTGTTGTGGGGATTTCGTTTACTTCTAGTAAATTAACTTCACCATGTGATATATGTCTTTTCATTGTATTGATTCCTTTTAACTATATTTAATATTAACTTGCCTAATTAGAAAAAGCAATATTTAATAATAACAAAAACCCGAATTAATAGGTAAAGTCATTTCGTCCAAAGTAATAAACCATTTTGTCCCGGACGTACTGGAATCTGCACCTAAATCTACCGCATATAGGATTTGACTATCTGGATTTAAATACATCGAATATCTAGTTTGAATATTAGTCCTGATAGAAGTTCCATTCTTATAAGATTGCAAAGATCCTACTACTGCACCACTACCTACAATATAGGGACTAGACCAGTTAGGGACTCCACTTATAGTAGCTCCATAATTTGATGCGGAAATACCTAATCTGCTTTCAGATGTAGATGCGGGACCTGTGGTGATTGCTAATCTTCCAGCTATATGTTTTGCATTCAAGTATGTGTTGTTACTATTCATAGGTAATCTAGTATTAGGTACCAGTAAAGCATAACTCGATATAGAAGTAGATCCAGAAACTAGTACACCTAAATCAGAAAACTCATACACTACTCCTCCGCTAGAGTTTACTGCTCCGGGTAAGTTTAGAAATCTATAAAACCCATCCCTCATATAGAATGGTTTTATTTCCCCATTACTTTTTGTATTTATCCAGAATAGTCTTGATCTAAATATATAACCTGGATTGGCTGCCTTCCATGCTGAGTTTATTTCCCTCCAGTTATCAGATTTGGTTATCAGTAATTTCATTCTTAGATTTTTTTTAGGAGCTGTGGGGCTTCGATCAAGAATAGAATAAGGATTCACGATAAACCACACATAATAGGATTCTCCATTAGTGAAAGTTCCGGTATCTATTTCGGTTTGTCCATTATTTGTTTGAGGGTTTAAAGACGATAAATTCAAGTTAATATCCGAGATCCAGATCGATTCTTTTGAGTCCGTAACTTCTAAACTTTCAATCTTGACCACACATGTAGGGGTTGAGTTCTGAATAGGACTATCAATCGTTACTTCAACTTGATTACCTCCAGCTCCCGGTATATGCTTTATAATTCCCGAATAATTAACTAAACTATAAAAACTAGGGTTAATTTGATAAAGATAATAATAAGAAGGAACTATACGTCTATCTTCTGGGGTGGTTGAATTCTGTAACGTAAAATTAGCTTCAGAGTTTTGTTGGTATATTTCTGTATATGCGTAATCTCCGTTTGGAGTTGTCGATATATCTCCCCAAGCTAGTTTTTTCGATACTTCAAATTTACCATCAGAATTTATATGCACACAAGCCACACATCTGTAATATATATAATTTATAGTCGATCCCGATAACCAACCAGAATTAGGAATACGAACCACACCATTCAAGCTAGGATAAGGATTAGACCAATCTGTCAATAATGCGGACTGTTGTTGAGTCTGACTATTATAGACTACCCACACACCAAAGTCCTTTCCTGATTGTACTGTAGGGTAGTGTCCAGGAGTAAGGGGAGAAACTGAGAATTGAGTTCGTGAATTTATCGTAATATCTATACTATTTAGTTCAATTGATTCGATTTGTTTTCTATCTTGTTCCCCTCTAAATAGATCATTAGTAACTAAAAAATCTGTAGTGTTTTGTGGCCACACTAATAAACTTAATCTTCTTGCCTTAATGTTTAACGTACTACCATCTTGACTAGGTAAAAATCTAATGTTTGTATCTTCTACAAAGTTAGAAAACCCAAAGTAAGAGTTGTAAATGAAAGGGCTATTAGCTTTTAATGGAATACCATCTACTAACTTATCGCTAGTTGGGTTTAAAGGATATACGTCTTCTTTCTTATAATCATTTGTTTTACTGTCTAGTTGATAAAAAGAAGCAAAGACTTCCCCAGCACTAGTTTCAGAATCTGCACTATATTTTTTAATAACATTAAGTTTTGTCAATAAATCTAACGTTAAAGGAGTACCTAACCACTCTACAGTCTTTTCTGTTTGAGATGTATTGTTTTTAGTTATACTAGAATAATTGGTATTTAATACTTGAGGTCTTGTATTGAAGAATTTAGAAGCTTGCAATAAAACAGGTAAACCCCCTCCAATAGGAATAAAATTTCTAACTTTCTTTCTTAATAGAATAAATAAATTTCTAATATCTTCTTGTAGTTCAAGAGGGTTTATAGGCTTACCCTTGTAAATTGGTTCTAACATTAATAAAATATCTAT
Source organism: Synechococcales cyanobacterium bin2.concoct.b11b12b14.033 (assembly GCA_013298875.1). GTDB lineage: Bacteria > Cyanobacteriota > Vampirovibrionia > Caenarcaniphilales > Caenarcanaceae > JAAFJH01. The sequence goes on from JAAFJH010000086.1 coordinate 3,610, forward strand.
TTAAGTTATTTAATTTTAAATTCTATGCTAGTTAGAATAAATACTATATTGTCTAAAAATACTCAGTATTCTGAAAGTACAAGCTATAACTACCATTAAGATTCCAAAATATAAAAAGATACAAAAATAACTCAAGATCGTTGAATTTAAAAGAATTTGATAGCTACAAAAAATAATAAGCATAACAGATAAAAAGCTTAAAATAAAACTATTAATAATTGCTTCCGTAAAGTAATTATTAAAACACCTATATGCGTTTGCTTCTTTTAAATGTTTGATAAACAGACTATTTCTATTAGAAATCATAATTGATTTAATAATTAAAACTATTAAAGGAACAAATAAACTAAAAAGAAATATCACATTAATTAAAGGTATTGATTTAGGAGATAGTGTAAGAACTTTACACTGTAAAGTAATAAACGTTTTCAATCCCCATCCTACATTACATTCAGAAAATATCAAAAACACAAATAAAAAAATACCAGATAAATAAGGATAATACATTTCAATTTGTCTATTCATATCTTTATTTATTAAGATAGTCAAATAAGTCTTCTGGTGTTAGTAATGTAGCAATTATTTCATTTGTTTTACCATCCCATACATTACAACTACTTACACATTTACCTTGATCTGGAGCATCCCATAACCACCAATCAATCATCTCTTTTTGATCTTTAGTAAAGACTATATCGTGCAATTCATCTAATGGATGAAATAATTTACTTTCAGCTAAATCTAATCCTATTTTTAATTTGTAAAGTTCTTGAATTAAGTTATCTTGATTGATTCTTGAATTAATATAACTAACAAACTCTTCTTTGGTTAATTTTTTTAATTTTAAAGATTTCCCATTCATATTTTTATTTAATAAAGTCCTCCAAACCATATCTTTCTTATATACATTATATCATCTGTTACTGGAGATGTCGAGACTATATTATATTGGTTATTCTGATAAATTAGTCCTATTCTGTAAGTTTGTTCTGATTTTAAATAACTTGTAGAGGGTGTTCCATAAATAGTATAAGAACTATTTGTATTGTATTGTAACATTACATCTATTGAGGGTCTTTCGGTTGAGATCTCTACAACACAAGATTCTTTCAAATAACCAGCCAACCCTACAGTATCTGTATTAGAAGATAAATTAACATTCCCAATATCTGATCCAGGTAATAACCATGTATGTTTTGGTATAAAGATCCCATTAGTAATCATAAAATCATCTGAATTACCTCCAGCCTTATACCTAAAAAAACCAATTCTTTTATAAGATTTATAAAAGTTAGATATATTACCTTCCGATCCTTCTCTAACTAAAAAGCAATCAGTTAACCCAAGATCATCCCTATAACCTAAATAGATTTCATAACGAGAATAATTAACTAAATTACCTATTACTTTACTTGTATCGGTAAGATCTATCGTACCTCTAAAACTTACACTAGTAGCATAATAGTAAGCTTGATAAGTATTCCCATTACTTGAAGGGGGAACTCCAGATTTAGTTATATCATATCCTGCTAAAGGAACATTAACTGCTTCTATCGTTATATAGTTACCTGTCTTATCAATCAAGATATTAGACTTTAACATAGAGGGATTTCTACCAGCTATCGGTATAATTACTCCAGATACATTAGGTTTACTGAATGCTAATTCTTTATCTTTATCTGTAATTAAAGCTTTAAATCCTGTACCTGTTATGGGAGATATATCATTCTGCAATATATCCATAACACTCTCATAACTTTCTTTATCTCCATTATTAAAAAATAAATTAGTAAATGTTTTTTTAGCATATATAGTCTGTATTGTATCGGTATCTAATACTGCTCTTGATAATTGACTTTCAATAATATCTTGTAACTTAATATACTCTTGATCTATTTCTTCAGGATCCCATCTATCGTCAAAATCTATCTTATGACTTATATTTGGTCTTCTTGCTGTAATACTTAATGGGATCTGACTTGGCATCTATTTAAATTTAAAATAACATTCTAAAAAATTTTAATTTCTTTTTTTTTAACTTTTCTAATATATTAATTATTTTTAGCCCTTTTAAATTTCATTTATTTTAATCTTACCATATAGCTTTACATATTAAAGTGATCTTATTTAAGAATAACTTCAGACATCAAACTATTTCTACTTTTTACTAATATCTAGTATTAAAAATCTATTTAATGTTTGTATGATGTGTAAAGTTATCGTTAAAGCTCTATTATTTTTTTTTATATTGGGATATTAATCTTTTGAAATTAAAACCACCAACAAACACATTTAACAAGTAAGTCAAATATATACGCTGAGGAAGGAGCTTAACACTGGAGTAAAAACCCTTGCTATACCGATCACCTACCAGTTAGTTGACATAGTTTTCCTCTGTACAGAGAGGTAAGTATTGACCTTACTCCCGATCAGAAGCCAGCCTGATCTATTACCTGCTATCTTTAATTCGTGACTAGATCTTGGATAGCAATCCTGGTACTCTATTCTCTTAAGCATTTCTAGAGTGTCCTGAGCTAACCCCTACCTCCATTCGATCATAAAGTCTGATCTTAACAGGAACCATTAATTATGAAAGTTTACCTGTGGTAGATAGGGATCCAAGTCGGCTTATCGTTCACTTACTAATATCTTACACTCGTAGTTTTCCATTACTTCTTAGATATTAGATCCAGCTAAAGACTTACAAACTGGAGTTATTAGTTATTTTACTAACTAAATAGTATTACACGCTTTGTTGAGTCGCTTACTATCGATCGTGTTGTTACCCTTATAAACAGAGCACGAATATATTGATCTTACCACTTTTTTAAATTATGAATATAAATTTTTTTTAATATTAAGTAAAACTTAAATATTTTCTTTTAAAATATATTTATTGATAAGATAAAATATATAGTTAACAAGTAATACTCATGAAACTTAATAGTAACGAATTAAATTACAGGTTGGAGAAAATACAGAATGTATTAGAAAGGAATAAATTTACAAAAGAAACTGAAACTTATGGCTATAATGATAATTTATGCTATAAGGCTATTTATAATAAATGTAACTCTGCAAGTAATAGAAATACAAAGTTATACTTAGCTATCTATAATAGTGGGACTTTAATGCTTCAAGGGAATTTTAGGCAAGAGTATATACAAGACTTAAAAGCAATAATAAGTGATGAGATTAGAGGATGTAAGCAATTGGATATGTTTCAACAGTGTAGTTAAAAAGAAAAAGAATGAGTGAAATTAAAGAAATATATTTCATTATAGATCCTGTGCATGGCTTAGAGAAAGATAGTGTGAGCTTTTCTAAGGAAAAGTGCATCAGAAATTTTATTAATGAATGTTACTCTCGCATAGATGTAAGCTGCCCTAGTGCAATGAGGATTTGGGAAGACTTTGAAAAGTCGGGTTTTAAAGTTCAGAAAATTAATTTAGATTATGTAAGGAAGTATAAAAAATAGGGAATCTTATTTGATGGTTATTTGATAGACAAAGATAATAACTCAATT
>JAAFJH010000087.1 GCA_013298875.1 Synechococcales cyanobacterium bin2.concoct.b11b12b14.033
TGAACTTAATTGTCCATAAATAAAAAGCTGATCGCCCAGCAGAATTCGCCCTGTAGAAGTTTTTAATTTTAAATATATTTTGCCAAATTGTTCATTAAAAGCTACCGCTCTTTTATGTTTAATGTTTTCAATAATTTCAACTTTCAGGCAAATTGGTATTTCTGGCTTGAATTCAGTTAATTTGGTTAAACGCAGAGAATTTAAATAAGCTAAATTAAACCCCAAAAGCATAAAAAATAAATTCAATATTATTATTTGCTTAAATCTTTTAGAGAGGCGAAATACGAATAAATAAATTAAAAAAATAAAATCGAAACCTAAACAAAAAAATAGAATTATATTGTTAAAACCCGCATAAAAAGCCATAACCGAAGCTAAAGCAAAGCCAAAAATAAAAAACCAAAAAGTCAGTCGTTTCATAAAATTAATATTAGCTCGTTTGAATCAGCAGAACATCCAAGATATAAAGTGTAATCCCTTGTTTGCTCAGTAAAGTTGCCTATTTTATGTTTTATTTATTGCTTGAAGGCAAATATTAGTTATCAAATACCAACTTTTATTTTGCAATGAATTTAAATATTAATAATAGTAATCGGGGCGAAAAGTTTACACAAACTGCACAACAGAATATTGCTCAAAAACAATCTATTGTAAATGCTGACAGCCCACATGCTAAGGAAATGTTAGCTGCTATGAACGATGGATATAGCCCTGCTGATGCTCTGGCAATGGGTAGTGGTGGAGGCGGTAGTATTAATATTCCAACCATTCAGAATAATAATAATAGTGGCACAATCTCTTCTGGAGAGGACTCCCAAAATATGATTGGACAACAAGGAATTAATCAAAATCAAGTTATGTTAGGTTTTGCCCCCACATCTTCTCGGGTACGTGAATATACTCTACCACCAGCTACAAAGCCACCCGTTTCTTATCCACCAGTTACACACCCTCCTGTAACTAACCCCCCAGTGACCAACCCTCCTGTTACGCCTCCACCAACACCAGATTATTTTACCATTCCATGCAAAGACCCAGAAACGGACGAAATAATTTATGAAAAAATGTCTACTCATCGAGATTTTGGACGTGTAATGATTGATGGTAAACCAGCTTATTTTTCAATTAAAGAATTTACAAAACTAGCCAGTGAAAAATTTGGTGGCTTCCCTCCTAATGGACAAGCAGGAGTTATTGCATTAATAAATAGTGGAGAGCTTAAGCGTGTACCAACCGCTGCTAATGGATTACCAGATGCACCACCTAACCCAGCCATTGAAGGAGAAGATTACATAACAACTCAGTCTCCCGATGAAGCTATTGCTTAAGATTTAGAACTCGAAATTAATCTATCATAATTGTTTTTTAAATACTCTTTTAAGCGATTAGATAAGTCTGGCCTTAAAAGAGCGTATTCAATAACAGTTGTTAAATAACCAAAAGGTTCTCCCACATCAAATCTTTTGCCGACAAATTCCAAAGCGGCTACTTTGCCTTTTTGGGCTAATCGGTTTAAAGGCTCAGTTTGGGAGATTTCTTTGTCAGTATTTTCAAAATTTAGCTCAGCTAATTCTTCAAATATATCCGGTGTATAGAGATAACGCCCCAAAGAAACAACTTTGCTGGGTTCAGTGCCTTTTTTAGGCTTTTCAATTAAAGACTTAACCTGATAAATAGAACCTTTTTTCTCAGAAAAATCAATGACTCCATAGCGTGAAACATCTTGATCTGGAGCTAATTCCCGGGCGGTTAAAATATTTTGCCCGGTTTCATAATAAGCTTCAATTAACTGCTTAGCACAAGGTTGATCGCTCCAAATAATATCATCCGGATAAGCCACCACAAAGGGACTATCTCCACAAAAACAGCGACATAAGTTCAAAGCGTCTGCGGTGCCTCTCATCTCTCTTTGTCTGACAAAATGAAAATTGGCCACCAAAGGAGTTATTTTTTCGAGTTTAATACGGTCTTTTTCTTGTTGTAAAATTCCTTCCAATTCCATTTCATGGTCAAGATAATCTTCTAAGACCTTTTTCCGGCGGGAAGTTATGATCAAAATATCTTGAATGCCTGATTCTAAAAACTCTTTGACGGTAAAGTCAATAGCTGGAACATCAATTAAAGGAAATAATTCTTTAGGGACAGTTTTGGAAGCTGGCAGAAAGCGAGTTCCGTAACCAGCAGCCAGAATTACACCTTTTATTTTTTGTTTTTTAATCATCAAAGTAAAGAATTTCTACAATTTAATCATTATCTCTATTATCCTTTGAAACATTTGATAATGGGTTTAAAATATCACCTAATTCTGAAAGTAATTTAGAAATTAATTCTTCTTGGGCATCTTTTGAAGCTGACATTTGGTCTAAATATCCTTCTAAATAACCTTGCAAACGAGCATATTTCGATCCTAAAGAGTTTGTATTACTCAATGGGCTTTTATTATTTTCCCGATCAAAAGATCGATTTAAATTATTTGCCTGATTATTATTATGTTGTTGGCTCATATTTTCAGTCATTTTGCTTAATTAATTTACTGGTTTATATTTTGACATTATATAATTACCCAGTAAGCTTAGGGTTATACCTAAAATAATTTAATAATTTTCTGAAATGAATTTTCACACTCGTAAATGGGTAAAGCCAGAAGACTTAAATCCTAATAATACTTTATTCGGTGGCCGTTTGCTGCAGTGGATTGACGAAGAAGCAGTGATTTATGCGATTGTGCAATTACAAAATAAAAAAGTTGTTACCAAATATATTTCCGAAATAAACTTTATTAATGCTCCGAAACAAGGTGATATTATCGAAATTGGTATTATTGCAATCTCTTTTGGCAAAACTTCAATTACTATGCGTTGTGAAGTGCGGAATAAATTAAACCTTCAGCCGATTTTAAGTATTGACAAGCTGGTTTTTGTCAGCCTCGATGAAATTGGCAAACCTTTTCCGCATGGCAAAACCAAAATTGATTTAAATTGTTAGTTTGGGAATATCAATTAAACGTCTCGATGAATTATTTATGAAAAAATATTTTTTATTCGCTTTGTTCTTTTTGGCTTCTTGTACTCCTCAAGCGGATTTAAAACCAAAACAAGAAATTAATTCTGATTTATTTTCAAAAGAAATTGTTTTGAATTTTTCAGCTGAAACAGTTTGTGCTTTAATGGGCGGTGGTAAAAATGCCAGCTTGCGAGATTTTGCCACCAAAATGGAAGCCATAAATAAAAAATATAATATTGACCCAAAAAACTCAGCCCAAAAAGAGAAACTTAAAAAATCCCTCGCAGAATATAAAAAAGATAAACAATTTGCGATAGATTTGCAAAATAAAATGAAAGCTTTATGTGGCTTGCAGCCTGGCAAATAAATTAAAAAGACTCATTCAAGTTTTCTAAAACCAAATTAATTTTATCAATATTTCCGCCGCCACCTTGTGCATAATCCGGGCGTCCGCCACCACTTCCACCTAAAATATTAGCTATTTTTTGCACCAACTCTTTGGCAGTTAAATTATTAATAGGCTCTGAAACTTTAGCCGCATAAATTGCTTTTCCGGCTGATTCAGAGAGTAAAATTAAGGAATAATCTTTTTGTAATTTATTGCCCAAAAAATCCAAAACTTCTTTTAATTGTGTAAATTCAACTTTGGTAATTAAATATTTATGCTTTGAATCCAGCTTATGTGGTTTAACTTGATTTAATAAATCTTTAGCCTGAAATTCCAGCAATTGAGCCTGCAAATCAACTATTTGTCTTTCAGCGGTTTTTAAATCATCTTGTAAGTTTCTAATTCGGCCGGCTAAGTCAATGGGCTTAACTTTCAGATTTTTACTGGCTGCATCAATTAAATCAGCTTTATAACTTAAATAATCCCATAAACCCTGTCCAACTAAAGCTTCAATTCTTCTGTTGCCCGCTGAGATAGCCGTTTCAGAAATAATTTTAAGACCTTCAATTTCACTGGTATTCAAAACATGAGTTCCCCCACAAAGCTCGACACTAACTGGTTTTTCAATTTCACTTCCAATGCTTAAAACTCGGACTTCTTGATCATATTTGTCACAAAAAAAAGCTAAAGCACCTTCTGACACAGCTTGGTCAAAAGACATTATTTTAGTTTTTACGGCCAGGGAGGATTTGATCCAAGAATTTACTAAATTATCAATTTCCTGAATTTGAGCTTCTGTTAAAGCTTTTGCATAAGTAAAATCAAAACGTAATTTATTAAAATCCACTAAAGAGCCAGCTTGTTTAATTTCAGAGCCTAAAACTTGGCGTAAAGCTGATTGCAGTAAATGAGTAGCAGTATGGTGTTTGCACAATTCTGTCCGTCTTTTGGGATTAATTTTAGCTTTAACTTTTTGGCCGATTTCAAATCCTTGCCCAACCAAAAACTTTCCTCGATGAATAAATAATTTGCCAAGCTGTTTTTGTACATTTTGTACTTCAAAGACAATTTCATTAGTTTCATTAATTATAATACCTTCATCCGACAATTGACCGCCTGATTCAGCGTAAAAAGGCGTTTGATCCAAAATAATATAGCATTCGTCTTTATCTTTTCCTTGGCCCAATACCGTACACTCATCAATCAATAAAGTTTCATAGCCAATAAATTTAGTATTTTCCAAGGAATCAATACTTGTATTATCAAAAGCTTTGAATCCAACTGCAAATTTACCTTGATTAGAAACTTCTGAATGTTCAGCTTTAGCTTTTTCATAGCCAGCCAAATCAACTTTTAAGTTTTTTTCTTCCGCTAAATCAACTGTCAATTCAAGCGGAAAACCATAAGTTGCATATAAATCAAAAGCTTGCTCACCCGAAATTATATGATGGTCTAAATTATTAATTAAATCATTAAAACGCTTTAAACCTCTTTCAATGGTAGTTTGAAAAGCTTCTTCTTCACTCAAAATTTGATTTTCAATTGTTTTATGATTAGCCCTGATTTCCGGATAAGCAGTATCAAATATTTCATGCAGAGCAGGTATTAATGAATTTAAAAAAGGCTTTTTAAAACCTAATAAATAACCGAAACGAGCCGCTCTTCTAATTAACATTCGTAATAAATAACCACGGCCAATATTGCTGGGAATAACTCCATCGGCAATTAACATGCTACTACAGCGCATATGATCAGCAATAATTTTAAAAGCCAAATCAGCTTTTTCGGGGCTAAGATCCACCGAATTATTTAAATCAATACTTTTAACGGCTTTAATTAAAGGACTCATTAAGTCAGTTTCAAAGACATTTTGTTTTTTTTGTAAAATAGTCGCCCAGCGTTCCAAACCAGCCCCAGTGTCGACATTTGGCTTAGGTAAATTTTGCAAAACATCATTTTCAAGTTGTTCATATTGCATAAAAACCAAATTCCAAATTTCAATTGGCTCAGAGCCATCTTTCGGGGCATAATAAACTTCCGAACAAGGCCCGCAAGGTCCACTAATTCCACCCGGTGGTCCCCAAAAATTATCTGCTCTGCCCATTTTAATAATTCGCTCTAAGGGCAAACCAATTTTTTTATGCCAAATATCAAAAGCTTCTTTATCTTCACTAACTTTCTCATCGCCCGCAAAAACACTAACAATTAATTCTTCTTTGGCAAAACCATAAACTTCGGTTAATAGTTCCCAAGCCCAATCAATAATTTCTTCTTTAAAATAATCCCCAAAAGAGAAATTCCCCATCATTTCAAAAAACGTTAAATGGCGAGAAGTTTTACCAATATTTTCTAAATCTGAATCTTTACCCCCTAAACGGGCACATTTTTGAATAGTTGTAATGCGGTTGGCGGGTGGTTTGTCCTGGCCTAAAAAATAAGGCACAAATGGAACCATGCCCGCATTTGTTAATAATAAAGTTGGATTTTGCGGAATTAGAGAGGCTGAAGGAAGGCTTAAATGTTTTTTCTTTTCACTAAAAAACTTAATCCAATTATTCCTTATATCCTGAGGTTGCATATTTGGGTGAGTGTTAATGAGAAATAAATTATAGACGACTTTATTGGTGAATTAAAAATTTGTCCAAAAAAGATCTATGAAACATTAATTGTATTTTAAAATCAAATTACTTAACTAAAACGTGCGAAATTTTTCCCTCTAAAACTTTAATTAGCTAAAAATTAATTTAATTGACAAGCTCTGACTGATAAACAAAAGATCAAAATAAATATAATTCCATAACTTGGTTTATCGTGTTGACAAATTAAAAATAGTAATTTAGTATTTGTACTTGTATTTACTCAATAACCTACTTAATAACAATTTATCATGCAGCCAATTAATCCTGCGAGATCATCCAATTTGTCGATAATTAAAACAGTCTTTTCAAGGAGAAAGCCAACGCCAACGCCAACACCTCAATCTGGCTCCTTGCCGCCAATGCCTCAAAAAGTAATTAAACCTGAAGGAGCTATAGGAAGACCCCTGAGCGAAGTTACAGCAGACTTGGAAATGAGTGATAGGGAATTAGAGTTTTGGGAAACTCTAGGTATAGAATCAACCGATCAATTAGTGAAGGCTATATTTAAATGTCCAGAAAAGTTAACAGCTTCTAATAATGAAGTTTTTAAAACCTCAGAACAAAGAAATCTTGAGAAACAATATGAGAAATGGCGTCGTGTCTACTTTAAGGAATCCGAAAAAAAGATTGCTTTAGGAAAAATAGAACCTAATAGTACATTCTCCTTTTTTACCTCAGGCATGGACTCCGCAGAAAAGCGACATGTTACACGAATAGTAAATAACCTTGCTGGACAACAAGGTATTATGTGGCTAAGTCAACTGCAAGGAGAGAGTACAATGTCTTTAAAATACAAAGATTTTCCAGAAAAAACCATTGATAAACTCGAAGAACTATTGAAGGCAAAAGGCACCCCTTTAAAGCCCTAATATTGTCGGAATCATAAACTAATGTAGAGAGAATATACTTCA
>JAAFJH010000088.1 GCA_013298875.1 Synechococcales cyanobacterium bin2.concoct.b11b12b14.033
TTTTATTAATATTTTAGGTGGAATTACCGCTTGTGATCAAGTAGCAATGCCTTTAATTGACTTTAAGAAAAAATATCCAAAATTAAAATTAGTAGTCAGATTACTTGGTAATAATCAGGACAAAGCACGTGAATTACTCAAAGGAACTGGCATTGACTTTATTGATGATTTAGATAAAGCCGTCGAGACTGCTGTCGGTGCTGGCAAATAATAATTCAAAATACTAAATAAATAAGGAAAACACAAAATGTCGATATTATTAGACAAAAATTCAAAAGTTATAGTTCAAGGAATTACTGGTGGAATGGGTTCTACCCACGCTAAATTAATGCTTGACTATGGCACAAAAGTGGTTGGCGGCGTAACACCAGGCAAAGGTGGCACCGAAATAAATGGAATTCCCGTTTTTGATACCGTTTTTGGAGCAGTTGATAAAACTGGAGCTGATGTTTCGGTAATTTTTGTACCAGCTTTACTCGCCAAAGACGCAGCTTTTGAAGCGATTGAAAGTGGCATTCGTCTTTTAATTATTATCACTGAAGGAATTCCACCTTTAGATGAAGTAAAAATACAAGAAAGAGCCAGAGAAAGAGGCGTTTTAGTAGTTGGGCCAAATTGCCCTGGCGTCATTACTCCTGGCGAAAGCTTAGTTGGAATTCACCCAGGTTCAGTTTATAAACCAGGTCGGGTTGGTATGGTAAGCCGCTCAGGAACTTTAACTTATGAAGTAGCTTTGGGCTTAACAAATGCTGGTTTAGGTCAATCTACTTGTGTAGGAATTGGTGGAGATCCAGTACCCGGACTTGGATTTGTAGATGTACTTAGATTGTTTGAAGCTGATCCGAAAACTGATTTAATTTGCTTAATGGGCGAAATTGGTGGAATTGCTGAAGAAAAAGCGGCTGAATTAATTGAAAGTGGAGAAATTAAAAAACCCGTTATTGCTTATATTGCTGGACGTACTGCTCCTGAAGGCAAAAGAATGGGACATGCTGGTGCAATTACTGAAGGCGATAAAGGAACAGTTAAATCAAAAGAAGAAGCTTTTGCAAAGGCTGGAGTGCCAGTAGCCAAATTACCTTCTGAAATGATTAAATTAGTAGCCGAAAAATTAAGCGTAAAAGTTTAGTTTTAAAGCTTGCGTATTTTTCATTTACCAAACTTACTTTAAATACAACTTAATTTAGTTGAAGTTCCCCTTCAGAAGGCGGAGGGGTTTTTTAAAGTGAAATTCTTTCTTAATAACTGTGCTGTATTGAGTTCTTAATGAGCTAGCTAATAATTTTTATTCTCTGTTCATCGCCTTCTCCAATAATTTCCGTCTGAAAGCCATTTCTTAATAATAAATCGTTTTGGGCTGATCTAACCGAAGCCTTACGGGGAGATAATTCAACTGGCTTATTAATTATTCTTAAAGATTCCATGGCTTTCATGGCTTCTTCCAAACCCAATTGCAAATCTAAATCGCCTTTAAATTCTTCATCAGATGAAGGCTGCATAATTCCGGATATAATTTGTTTTAATTCATGAAAATTATTATTTTGAATGGTCTCCAATTGAATATTTAATAAATTGGCTAATTTTCTAATTTTGGCTCCTGGCTGGGCATAATCTTCTAAAGCAATTACTAAATCCGCTTCATCAACTGTATCTACCAAAATGGCTGGCAAGTTTAAAGCCTTAATTACCATATAAATTTGATTATGACTAACCGCATAAGGATAAATGTGTAAAGGTTGTTGAATATTATATTTTGATTCAGAGCCTAATTTAAGGTTTTGATTTATTTCAAGATTAATTTGATTATCTTCGGCCAAATTATTGGTATTTAAGCTAGTTTTCTTAGGAGTATAATTATTATCTTCAGCATGACTATGTCTTAATTCGCTTCTCAAAGGGGTGCCGCCACGCAATATTTGATCAACAGCTTCATTAACATTTTTATGTACGACTACTGAATTTTGCGAAATAATTTCGATTACAATTTCAAAAGTAGCGTCTTTGCATCTTTCTAAAATACTTTTTTGAGTTTTACGTCTTTTAGCTTCTTCGTCACTGAGTGTTACAGCCTGAGATCCTCCTACTAAAATTGATAAAGAAGGATTTTGGACAATACTTTCTAAATCTCGGCCGTGAGCAGTTGCTACCAAAATAACCCCTCTTTCAGCAATAGTTTGAGCGGCTAAAGCTTCTTCAGGAGTACTAATTTCATCCACGACAATCACTTCGGGCGTATGATTTTCAACGGCTTCAATCATAACTTTATGCTGTTCTGACGAATCAATAACTGGCATTCGGCGGGCTTTACCAATGGAAGGATGCGGAATATCACCATCACCACCAATTTCATTTGAAGTATCAATAATAATTACGCGTTTTTTTAAATTATCCGCAAAGATTTGGGCAATTTCCCTTAATTTGGTTGTTTTTCCGCAGCCAGGAGGTCCTAAAAGCAAAATTGATTTGTTCTTCTGTAATAAGTCTTTAATTAATTCAACTGTCCCACTAACTGTACGTCCCACTCGGCAAGTTAGCCCAATAATTTCCCCTTTGCGGTTTCTGATGCCTGAAATACGGTGCAAAGTACTTTCAATACCTGCTCTATTCTCCGATGAAAAACCACCAACATTATTACAAATAAAATCAATTTCTTCCTTAGAAACTACTTCATCCAAAAAAATTGTTCCGCCTTTGGTAAAACGTATTTCTGGATAACGGCCTAAATCTAAAACCACCTCCAGTAAAATACTTTGCTTATTTTCAGCCGCTATAATTTGTTTTATTCTGGTAGGTAAAAGCTCTAATAAACGCTCAAGCTCATCAGAATTAGAGTTTAGATTATGATTAGGCAATTTTTAGAAATTTATCAATTAGTTTAATTAATTTTATAACTAATTTTCTTTTTAGTATTTTTTATCAGTGGTTTAAAGCAAACCCAATTATAATTCTTGCTCGGAGAGGGTGGGATTCGAACCCACGGTACCCCGAAAGGCACGACGGTTTTCAAGACCGTTCCATTCAACCACTCTGGCACCTCTCCAAATCTTAAAAAAAAGTATAAAGGATTTTTTTAATTATTGTAAGCTTTCCCAAATAATTTCTATTCATAAAGCTAAAAGTTTTTCAGTCTGAATTATGAGCTAATTTATTTAATTCTTGCGTATTTTGACGCCATTTTTTGGATACTTTAACTTTTAAATCCAGAAAAACTTTTTTGCTTAATAATTTTTCAATTTCAATTCTGGCTTCCGAACCAATTCTTTGTATTTTTTGTCCTTTTTTACCAATTAAAATTCCTTTCTGAGACTCAGTTTCTACTAATATGAAAGCTCGAATAGTAATTAAATCTTCTCGGCTTTTTTCATCAAATTCAATCATTTCAACCGCTGTGGAATGCGGCACTTCTTCGGCCGTATTAATTAAAACTTGCTCTCTAATTAATTCAGTGGTTAAAAATCTTACTGAACGATTAGTTGGAATATCATCCGGAAAATACTGTGGTCCAAGGGGTAAATGCTCATAAATTATTTCTAATAAATGATCTAAGCCGTCTTTTTTAGCCACCGAAATTAAAATTGGGTCTGGTTTCAAGCTATTTAAGCCCTTAAAAGCTAATTTATAAAATTCAATATTTTCTTTTAAGCGTCCTGTATTTCTGGCTAAATCTTTTTTATTTAAAACTATTAAACAAGGTTTTTCGGGGCAATTAGTTTTTAACCAGTCAATTATCCAATTATCCCCTGTGCCTGGAGCTGAATTACTTTCACTGATAAAAATAATAATATCTGCTTCTTTTGCACCATCAAAGGAAATTTTTAAACAACTTTCTCCTAATTTATCAACCGGTTTGTGTAAGCCCGGCAAATCTAAAAATATAATTTGACCAAATTGGCCTATTGAAGAAGGATAATTATAAACACCCAAAATTTTATTACGAGTAGTTTGTACTTTGGAACTGACAATAGCAATTTTTTGTTCGAGAATTTCATTTAACAGCGATGATTTTCCGACATTAGGACGACCAACTAAAGCAATGAATCCAGATTTATAATTTTCTTGCATAAATGAAAAAGTAATGTTTTTTTATTAATTATTCAAAATAATAATTCTAAATTCTAAGTTTTGGCTTTATTTGTCTTCAAAGCAATTCTAATAATCTTAAAATTTTTAGTTTTAATTTAAATAATTATGATATTATAAATCGACATTAATGCGGACGTAGTTCAGTGGTAGAACATTTCCTTGCCAAGGAAAGGGTCGAGGGTTCGAATCCCTTCGTCCGCTCCAGAAATAAATAATTATTTAGCTATCCTGAAATAAAGTGAACTTACAACCTGACAAATTGGTTTTTTGATTTTTACAGGATTTTAGCAAGTATTGCTTGCAGAACTAGCTAGCTGAGATATATTTTATAATTAAAAAGTTCAAAAATTAGACGGATTTTCTAGCTTGAATGGAAAATTAAATGCCAGGAAATAAATTACTATCAATTTTAAACATACCTTAAGAAACAATATATTGACTTAATCATTCTTTAGCCTTATGATGAAAGTATTAGAATTTACCAAAAGAGTTTATAAAACCATCAATTCTAACCCTATTTAAAAGTTTTTGCTTTAAATTTTATTTACTATGTTTATATCATCACCATTATCATCATCATCAACAATATTAGAGGGCTTTAGGTCTACATCAATAAAAGGCTCAGATACTCTACACTCCGCTTTGTCAAAAACATCTCATTCAAAACCAGCACCTGGCGTTTTGCCCACTCCACCTCAAGACCAAAAAATGGCCGCTCGCTCTTCAGGTGATTCGTCAACAAATACACAAACTGGTACTTATGACGATAATAGTAATGATGATGTTAAAAAGCGAAGTACTAACTCTAACACCGGCCCAGCGACTGGTAATAATATGAGAACAGCCAAAGAGGTAACAGATGATGCTCCCACCATGAATCCTTCTACTCAGGGTGGTTCTGATCTCAATAATACAAGCCAAGGTAGCCAAACAGGAAACAATGCGGTGTAAATAAAAAATAGAAGTTTTGAATTAGTTTGCAGATAAATTGAATAAAAAGTAAAATTATGCCCAACTAATGTTTAGTTTGTTGGAAATTTTCCTAATGCGGGGTTAATAACCGAAAAATCTTGGGTATTCTATATAAACTGATATTAAACTTTATCGAATAAACTGTTTATACTTTCAAAGCGAAATACAACTTCTATGAATTGGAAAATCATAATAACCGCCTATTTAATTTTAATTTTTTCCGCTCAAAATACCTTGCAAGTTTCTGCTGATCCTAATATTAAATGCCACAATTCATCTGAATGCCTTAATTTACTTGATCAAACCGCTAAAAGTTTAGTTGGTGCTCATTATTCATATGGTAGTGCTGGTTCTAATGGTGGATTTGACTGTTCGGGTTTAATGCTAAAAACTTTTAATAAATTGCTAGGCAATATCTCTCTGCCACGTAGCAGTCAGGCTATGTATAATTCTCTTAAGCAAAATGTAAATCTTGGCGAAGCCAAAACGGGAGATTTAGTTTTTTTTAATACCGGCCATGGAGTCAGTCATGTTGGTATGTATTGGGGCAAAGATAAAAATGGAAACCATATAATGTATCATTCTAGCTCATCAAAAGGGGTAGAATTTCACAAGTTAAATGGTGATAAATATTGGATGTCTCGACTAGTGGGTGTAAAAAGAATTCCTTTAGTCTCATCACTTTTAACGGGAGTAGGCGTAAATAATTTTGAACAAACAATTAATGTTAAAAAGCCTGCTTTGATAGCTCTTAAAAACGATAGTCAAAAAACATTTTCTAAAACAATAAGCAATAAGAAAAATTTAAAAGAAAAATTAGACAAAAAAATAATTGCTCCTTATATAGAAGAAGAAACTTATTTTTCCTATGAAAATGATTTGTATTATCAAGATTTAAATAATGCTTCTGCTCCGACTGGTTATTCGATTGTAGAAGCTGATACAGAATATTCATTCGAAAACGAAGAATTTGATTATGCAACTGCTAATGCTACTTATGAAGATTCAGAATTGTCTTATAAATAAAGCGGTGAAAGCTAACTTTAAAATAGTAGTTTTTTAATATTTTCTTAAACACTAAAAGCTATTTACATATTATAATATGTTTTAGAAATACTAATCCGGCTAAAATTTAACATGTTCAAAAAAGCAATTCTCTTTTCACTGTCTTTATTAACTTTCAATTTGTTCTTACCCGAGCAAAAAGCAAATGCCACCCCGGCTGCTCTAACTTTAGGTATTATTGGTACAGCTTTAGGTGGCACAGCTTTAGGTTTAGGAGCTTTAAATTCATATCAGCTTTATCGCCAACGCAGAAATAATAATCAAGCCTATTATTATGACGATTCTTCCTATTATGCTCCTACTCAAAGCTATTACGAAGACGATTCTTATTATACTCCTACTAGTCAAGGTAATTATTACTATGATGATTGCAATGATAGTTATGGTGGTTATGGATATTGAAGATTTGAGCTAAATAAGCTATCTTTGTTTATTAAAAACTTGTGGATTAATTAAACTTTAAAGCTCGCCTTATTTTAAACTCAAAAATGTGGGTAGCAGAGGCGAGTCAAATTTTTTAAATGAAAAATAAATTTATTGTTGGCCTTGGCAATATAGGAAATCAGTACTTAAAAACCAGACATAATATTGGCTTTGAAATTTTAAATAATTTACAAGAATATTTAAAGCAAAAAAACTTTACTTTTGAAGAAAAAAAGCAAAAAAAAATTCAGGCTAAAATCTTTTTTTGCTTTGAGCTAAAACTTTATTTAATTTATCCGCAAACCTATATGAATAATTCAGGTTTAGCCGTAAAAGCTTTAATTGATTGGTATAAAATTGCTGATTTGAAAAATCTATTAATTGTTTATGATGAT
>JAAFJH010000089.1 GCA_013298875.1 Synechococcales cyanobacterium bin2.concoct.b11b12b14.033
CTCCTGGTCTTATAACTTTCCATAATCCTTTTGCGGTCTCCTCGAAATTAAAGACATAGCCATTATAATCTCTTAATTCCCCATAAGGCGGAGATGTTAGTACCATATCGATAGATGAAGTATCCAAATTACCTAAAGTAATTAAGCAATCTTCATTATAAATCTTGTTTAAGTGTATCATTTGCTTCCTTTAATGCCTCATCTATAATTTTGTCCAAACAATCCTTAAAACAGTCAATAACAGTTTCGGCTTTGTAGTTAGGATGACTAAGTTTACCATTAGTTATCGCTATATAGACTTTAGGTACTTGTTCAAGCAAATAGTCATAACCTTTAAATTCATTCTTGATTTTTTGTAAGTCAAGTTCCCCCTTTTCATTTATCAATAGAGGAAGCCAACACTTTTCAAAATCCATATTCCATTTATTATCAGTTGCAGTCATTTGTAAATTATCCCGTTACGCAATATACTTTATATCATATACCCTATTGGATCAAACTAATAACACTTTTGTTTTCTTGACTCTTTTGATATTATTTAATGTCCCGTTGCTTTTTTGATCCCATATAGCGAGTCCATAATCTGCTAAATTACACATATATTGATCCCTATACTGATAATTCCCCTCAACACCAACTGACTTATATCCATTGGTGTTTCTTGGTCGACTATAGGGATTGAATAGAGCATAATAAACTATCAGATTTGTGTATTTTGATTCTTTTAAATATTTTTGTACAAGACTGTCTACTCCATATGCATCTCCCACTATAATATCCCATCCTAAATTCATGATATTGTTAATTGATTGAAAGGCTTCGCTAGAAAGATATTTAATTGAACGACTTCCTGAGATTAATACAGTTACCATCTTTATCTAGACAATATTAAATAATTCCAGACCAAATGTAATGTATTGTCTGTTATAATATATAGCCAAAACGATATATAGTCAGATGTTTCTTTTGGGTATCCGGTATTGGTACTGTATTGCTCCTTATCATTTAATTTAGTTAAATCTCCTAACCATATATTCTTGAAACGAATTAGATATTTAGCGAGTCCCCACAGATCAATAGCAAAATGTCCCATACATATACAAAACAAAGATTCAATATTTTGAGTTAAAAATAAAAAAGGAAGCGTATAGAGAAGAGCATGATAAAAACACTAACTATCTGATTTGGTTTTTTTATTTGCCATGTCATGGCTTTGTAGTATGTAGTCTCCGATTAGGTGGGCTAATAGTTGTTCCATTCTAATTTATACTTCCTGATTCTTTTTCTATAAGTAATCCATTCCATCCCGTATGGAACTTGACAGCTTTATCTAACCCGATATTTTTGTCTTTCTTAATTTTCCCTATATAATTTTCTTTTTCTATTTTACTCTGGAACTTTTTAAAGTTAGGTTCTGTTCTTAATTTTAGCTTGTATTTACGCATAAAACCCTTATAAAAACTTTCTATTTCTTCAGGGGTCTTTAAGTCTGCTTTGATTGTTTCTTCCCTCAGATTAGCATAGAAATCCTCTTCCACCTTCCAGATAGCTTTTAAATCTTTGATAGTGCTTTTTATATCTTGTTCCATTTATTTTTTATGTTTCTTTCATTAGTCATCTGTAATATTTCTTGAGGTTAACAGTTGATTTGACCAGGCTGGCTCAACTGTAAAAACCTTGACTGAGTTTGATTAAGGTACATACTTCAAAAACCTTGATAGCTTTAGCCTAACACTGGATAACCCTGTATTTGGCTATTCGGGATAACTATCCGACCCCTCCGGACTTACTAGAGCAATACTCTATGCCGGATTCTTAATTTTGATAATTTTTTCAATTATTATAGCCTATTTTCTCATTAATTTATTAAAATAATCTTTACCAATACTCAAACAACTAAACCTCATCTTGCCATCTTTACCAAAACTCCATATCGATGAAACTTCCCGGATTAATTTGAATTCAGGAATTTCTAACTCATTCTCCTGTTCACTATCCTGTATCCCTTCCTCATAAATGGTTTGTATTTTTTGTAGTATTCTTCTATTTGTACCCCTCAATACTCTTCGGGCAAATCTTTTATCTTTCTTCTCGCTCTTGCATGTCGTGTTTCCAGATATTGGGTTCTTTCTTCTTGATCTTGACATAACTATTACCAAATCAACGTCATTTATGATTAATTTTAATTACCTTTTGTCTGGGATGTCCAAAGATTAAATAATTTTAATCTGCTATGTAACGGGCATGTAACTGGAAGCATTTTTTGATACTGGAAAAGCCTTCTTAGTGAGACTTTCTTCTATGTAACGGTTATGTAACTGAGTAATGGCTTCATAAACATTAAATATAGCTGTGTTTTAATTTATACTTTTAGTTGACAAAAATTGTAAATCTAATACTCAATATAAGAAGTCAAGATAATTAAACTATATCCTGCATCTAAAACCCCCACAATAGCTGTACTGTTTGAATCCCCACAATTCGCAACCCAAACAGGTGTTTGTTCTGACATCCTGAATTCCCCTCCCTTCCAACCAGTGAATTCTTTCCCGATAGCTGATTTTAAATGTTCTAATAAATCTTTTGCCTTTATGGATCTTGGTGCACTTCCATCATCATACCCTGTAAGTTTATACCCTAACGCTAATTCATCATAAGAACCTCGATAACTATCAAGACATGTTGGGATTGAGGTTCCAAAATCATAACGAATCTGTTTATCATCCCCATCATTATCTCTCTTGACTCCAAGTACTTCAATTTTTGCAATCAATTCACCTAACGATAATTGTGGGGAGTTTGCGAACTCCTTATCCCTTGCTTGCTTTAACATACTTACTATTGACTGTGGATCCATGTTGTATCTTTGTTACTTATTTTAAATATTTGGTTTGATAATACCACATCATTTAATTAAATTATCTTAGGGCAATTCTAATCTAACTTGAATGCTTAACACATCTAATATATCGTGGGCTATTCCTGAAGTTTGCTGTGGATGGTACCAATCACCCGGTGAATAATACGGTGATTCCCATCCTTCACTAACTAGATAATCCCTTATAGCAATCAGCATCGCTTCTTTTTCGGGAGAAAATGGCTTTGCTTTTCCTTTCGGATCATCAAAAGAAGTTACTGAATCTAATCCTTGCTCTGTTCTGGTTTTATTAAATTCTTCTAATGTAGGTCTGTAGTAACCTCTATCTTGATTGTAATTATAAAAAGGTGCTAGTTCTATCTCTGAAGACATTTTTTTTTGATTGACTGAAACATATTATAGTATATTAAATTCTATTTTCTAATTCGGAAAACCCAATTGTTTTTGTTAAGTGTGGTAACCTTGCAATTATTCTCATAGCATTAAAAGCAGAAGATGTTCAATAGGTTTGAGGGTTTTTTCTTAATGTTTTGTTTTTTCTTTGGGGGTCTGCAAAACTTAGTGATCGGATTATTAGTTATCTCATTGCACCGATATTTAAATAAAGAATAACTTAATTGCAACTTTGAAAAGCAACTCAAGGTACCTGCTGGAAGGGGGCTCCCCCGGGGGTGCGGCTGGGGGCAAGCCGGGGGGCTAGGAAGCTAGAGCAGCCAGCAGCGGCTGGGCTGGAGCCTAGCGAGCCTTGCAGTGGGTGGAGACTATCCTAGTATATAATAGCTCTAGTAAATATACTATACATAATCTGCAAAGGGGGGTTATTGATTGAGGGGTGTATATTAAAAGCCTAGACGTTCCTTTAGACTTTTAATGACTCAATCAAATGACCTATTTGTTAAAATCTCTATAGCCCTATCTGGACGGTACTTATAGAGTTTACTAGGTTAAATGGGGGATTTTAAAATGAGCTTTTTGCACCGGGGAAATACAAACTATTTAATTTAATGGCATAATTTCATTGAGTTAATTATATTACTTTCCTGAGTTGATGGGCTTCTTGATTATTTTAAGGTTTTGGGGTGTGCTTTTTACCTATAGGGAAACACCTCATATTAAATATCCGGATAAAATATTATTTCAATAAACGCCTTAAATCATTGAGTTAATGGGCTTACTACTTAATATGCTGAATATCTAGTGTACTTTTTGCCTATAGGGAATACAAACAATTCGAATAAAATCAAGAAATTATATATCAATACATTAAAAACAAACCATTTGATTGATAGTAAATACATTTAAGATAATCTATTATGGAATAACTAATTAGTTTCTATATAAAAAACTTTTAGGTTAACCCCTTTCAGTCAGGGAATTGACTAGACAGTCTTTAAACCCTTGATTATAAGCCAATATATTGAAGTTAAAATTATTAATTAAAATCAGAAAATAATAAACCAAACAAATCATTATAAGACTAAATCGTTTAACCTAATAAACTTAGTTTCCTCAACCATTTAACCTAATAAAATAAACTAACTACATTATCTATCAATACAGTTAGGCTAATATGTATTTCGGGGCTAGATATACTCACAAGCAAAACAAACTAAATCAAATAGCCTAAATTAGGTTAAATCAATAAATCACAAGGGAATAAGAAAGTATACAAACAAAGAGGATTAATTAAAACCAATAATCAAACTAACCCAAACAAACTAAAAATCAAAATATGAATAATCAAAAAGTAAAACATTTAAATAAAAGATTAGAGTCTATTGATAAATCTATAGAGATTTTAATAAGAATAAAAGAAAATAGATTAACTCCAGTGTATTTACAGAGGTATAAATTAAATAGCCAAAAATGCACTAAATTAATAGGTAATAATTCTGATTATATAGTTAAGATACTTATTGATTTATATGAGAAATTAGCTGTAAGCTCGCTATAAAGAGCATAAATATGTATTTAAGACTAGAAAGACAGAGAGGGAATAAACAAGAAATACGTAAATATTTACATGAAATTAAGTTATTGGCTTGTCTATACAAGACTTTATTTTCTTACAAGGGACTATTAGATCAATCATTTAGCCTATATTTTTTCCTATTATAGGTTAAGTCAAGAATCATTAAGGGAAAGAATACAATATACAAAACAAGAGATGAAAATAAGAAAGATTTAAAACAATTGGATGTTTAATAATATCAATGGGGAGTTGTTTTATAATAGGATTATATGCAGCCGCTACATTCAAGTACAATGATCCAATTGAATTAAATAGATGGTTAATAATAAGTTTAATAGGATTGATTTTTTTAATTGCTTATATCAATAGAGATAACCAAGATTAAACCAAATAGCTTATATTTATAAGACTTTTAAAGTTTTCTGATAAATCAATAAATATTTTGGGCATTAATAAGATATACAAAACAAGAGGACAAACACAATGTCAGAGAAAATCAGTTTGCATTATCACAATGAAGGCAAAGATTTGTTTGCCTGTATAAATGAAAGAGGAGAGCTAACTAGTTATAGCCATATAGGACAACATTCAGATATATGTTTGGCGTATGTACGAGAATCAAGTAAACTAACCTTAAAACAGATAAGAGAAAATAGAGAAGCAATTTTTTTATTACATGAGTTAAACGATATAGGTTATCAATTAAATAAAAGATATTTAGATTTATTAAATAATAAAAGTTCACAATCCAACTAAACCAATATACAAAAAAAATGAGAATGTTAAAAACTATTTTAAATAAACTATCAAAACTAAAAGAAGAATTGCAAGCACTGTTCACGATAGGCAAATATGCATATTATACTAGCTCATTAGTTTCGATACGATCTAAGATTTGTGAGTACGCTGCGGGCTACGTGCGTAAGTACCCCAATACAACTGCTGAGCTGAGTGATTCGGGTCTTATAGAATTATCTGAGAAAATAGATCACATATTGGATGGGTCATTTGATAATAGGTATAGTTTTATGGTAAAGTCAAGAGATATGTATTTGTTAGCTGATATTTTAAAACAGGATATTGTATTGCATTGTGATATAGACATGGACAAAAACAGACTACATATTAAAACTAGCAACGAAAATGAGGCTGTCTTAATGCTTATCACAGATAATTTAATCCCATCCATTTAGCCTATATTTTGATAATAGTCTGATAGATGGTGGAATAAGAAAGTATAGAAATAAAAAGGAAAAAGACATGATAGACAAGCATTTAACTGAGACCGAAGCTAAAATCTTATTAAACAAATTCAATATTGCTAATTATGGTTTGTTTGCCAAGATTGAAAATACTAAATTAAATACAGATTATCAATGTTTTGTAGAAATACCGAATATTGAAGAAATAACTGATATTGATCCAACGACTATTAATTATGATAATGATTTTAGACAATATGACACAACTGATAAAACTGTATTGTGTGGGCATACTTGGCATGATGTTGAAATTGGTGTCATAATTAATGAGAAGCATGGCGATTGGTCTAGCTGGGAAGTAATACCAGTTTCTAACGCTAAACATATTGATTTAGAGCTGGCTCAAGCTATTTACAATAAAAATTTAGAGAGTGAAAATTTAGAGTGGATTGATGAGTTGTTTGCAGATCAATCATTTAGCTTATATTTATAAAGTTTTTTGATAAGTGATGGAGTTTGCAGGGAATGAATAAGATATACAAAGCAAACAAAGAGGATTAAATAAAATCATGGCTAAAACAAACAAAATAACTTTAATAATTCCTGAACATGCAGTTAATTACTTTACGGTTACTAATAAAGGAGATAACATGCCAGAGTTAAATGAATTAGTATGTACTTTTGAGGAGTTAATAAGAAAAAAAATTAAGGATTAAAAATTAATCTATCTTTTAAGAAGAAAATATTTCGACC
>JAAFJH010000009.1 GCA_013298875.1 Synechococcales cyanobacterium bin2.concoct.b11b12b14.033
ATTGTATATTTACAAGCAATTTGCTATTATATACAACGTTCGATTGATGATGATTCAGGAAACAATAAAAATCTGGCACTGGGGAGACTTGAACTCCCGACCTGAGGGTTATGAATCCTGAATCATTAATCGACTCGCTAACAAACTCATTAACTCGTTATTAATTTCTTGATCAAAATTAATAATAACTCACGTGAGGCAGAATTATAACTGTCTTAACTGAATTATTAAGGAAATATATATAGTTTGTTAGCGATTACATTATCTACTTAGTAATTCAGTTAGCAATTATGTTTAGAAATCAAAAAAGGTTTACCAAGGCTCCTCCAGAACCTGGATATATTAGTCGTTCTGTTATTGAACAAAAATACGGATTTTCAAAAGGCTCTTTGGCTCGGTATGAAAAAGAGTCATACTATATAAAAGATCTAGACGCATTTGTTCCGCAATTGAAAAGGAAAGATTTTGATAAAGATCGAAATGTTTATTATCCAGAAAGCCAGATCAAAGAATTGGTGAGATTGAGGGAACTTTTGTACAAAAAAAGTAATCGTATTTAATTGAAGAAACGTTAAGGAAATATAAAGATTATGCTACTACAACATTTTTTACAGCAGTTTCAGGAATCAGAAGATTTTTTTAAGCTGAGTCCCCATACTCAGAGAGACTATAATTTTATTATTAAGCAATTAATTGCCGAATTTACAAATTATCAACTATCAGATTTGAATACCGATTCAATCAACTGCTGGCTGATTAATATTAATATTGATAATAGCTTTACAACTTTTAATAAACATTTGATTTATGTTAAAGCTATTTTAAGCAGAGCTTTAAAACAAAGGCTTATCGCTGAAAATCCTTGTTTCTACATAGCCCTCAAACGTCCCAATCGCAATAAAGGTGAAGTTCATCCATCAAAAGTTTCCAGGGCAATCACAAGAGATCAACTTACTTTTTTGCTAAAAAGATTTAAGGAATACAATTATCAATTTTATTTAATCATGGCTTTGCTAGCGGAAAGTGGTTGCCGTGTAGGAGAAGCTTTAAATTCTTTAAAAACTAATTTAAGGCAGAATATGATCTATTTACCTATCACTAAGAGCGGAAGTCCTCGCTATATTTGCTTCTCAGAGCCTTTAGGCAAACAATTAACTAATTTTGCTGCGTCTCATCCTTCAATTTATATTTTTCCAGCCCCCCTCAACTTGTGCAAACCCATGGATTATTCAGTTTTCCATAACGCTTTTTTAAAAATGAGGATTGGTATATACGTGCAATCAACGGGCAAATTGGTAACAATTCATGGCATTAGACATACTTTTGCTTCTGAAAGAGTTGGCATAGTTGACCCCCTTGAATTGAAAGAACTTATGGGACATCAGAGCATTCAGACTACTTTGCGTTACATCTCAGTGAGCAAACAAAAAGTTTTAAATTCTTACGAAAAGACAAAGCATTTGAGTTTTGTTTAGTTGTGGTCAAATCGTTTAAAAAGTGTCAAATTTCATTACTTTTTAATAGAATCTTATTATTACTCAAATTTCCCATCAGAAAAGAATGTTAAGACAAAAGAAAACTGAATTTTGTAATAGAATTCGTAATAAAATAAATAGTAAATCATAACAGCCTAATAATCGTTCTTGGCTGTTGCTTGTCGATTTTGTAGGGCTGAAAAGAAGGAATCATATAATCAGCTGAATCATCAACCAGAAAACCAACCTGTGCCATAGAATCACATAAACCTTGAATAATATTTATATAATCAAATCTAGCTTTTGTTTTTCTGAATATTTCAAATTCGACTTTTAAAGGCAAATCAGCATTTTTTAACATTTCCGTCCAAATATTTTGTTGCAAAAAGAGCTGATTAAATAAGTCAGACTCTTGATTTTTGGAAACTTTGGATTTGGTTATAAAAGGCTTGCCAGAAGCCCTATTTACAAATATTTGCTTAGAGTTTTTGCTTGAATAAAGCTGCCCGTAAATGATTATCATTTTTTAATTATTCCACAATTTTGCAAACTGACGACACATAGAACTTTTAACAAATATTTGACGCTAAAATTACAATTAGCTCATAATTTTAATTTCTTATTTAAATTCTTGACTTGGCCGTCCTGGAGATTTTTCCTCCGTATTGAGGAAAACTATTTTACTTTAAGCTTTAGTATTTCTAAAATTTTCACAAGATAACATGCCCATTACATAGAAGAAAGCCTTATTAAAAGCGGATTTAAAATGTATTAAAGTACCTTTAGTTACATGCCCATTACATAGAAGATTAAATTTATTTAAGAAAATTATTCTTATTTAAGCCTTTGCATTCCTGAAATTTTCACAAACTAAATTTAACAATTTCTCACCAACTGAGCCAGCTAAAACGCTTTCCCATTCAAACAATTCAGGTTGTTTAGGATTAATAATTGCTGTTTTTTTATTATTGCAATCAAAAGCTTCAATTGATGAATCAATATTTCCATCTAAATAAAGTGTTTGAATATTTGCCACTATTTGCTTGCCATCGTCTTTAATTGAATCCAAATCAATATAAATATTATCAATTCCTTCAGCCTGAATATTCAAGGACTCCCAACTGGCGGCTAAACATGGACTAACTAATAATAAAATTAATAATAATTTCTTCATGTTATTCTTCACACAATTTTTGCCCAGCTTCCATAACCGGACTAATATCAATTTTCGCTCCTTTAATATTTGGATTATCTAGCCAAACAGAGTCAATAGGCTTATAAACAGGATTTTTACTTTGCCTAGCTATTCCATTAACTGCATACGCCTCACCCTGATAAGAACATGTAATTTTAAAATCATAACAGCTTAAATAACATGATGGTATCGATAAAGGCCATTTGTCCCCAAAATCTTTTTGATAAATATATTTTTCTTTAGGTTCAGTTTTTGTCTCTAAAACTGAATTATCTATATTTCCGCAAGCTGAAAGGATGAAGCTTGATCCAATCAAGGTTACTAATAGTTTCTTCATAATAATTTATTCTCCGCACCCACAAGTTGGGCTTAGGGTTCCATCACAACACTTTGCACTATTACCAGAACAGCCACAAACTCCGTGATGGTGTGAGCAACAACCTCTTCTAGCAAGTGCAAATTGATATACTAGAAAAGCAAAACACGATGCTATTAGAACAATTATTAAAGTCTTTTTCATTTTATTTAAAACTGTTTACACACTTCTGAAGCACTTCAAAGTCTAATTTCTCAACTTCTTCTACACTTTTTCCATCACAAGCAGAAGACAGACTTTCTCCATTAGTCATATTTTTTCTATACAGAGCTAACATCGTTTTGCAACTACCTACCTTAAATACTCCACACTCTTTTTTTATTTTTTCTTCTAATTCTAATTGTGCTTTTTTATCTTCACCCTTTGCCTTTTGACACAATTTCTTAAATGTATTCAGGTCATCTTGATCAAATTTGATTGGCTTGAAACCTAGTCTCATTTCTAAAGAATTTGCTTGTCCTAATTTACAGAAATCTTCTAGTGGAAATTTAGCTGTTAAATCCTCTCTCACGATAGAGCCAGATATTACATTATTAACTGTATCCCATTCGCCAGCATAATGATAGCGGCTCTCACCATTGTTTATAATAAAATCTAAGTCGTGATTTTTTAAAAATCTCCAGCCATCTGAAAGTAAATTAAAATTAAAAAATACAATATCTGATTTTATTTCTTTCTCATTTACTTTACTGGTAAAATATATTTTTATTTCTTCCCCGTTGATGCCATACCTCCAGCCAGACCAACTTTGTCCCGTAAACCTATCACTAGACTCATAATAAGCCCATTTGCTTGGCGGTTCTTTCCTAACATTAGGCTTGAGTGGTTTACCAAAGCTTGTAATTGATATTAAAAAACTTGCACACAAACTTAATAAAAATACTTTTTTCATTCACATTTCCTTTTTTATGTTTCCTTAAGGATTTTAAATAATCAAAATAATGGTGAATCTATTCGTTATTTTTGGCAATCTCTCCTAGCTCAACCCAACGAATCTCTATACCAGCTCCTCTTAAAATCCAGCTCTGACCAGTACTCTTGTTGAGTTTGAAGATTTGACTTCCAACAGAAACTATCTCAAACTCAAATTTTTGATCTTGATTTTCCATATTCCCTTAAGATTCCAATAATTCAAAGAATAATACCAGCTCTTAATCAGTCCTGAAATCCTCTTTTGGTTTAGTTTTTACCAGCATTATTTAGGCAAAGAGGTATTGGTTTTGAGTGAGGTTGCTACAAACAAAATTAATAATCCCATCAAGAAAATTAATAGTCTGATGATCCAAGGCAATTTTATATTTTTACTTTTCAAGAAATTGTTGAATGGTGGGAAAATTATCATCCCAGATAGCAAACTACCTAGCACAAAAGCAAAGCTACCCAAATTGGCTAATCCTATAATAAAAATAACCCCAGAAAAAAAATAACCAACAATCTTTTTTCCTTTCTCCTGTCGGGCTTCTATCGATTCATTCTCGATAAGAGTTTTCCTGTTGATTTCTAAAACTAAAGGATCACTTATTTCGTTCAAATCATTAAAAGACAAATTAGGCTTATTTGGTATTTGGTTCAAGAATTGCAATAAAGTCTGAAGCTTTTTTTTTGAATCAAATTTCACTTTTGCCTCTCTGGCTAATTTGGCTAAAATTGAGTGAGGACATATAGTTTTTTGATTCATTGAAAGATTTAAGAGAAGCAATGGATATTTATCATCTCCTAAAATAACAATTTCATGTCCTTCTATCCCAATAAAATCACAGTTGGGAAGGTTGTAATAAACATCTAATCCATTGTCATCCCTCTTTAAAAATATTTCAGTATTCTTGATTTTTTCAGTAAAAATATTTCCTAGCCCTAAATTTAAAAAATCACCAACAGGAAAAGAAATCATCCCCGCACCATGTACTTTTTTCTCAGTTTCTTTAATTATTTTGAGAACTTTACCTGAGTAAATAGTTAAATTTTGAAAACCCGTGTAGTTTAATATTGAGCCTTCTATTTCCGGAATTAACACATTACTGGTCATTGCTTACTTTCCCTTTTTTATGTTTTCTTAAGATTCTTAGTTTTTAAAATACTATCAAAAGGCTGCTATATTTAAAATAGTTAAAGCTGATTTATGCAAAGTGGATAATAAAAAAGAAAAAGACCCAATAAAAGAGTATTTAGCCGAAATTGGAAGGAAAGGCGGAAAAGCTAATGCAGGCAAAGCTAAAAATGTTAGCCCGGAAATCGCCAAGGAGCGGGGAAAAAAGGGTGCGGAAAAACGCTGGGGAAAAAAGGATAGTTAAAGCGGGTTAAATTAAATATAATTAACCAGAAAATAATCTTACTACTGTTTATAGTTAAAGCGGCTTCAGGTATTATTTAAATGTGAAGGTCATTTTTCACCGTAACCTTCACAAAACCCCTTTTAAAAGATTCAATTATGAATAATATCACAAACAAAGACCCATGCTCGGTTAATACCGAAATTGATGATTTTGACAGCTGGGATGAAGTTATGCCAGAAGCCAAAGATCAGTTTCAAATCGATTTAAATGAAGCAAATTACAACTTCGCAATTCTGAAAATGACTTAAAACAATTGATTTTTACCACTTACAAGCTATTATTTTAATAGTTACCAGCTTATGAAATTAATGACTCTCTTTGATGAAATTTTGCCAGAATTCTTGGATAAAAACGTTATGCCTCGCAATAAAACAGAGCTTAATGATTTTTGCCAGAGACTTTTCAAAGATTATCAAAATGCACGGGTTAAAAATTCCAGAAAATTAAGCTCTGAAGAAGCTAAAGAAATGGCTCAAAAAGCAGTACAAAAACGCTGGGGCAATATTAAAAAAGATTAACCTCTCAAGAGGTTTGCAAATAGCTTGTACGTGGTAAGATTTAATTGTTAAGAAAAAACCGTTTACCACAACACAAGCAAAATGAATAATATCATAACCAATGAAAGAATCAAAGAACTCCAAACAAAAATTGATTCTATAACAGTTGGCGTTAAATTTCAGCTAAAGAAAGAACAAACTAAGCCAGAATATAAAACTTTCTATGTTTATGCCAAATCTGATCTTTTAGATTGGAGCGGAAATCTAGTTTGTGAAGAAAACGACCGAGTTGCTTTGACTGTAATGGATTTGGACAATGGTTTTTATTCAATCGATATTAAAGGCAATCACAATTCTTTTTTCTTTACGAAAGCGACTAAAGAAGAAATTAGTAAGCTAGTCTCTTCTAAAAAACCTGCTCAAAGCATGGATTGCTATATTGGCAGTGAATTTTATACAGTTTGCGTTTAACCAAATAAGCCCCAATGCCCGGGGCAGATACTTAACCACTAAAAACGAGGATTTATAACTATGACCGCTGTATTGGAAAAAACCGAAACCAAATACGATTACTACCAATTAGCTTTAAATGGCGAAATTTTAGACGATAATCACCCAGCATTAGCCAATTATGATACTGGGCTTCCCGAAGGGCAATTAAATCATTTTTATACAAAAAAACAAGCTAAATTTTACATAAATTATGATTTGGCAGATGAATTTGCTGATTTGGAATTTGAAATTATTGGCAAAAATCTTGAGCCTTTGGACTTGGATTTTATGAGACATGCCTTAAACAATTGGAATTAAGGGGGTAAAATTCAATGACTCCGAATAGTTGTATGTTTTTGGAAAAAAAGCTCGAATTCAGAGATAATTATTTAATGATTAATTATCCGGATCGAAAAGTGATTATCGGACATAAGCAGATATTTGATATTGCGTTGGGCAAAAATGGACGAGTTTTAATTGCTTTGAAAGATGGAGCTGATCATATTTTAAAGCTATCCATCGATGAATTGAATAATTTACAAAACTGGTTTTTTAAAAGGAGTAAAAAGAAATAATGGGAGTTTTAGAAAAATTAAAAAGGAGGTTTCATGAATTTATTTGAATTAGCGACTGAATTTCGCAGACAATATGACAATTTTCATTTTCATCAAAAGGCTTATTTAAAAGCGAAAGCTGAAAAAGATAAACTTTTAAATAAAATAAACGACAAGCTAAAAGCTCAATTAGAGCCAGACATCAAGTATTCAGGAATTGGAGCTTTTTATTTTAACAAAGAATTACAACACACAACTTTTGTACCAGAAACCATACGGGAGGCTAATAGCTAAAATGTCAGCACCTGATTTTAAACAAGCAAATGATTATATCGAATTAAAAGCTGGAGTTAATTGCTTCCCGCTTACAGAGATTAAGCTTCAGCCAAAGAAGAAAATAAAAATAAAGTGGGATAGAGTAATTTTTACTTTATTAATTATTGGTTTAGGTTCGTCCTGGGGCTTTCAGACTTTTCAAAATAAACCGCTCAATAAAGCTGATCATGATTATATTGAAGCAAAAGCTCTTTATGATCAAAACGAACGCAAAATTAAAGCCATGAATCGGGCTAGCAGTGTCGATATTATCAAATTTAGAGACAATTGTTTCCAATTAAAGAGTTTGAAAATGCCTTTAAGCCCTGAATGTAATGAGTCTTTAAAATAAATGCCAATTACAAAAGATTATATGGCTCAAGTTTCTAGAGCGGAACATGCACGGGAATCTAAGGCAAAAAGAAATCAACTCTTAGCGGAAGGCAAAACTCAATATTCAGTTTGGATTGAGTCAGAAACTGACAATTTTGAGACTTTTTTACAAGGTAAAAGTTTTCATGGCTGGTTTTGGGCTTTAACGAAAGAACAGGGGGGAGAAATGGCTTTAGCCCAAGCTTTAACCGAAGGTTATAAATTTCCAAAAATTCAATCAATTACCGTCCTGAAGGAGGCAAAGAAAAGTAAAAAGTAATTCCTTGTCAGCAGTCAATGCAGATTAACCTTAAATGACTATTGGCAAGGGCTTATGCCCTAACTTACACATATATATAAATAAACAATGAGTACAGAATTAGCAAATAAACCTACAAAAATAGAAATTCAATTTGACGAAACAACTAAAGAAATTATCAGTCAAGTTGTGGCTACTGGCGACCTAAAAGGACTGACACCAGCTCAAAAAACACAATATATTTTAATGACTTGCCAGTCTCAAGGACTCAATCCATTGTTAGCGGCTCAATATTATGAGATCATCGTTTTCCAAAAAAAGGAAATACTGTACGCAAAAAAAGGCTTGGCTGAGGCATTAAGAGATTCACGGAATATTAATTGCAAAATTTTCAGTTCTCAAGTCGACAAAGATTTAGGATTATATTCTGTAAAAGCAGTTGCTAGTTTGCCAAATGGACGTTCGGAAGAATCACTAGCGGTACTTAGCATTGAAGTTGAAGAAACGGACGGCTGGACAAGAACTGCTGACGGGCGGAACATTCCTAAAAAAACTGGTAAATTCGTGGCAGCCCGTGGGCAGGAGCTAGCAAATTTAATGATGAAATGCGAGACTAAAGCAAAAAGGCGTGCAACTCTCGCTCTGTGTGGACTTGGAATCGAAGAAAGAAATTTTGAAACTGAAAATGTCTATGATATTGATGATATTGCTGTGAAGTATGCTTTGAGAGGTCCAGATAACGACGCGACCATTATTGATGAACCTTGGCTTGATGACAATAAAAACAATAAATTGATTTCTCAGTCTCAAATCACCCGATTAATGGCAATTGCACAGACTGAAATCTGTTTAATAACGAAAAAAAGACGGCCTTTGCCACGGTGGAAACCGGAACAAATCGATGAATATATTAAAAGTTTAGGCTTTAATTCTAAAAAAGATATTGACGAAAATAGTTATAAGTCAATTTGTGAATACTTTGATACGCATGCTTTTCACTATCCAGATTTAGAAGGACAAATCAAGATTGATGATATTTTGCAGCCAGAAATACAAGAAGAAACAGCTTGATAATCTGACTGTAAACGGGGCGTAATGCCCCAAGTCATCAACTAACGGAAAATTAAATAATGCAAAATTCACAAGAAAAAATAATTGAAGTAGCTAAAGCTGTTAGAGAAGCTCAGAAAGCTTATTTAAAAGACCGAACCAAAGAAAACCTAATAAAAAGTAAGCAATTAGAAAAGGAACTGGATGAGCTTTTGAAGCCACCAGTCAAGAATTTAAAAAAAATTATTTTAGACAGAATTGATGGTTTAATGTCTGATTTTCTTTATTACGATAGAAAAAATGATGATGAGCTGTCGATGGAACAGCTGAATAATTCAGTGGCTTCAGGCGAAATTACTGTTGATGAGATGGTTTTGGAATTTCAAAAATATTTAGAAGCGACTTTTAATAAAAAAGGAGACGCTTAAAATGAATAGTGAACAAAAAGCTTTAGAAGTATTTCTAAAATTGCCAGAACCATTAAAAGAAATTTTAGCTAAACATAATGCTTTTCTGGCTGGCGGCTCAATCTTGTCGGGGATTCTAGACAGAAAAGTAAATGATTATGATTTATGGTTTCCTTCTAACAGCCAATTAGTTAGTACCTACAATGAATTAGTCGGTTTAGGAGCTTCAATCGAATGGAATTCAGACAATGCTTGGACATTACGCTTATTTGACGAG
Source organism: Synechococcales cyanobacterium bin2.concoct.b11b12b14.033 (assembly GCA_013298875.1). Classification (GTDB taxonomy): domain Bacteria; phylum Cyanobacteriota; class Vampirovibrionia; order Caenarcaniphilales; family Caenarcanaceae; genus JAAFJH01. The sequence goes on from JAAFJH010000009.1 coordinate 9,603, forward strand.
TTTAAAATACAGTGCGTTAAAAAGCATATTGGCGATCCTTTTCTGATTTTAAGAGGTTTTGATTTTAAATTCTGCCAAATTGGCATTGATTGCTCAAAGCAGGAACTCATCCAAATGGACATGGCAGCCTCGCAAATTAAAAAGAAAAGCGAAGGACTTTACGCTTACATAAAGCCTGACTGGTCAGATATTCCTCCAGATTCTTCTTTTCAAGAGAATTTAAAAGAAGAACAAGAAAAAGAAATGAAAGAAGTTTTAAATCCTGATTTTCGGCATGACTTAGACCCAAAGAGAGTTTTAAAATATTTTGAACAAAACTTCATTCATTTCTCTCCTGATGCAATGATTCAGATGCTTTTAGATTCTAAAGTTATGATTCCAGGCTGGCTTATGGCTCGGAGCGAAAAACTTTGGATAACTGGTTGGACTGAGGATCATGTAGGCAATTTATATCCTCCGTCTGTAAATGAAGAAAACACAAATAAATACTACTAACTAAATAATAAGGAAACGAAAATGAGCTTTGACAAATTAGATAAAAACATTTACAAACATCTTTGCGAAACCGCAAGCAACCCTTGCTTAGATGAAGACGATGCTTGGGAAATGCTTTGTGGTGCTGACACAAAGTACAGTAAAAAAATAGATGAACGCCGCTGGTACAACCTTGAGGAAAAAGTTGTGGAGATAAACGGCAAATTTATATCCTTTACTGACTACGATATAACTGGTGATGGTAGTGCCTCTGATATGGACTTGAAGACAATGTGGGAGCAAATTTACGAAGTTTTCCCAGTAGAGAAAATGCAAATTGTTTACGAAAAAAAAGAAATAGCGAATCTAATAAAAGAAGCTACCGACAAACTTTATTCAATCCAACAAGAAATTTTACTTAAAGGAAAAGAAGAAACAACCGCTAAGAATGAATTAATAGGCCTTTTAAATCAAGCAAATCTAAAAAAAGCGGAAGGTTCAGAAATTGGTTATTCATTCTCAGAAAGAGAAACAGCCACCTATGACCCGAAAATTCAAGGCTTATTGCCAGTTTCTAAGATTCAATATTTTCAAGAATTTAAAATCACGGACACAAAAATTAAAGACTTGGCTGGAAGAGGTTTTTTAGACGGCTCAGACCTTGAATTAATAGCTAATTGTAAGACTGTAAAAAGTGTAAATCCGGTGCTGACTAAAATACAATTAAAAGGGGGATAAATGAAACAATTCTTACTTCCCGCTTTAGGTCTGATACTGGGCGGTACTTTCACCTTTACTTCATTTGCCAAAATAAATGAAAACAAACCCATTAAAATACCTTCCACTCCTCTTTATTATGCAGCTGAGTTAGCTCAATCAGACACTCAACTTTTACTTCAAGAAAAAGAATTAGATAAATTGGCCAAAAAGTTAAATTGGACTCAAAGAGTTTTAATTCAAGAGCGGGCGAAACAAAGAAAAATAAAGACGACTTTAATAAGTTCTGAATTCTTAAACAACTCTGCCAAAGCCTCCATTTATCAGCCAAATCAAGATAATTCAAAGCTTGTTCAATCAGTAACTAAATTAATTGCAAAATATCAATCTCCGATAAGCCCTGATAGATGGGTAGAATTAAGCCAAGAGTTGAATTTTCCTTTAAACTTTTTATTGGCCTCCGCTCATTTTGAAAGCCATTTTGGCACTCGTGGCCGGGCGGTTAAAACTAAAAACATTTACAATATAGGAAACACCGACGGCGGTGATTATAAGCCAGTGGCTCATGATAAATACAATTCTTTTAATGATGATTTTGAAAGTGGAATTATAAATTTTGCGAGTTTAATTAGAAACTGCTATTTTTATGAAAATGAAGAGATTGACTTGAAAACCTTCATAAAAAGAGATTTTCGGGCTGTTAGATGCTCACAAAAAGGAAAAAGGTATATGAGCGACAGACTCGCTAAAATTAAATACTTTTGGCTTGCAAATAAACAATATAAATTTTAAAGGAAAGTTAAATAAATTATGGAATTAATAATAGGTTTTGCAGCATTTTGTATATTTTTATTAGTTGATTGGTGCTTCGAATTGGGCTTAACAAGTCGTCTAAAAGAAACTTTCAGCATGTTTGGTAAATTATTTTTAAAGCTAAAGCCATTTCTCTAGAACCTAGCTGAATTCAAGCCTTTCCAATAAAATTTTAATTCCTCGCAGCCTTTTGCATGACAATGTCTATCACGCTTACAAGCGACTAGAGCTTCATTGCAGTTAGAATTATCAATTTGAGGCGCATTTGAGAGTTTTTTTGAATTTATTGTTTTCGGTTTTATTTGCTTCTTTTGCACTGCAACAGGAATTCTAACGATTTTTTTCTCAACTTTATAAATAGTTCTTGTAATTGTTTTTGGTTCATCAAAAAAAGAAGGTGGAATTGGGCAAGTGGCTTTTTTTGAATAAGTGAATAATGTCCACGAATAAATTAAGATTCCGAATAAGGTGAAAAGGCCTAATATCCCGAAAAGCACCTGAATTGAAATTTGAATAACTTTAACTTTCATTTTTTTATTACTTCGAAAGGCAGGAAGCAATCAGCGTATCTAGTTTTTTGTCCATCACGTCTAAGCGATCTTTAATCTTTTCATGATCCTCTCGATTTAATGTGAATTCGGAGCGGATTAAAGAAATTAACATAGATAAATCTTTTAAATAACTCAAATTAGGCAAATTATCAATTATTACTCCGATAACTTTTTCGTCAATGGTATTTTTAGCCCTGAATTGATCTCTCTCTAAAGACAATCTAAATTGAACAACTACATAAACTACATAGCCAATCCCTAAAAAAACCAACAAAGCCGCTGCCAGCCATTGATTTTGAATAATACTTCCTAAACTGTCAACTAATTTCATTTACACTTGCACCTTTCCAACTGAGCCTTACAAGACTTATATTCATCTTGCCAAATAAAAACCGCTTTGTTAAGTGAATTTATTTGTAAGTTTTGGCTGTCAATCAAGCTTTTGAATGTTACATTATTATTGTAAATTAATTCATTTCTGATTAAGTCTTTCCGTCCAAATTTTATTTCTTTAATTTGCGTAGAATCAGCATGGCTGGGCTTCGTACATGCATTCATCATAATACTTGCTACTAATAATATTAATAGTAATTTGGTTTCAATTCTACTAAACAAAATAATCATCTTTTTCATTCTTTTTTACCTCCAGCAAATTCTTCTATTATTCCGGCTTCAAACAGAGCTTCAAAATGCTCATCATGAGACTTAATATCTTTTTCCATTAAGTAAATTTTAGTAGTTAATAATAAGTACAAAACAAAATTAAGTACACAAAAATAAAATAAATCATTACTCATGCTTTTATCTCTCCTAATGCTTGATGTAAGTTTAAGTAGTATTTTTGAAAGTCACTTGGCCAACTTTCAAAGGCCTTTTTTCCTATAACCTTTGAGATTTCATTATTAGCTAAGGATAATAATTCGCTACAGTAGATACCACCTCCATCTCCTTCAAATATTTTATTTATGAAATTGCCGATAAATCCAAATAACTTAAAAAATTTATTCTTACCTAAATATTCAAAATCAGTTCTCAATTTAATAGCAAGAATGCTCTTGACATCGTATTTTGCACCAATCAAATCGAGCATTAACTTAAGATTATAACTATCGTCTTCATAAGATTTAATAGTACTGCCTAAATTCATTGCTCCCCATTTAAGCAAAGGAAATACTGCTACTCCGCTGGCAATATGACTTTCAATTACATACCAACCAGTTTTCAAAGCCTCGCCAGTTGGTTTATGCACCATTTTAGGGTGAGGTGAATTTACCGAATCATGCCAGAATTTGTAAGCTACATGACTAGCCGTTTCACACTCTTTAATGCCAATTTGCCGAGTGTGAGCTTGAATCCGCCTACAAATTAACGTCTCGCCAATTACAAACAGAACTCCATTTCTTTTATTTTCTAAAATGCTCATATTAAGTTGAAACCTCGACCTTACTAGTAAAATACCTACTACAATCCTTGCAATAATACTGCCGTAGCCGGGTGGACCGAGTAATAGTATTTAAACTAGAACAATGTTTGCAAGGTGGACTAATCAGCCTTTTTACTCCTCCAATTGCCAATTTTTCTTTTATAACTTTTTCCTTTTTTATTTTGGGTTCTTTTATAATTTTTTCTTTTTTCTTAACTTGACCAGAAGCTGGTTTTAGAACAATCTGAGCACCATCTTTTTTCTTGAGAATCTGCTCAAAAAATACCGGGTACTTTTCCTTTAAATTACTCATTGCTTCTCACTTTTAAAATCGGGAAGTATAAAATGTACGCTGTAATTTGTACACATTTCTAAAAAATCATCGTAGGCACTAAGCCCATTGTAAGCTTTTTTGTCATAGCTTATACCTCTACTACCGATCGAGTATCTAAAATCTAAATCGGGGTGATCGTAATTGGCATTTCTGATTTCTACACAATCCCAACAATTATATTGTGTGTACACCCAACCGAGAATCCTATTGTTTTTTACAATCAGCTCCCAAAGCAATGAGTAATCAGTTGATAGATTGTAATTATCATTTTTTAAATTAATCATGCGATGACTCCTCTTAAAAACAAAGCTTTTTCTTTTGCCCTTCTGGCGACAAGCCCAGACAAAGGCTTTCCATTTGCATTAACCCATCTGTCAAACTGATTTGCAGCCTGATTGAATAAACCTTGATTCAGAAACTTTACAAGAGTAGACTTGCTCAAAGCTTCAATTCCTACGTTGTAGGCAAAACTTACTAAAGCATCAAATTGATTTTGATTGAGCTTTACCTTTACATAAGCATTCACACTGTTTTCAAATCTTTGCAAATCATTCCTCAATAAATTCTCAGCTTGTGCTTGTCCGATTAAAAGACCTTCTTTGACATCAGCTCCTGTATGACCATAGCCAATTGTCCAAACTTTTGCGGGGCATAAGTAAGCTTTAAGTCTTAATCCTTCAAAATTCTTGATTAAATCAATTCCTTTTTGACTTGTTTTCATAACTGGATGCCTGGGTTTATCTTGTGTAAATAATATCAAATAATTCTCAATAATTCCGAATACTTGCAACTATTTGGAATCAATTAAATCTTTCAGCTCTTTTAAATTGATTCCCACATTTAAGTTTTGAGCATTATTGCCTAAATACAAACCTTCTACAACTCCAATTACTTCACCATTTTCGTTTAATATTGGGCTTCCACTGCTTCCTTGGGCAATTGGAGCATTAAATATTATTTTATTCATACTTTTAATCAATTTGAGATTGCTGATTAGTCCACGACTTAAAGTATTTTGAAAGCCCGCTGGATTGCCAAGAACAATAATTTCATCTCCAATCTCAGCATTATTTTTAGCTAATTTTAGACTTTCTAAACTCTTATTATTTTCGATTAAAATTACTGCTAAGTCATTCTTTTCATCATTTTTCAATACTTTCACAATTTTAATTTCATTATTATTTGAATCTTTTGCAATTAGGTTTTCAGCCACTAAATGAGAATTAGTAATTAATAAGTTTTTCTCAACAATAAAACCGGTACCAAAATTTAATGCTTTTTGATTATTCTCTATCTTTTCAAAGCTTAAATAAATTATTGAATTTTTTGCGTGGTTGTAGATTTCCTTAGGACTTTGAGCCAAAGAAGGCAAAGAACTGAATAATAGAAATATAAGGATTAGTTCTTTCATATTAAGTTAAAGCACTCCAACCGTCAGCCGACAGATCGTAACAACGTGCAAGTCCATTACCACCAGCTCCGCCAGCTGTACCATTTGTGCCAGTACCACTTTTAACCCCAGCGGCTCCACCAGCTCCCCCACCAACATCAATAGTCCCGGCATTGTCAAAACTGTAAACAACGATAAATATAGTTCCACCATTACCACCAGAACCACCGCCACCTCCTCCCGCATTGCCAACTACAGGGCTTCCGCCAGCTCCACCAAAACCACCTTTTGCCTGAATAGTTCCATAAAAGCTTAAAATTTTTGCAGCTATTAAAATAGTTCTTCCAGCAGCACCGCCGCCACCACCGCCGCCTCCCTTATTTGTGCCATCACCACCACCACCAGCGCCACCACAACCACCAGATTGTACAGTTCCCGCAATTCGTGCAGTGTTTGTGTCATTAACTCCTTGCGTGCTAAGCAATGTTTGTAAGTTTCTTATTTTAAAACCTAAATTTCCCGCACTTACAGGGGAAGAACCAGTTCCACCTGAGCCACCTGATCCACTTCCTCCCGATCCACTTACGCCCGGAAATGGCACCTCGGAACAAGCTAATATTGAGGATGGATTACTACCAACTCCTGTTTGCCCAGCTCCACCAGCTCCGCCGGGATTTGTATGCAAGAACCATTTTCCACTGCTTCCTGATTGTGCAGTACCCGCATTGCCATTGCCATTACCTGCTCCGCCACCAGAACCGCCAGCGTTTCCATGATTATTTCTTAAAGTTCCACCTGAAGCAATAGTTAAAGTATTTGTAACAAATATTCTAAAATTGTCAGTAGATAAATTTCCACCTGAAGAAATAGTTAAATTGTTGTAGTACATGTCTCTGGTCAAAGTTACACTACTACTTATTGTTACATTCCCATCTTCACCAGAGCCGAAAATATCATTGTAGCTTGAAACAGCAGCAGAAGGAGTTCCCCAAATAACCCCATTAGCCCCTTTAGTTAAAACATCCCCTAAAGAGGCTGTATTTGATTTAATTTGACTTGGATCAATGGGCATTTTATTTTATGTTAAATAAGACAAATCAACTCTATCAGTGGCCTTTAACTGATAACCAGCTATAGAACCATTCCAATAAAGAGAATCACCACTTGCAATATTGGCTATTGATTTAGCGGTAGTTCCTGAATCAGAGCTAAAATAGCAGGATTTAGTTTTTACTCCATCTCCTACAGCTTCCAAAACACCATTAATTTTCACTTCAACATAACCGTCATTAGCGGGAGTAGCTGAAATTGCTGTAGCACAAGCTAAACTACCGTCAGTTGTAGTAACTGAAGCGGTCATATCTTTGTTGCTTAAAGTGCTAATTGTTGCAGCACCCAAAGCAGAAAAGCTTAAAGAAGTTGTGCCAATTGTAATAGCTCCATTGGTAGTCAAAAAGAAGAATTTATCAGCGTTTGCAGTTCCTTCTTGAACTCCAATTAAAACATTAGGCTTCCAATCTTCAGATTTATCAGAATCTAAAGCACGTGACCATGCACCAGAAGCAACTACATAAATACCATTTGCAGAAGCCGTACTTTGGTCTTTAACTAAAACTCTATCCCCAGCTACTGCGGAAACTCCGTCAATTGTTTGAAGTCCAGACAAGGTAATATTCGCAGTAGTAGTGACTCTAACCGCCTCTTTGACAGGTAAATTTTTAATTTGATCTATATCGATTCTTGACATTGTTTTTTAAATTGTATAAGTATATGTGATAGCCACCTTATCCGTGATGGATAGAGGCTCAGGGTTGATGTAAGTGATTGTGTTGCCAGAACGAGTCCAGTCTGCGTTTTCCAATTCAAGATTTCCATTGCGAGCAAAACTAATAATAAACTGTAGAGTATTTGGTAAAGTGAAGGTAGTTTGCCCATTCGTAGGAGTAAATTCGATTGTACTGAAAAATATATTTGGCACTGATCCACCACCAGAAGTTAATTGGGAAACTAAAATAAAACGTTCATAAGTCATCTCAAGAGGCAATTGAGGAGCATCAACAAAATTTAAAATTTGAGTATTTACTATTGCTAAACGAGTCAATAATTGATCTTCAACGCTCATTTATTCCGAAAACATACAACTATTACGAATATTGTACTTTATTTTTGGTAAATTGTTTTACTTTTCTTCATAAATCCATTAAGTTTTTTGTTTCAAATTTATTAATTTCCTTGGCAGTTTCCCCGCTTTTGTCAAGAAATTTTTCCAGCTCAAGCCTTGTTTCCTTCGGGTATTTAGCCCAAACTTGATTGGTATATTTTTCGCTAATTTTCATTAATTTAACTAATTAAACCTTACTGTTTTTACCCAATTTTCAACTAAGCTGATAAATAGAGTTTTGTAATTAACTTCAATCAGCTCTGAACTTTCAATATCTTTTAATGCAATTTCTAAAAACCACTTTGGAAGAGGATTACAAACTGGTGACGAAAATAATGATTTTAAACCTGAATCACCAAAAATCTTTTGCAATCCTTTTCTCTCATTAAAATATTGTATTTTTTCTTCATCTGTTGTTGGCTCTTCTTTAATAACAAAAGCCCTTTCAACGCAATTAATTAAATCATTACCCATTGCAAGCGGTATTATTTCTCGCCAATTATTATCTTTCCAATCATATTGTTTGTCGTTTTCGGGATATTCAATCCAAATTTTACCATTCCATTTGCTCAATTTATTTTCAGGTGGCTCTATATTTGTCCAGTTTGAGTCTGGTTTTTGACCCAATTCACTAATTATTTTGGCCTCTCCTGTTTCGGTATCAAAATAAATTTCACCCCTTAAATCAATGCAATAATTCCATTTCTTGCCATTCCAGACAGCTTTTTCACCTTCAATTGGTTCGGGTTTTAACTCCGTTGAGTTGGCCGGCATTAAATAAATATCTGGCTCTAAAGGACTTGCCTGAGCAAAATTTTCAGAGATAAATTCTTTTGTGTTTTCATCAAATAAATAAACTGTTTTCATATTTTTACCTAAATTTTATAACTGACAATAGGGCTAAATAAGGAGGCATATTATTATGTGCTTGGCTACTTCCAGCATTGCCTGTGCCATATCCACCATAACCTTCGCTAGCTGCTAAGATTGTTCGACCGCCTCCAGAAGCCAAGGCTACGCCACCAATAATTCCCGTAACATGGTTGTGAGCTGGCATCTGGTTCCAGTCTAATGTGTGAGTGCTGGCTCCTCCAATCGCTCCTCTTAAATAACTGCTACCAGCCCCTACAATCATTCGATCTAAAGTATTAGCAATATTAAAAGTAGTACTTCCGTCTCCAACTCCGTCTTGAGTACCAATTTTAAAAAATAAAGCTGAATAAAGGGTTCGATTTAAAGTTGTTCCATTTAATATTAATTCGTCGGAATCCGGAAAAGAACAGGCAGAGGCAAATATTTTACCGACTTGTTCTCGCTTCCATCCATCTAAATTAATATGTCCAATTTGAAAATCAACGCCTTTAGTCAATAAACCAATTGGCTTAGCAAAACTAGAATTAACTGTTAAAACAGTTCCTAAAACACAGCCAACTAAATCAGCAAAACTTGGCTTTCTTTCGCCAGCATTCCACGTTCTAACTCTGCTAATACTTACATTGCCAGTCCCAGCCACTCCGCTTAAAAAACCAAAAGCAAATAAATTAGCGACAGTTCCACCGACTGCATTATCCCAAATCTTTGCATTATTCAAATATAAAGTGGCAATACCAGACTTTAAGCTAATTCCCAAGACGAACGGCTTTTTAGGATTTTCAAGCCAAACTTTACGATTATTAAAATTAGAGCTTATTTCTCCATCAGCTTTTATATTTATTACTTCACGGTTCACACCATCATCAATAATTATATTGAACGGCGAGGCAGAGGTAATTTGTGTAATATCTGCAATGTGAATTTCCTGATAACTACCTGATGCACTGGGACCAACAACTCCAGTTCTTTGATAACCAAAACTAGTAGCAGTTTGTACCATATTCAAAACACCATTTGCCACAGTCGGTGTTCCAGTACCTATTAAAGTCCAAGCGGGAGAGCTGGCATTTGGCAAAGGTGAGGTTCCTGAAGGATTATAGTCTGCATCCGGATTTCCACCCGTAGTATTTTCTTCTTGTAGTTGATAAACTCCATTGCCATCGACCATTAATCGATATAATGTTTTAGGTTTAGGCAGAGGAACTGAACCACCAGCATGGCCAAACTCAACGCCTTTAAATCTAGATTTACCAGCTGAAACATTAACATTTAAACCAGCAGACCAGCTTAAATCTCCACCAGAAAGAATTGAATGATCGCTATTTAATAATTTAGTTAAGTCAAAATTGGCAATGCTATTTAATCTTATAAATAATGTGCTTATGTCTTCACTAGCATCCTGTCGATGGCCTCTTAGAGTCGGTGAACCAATAGAGCCAGTCCAACCAGTAGGGGTAATTGTATCTGTGTATGCGGGATTTCCTCCGGTTACAGTATCAAAAACAATAGTCAAACCAGCCGAGGGTGAACTTATCACCGTCATATCTGCGGCTTGAGAATTGCCATATTCTGCTTGCCAAAAACTTAAATCAGCCAGTGCCAACCAAACTTCATTGGCTGCGAAAACATCGACCGCTATCGGTTTAGGATTGGCATTTACAATTAAGAAACAGCCAACATTCCCATTTGAATCAATTAATTTAGCAACTCCAGTTCTAAAACTTGCCCCTGAATCTGGACTTGCAAGTATTTTTTTGCTTAAATTTGGAACAATACATTTAAAAACTGGTCCAGTGCGTGGAACTCCTGCAATATTATTGATTGTAACATTGGTCGCACTGCTCACTGACTGAATAGTACCAGCTTTTCTTAATTCAGTTAAGCTCATGAGTACACCTTATCGATTTCAACGATGCAAAGGGTATCTTGGCTATTTGAAAAATTATGAGGTAAACCATTATTAGGAGACCAAACTCTATTTAACAAAGCTAAAGTATTACCAGAAGAGACTTGCACGCCCATTTCGGTAATTGTTGCCCCACCAAAGCTCACACTTGGTCTTCTGAAAGCAAAAGTCCATCTAAAACCATTGGGAATATTAGACTTTTCCCAACTGCCCATACGAGGGAAAGTTAGCCCAGAAAGAGGCTGTTGAATAATTTGATTAGTATTGAAATTTGAAGGTATTGGGCTTACAATATTTCCCGCTACAATTCTCGATACTGAACTCGGTCCGTTGTCTTCATAAATACCGACTCCTATCTGCAAACAAACATTATTAATTTTTGTTATTTCATCAATTCCATTTTTTAATAAAAAATCCTCTAAAAAACCAGATTGTTTCTCTGAATCTAAGACAGCCGCTCTTTTTTCCAATTGATCTTCTAAATGATCGGCTAATTTTGGGTCTAAATTAAAAACCTTAAAGCGACCATTAAGCTTGGTCGGTATTTCTACATTCATTCCTAAATATTCATAATTATTCATTAAATTAATAATATCAAAATATTTCTAAATAGTTGTATGTTTTAGGAATCAACTATCTGTGCCATAAATCTAATTGACTAATTCACTAATAAAACAATTATTATTTCTTTGGCTTCTGGCAGACCATTTCAAAACATTTATTAAACTTATGCTGTCTGAGTAGGCATAACGTCTGTATTCAGAAATCATAGTTGAGTAATTTTCATTATAAAAACTTTTGGCCTCCAATTCGCTTAAGGTCATTCTTACTGACACATTAACTCTTTCTTGAATTAAGCACATAATATCATTTTCAGGCAGTTCTTCATTTATTAAAGTATTTGTCTTGCTATTTTTATTAAGTGCATACAAAAAAGAATCAAATCTATTTTTTGGATTACCTATCGTGATTTCCGCTTTAAATGCGTTTTCATGGCTTACACTAGACAATACTACATTAGTTATATAGCCTTGCATTCCATCAAAATCTGGCTTGTATCTTGGACTTTTAACTACAATTGTCTCTCCGACTTTTGGAATGTCTTCAAGTAAATTAGTAACTCCTAAGTCTAAACCTCGCTTAGATTCAATAATCATGGTGAAAGTCCCTACCAATTGAGGAAAACAAAGCTTCTCTAATTCGCCCTTGGCAATAGTTCTAAAATCCGAATATTTAACTTGATTTTCAAAACTTAAATTAATTATTTCTGGAATTTTTGACTTTACTGATAAGCAATTGCTGGGGCATAATGGCAAAACTTCGTCTTTGCGAGTACGATAACTTACTTGCAAAACTTGATTTTTAGCCGGGAATATATCATTTTTAATGATTGGAATATTTAAAACTAAACCACTTATTCCGCTAAGCCAAGTAATAATTTTTTCATCAGTATTAACACTTTCAATAAATCTTTCATTGCTGTCAATTAATAATCTATCCCCAATTTTTAAGTCAGTAATATTTAATAATTTAATTGAATTTGGGCTAATAATCGACTCAGCCGTATAAAAAGATTCAGCAGTTGGAGCTTCAAATTTTAATTCAAATTTATTATCGTCATTAATAATTACTTGTACTTCACTTGCCAATTGACTAGCTGAATCATCAAAAGCAATATCTAAATTCCTCTTACTATCTGAAACGCTCAGAGGATTTCTTGAAACAAATATTTCTAAGTTTTCTTGTAAATCAAAGAAGTCTAAGCCTGCTTTGTGTCCATTATTAGCGTAAAGTTGTATAAAAGCATTACCACTTATATTTAAAGTATATTTGCCTACTATTTTAAATATAGTATCAACTGATCTTTTAGCATAAAACATTAAACTACCCGTATAGTAAACCCATTTAATTAAATAAGTAGACTGTTGTAAAATTGTTTGCCCAGCATAAAAAGTCATTAATGGGTCATTAATTAAAGTAATTAAATTACTAGAAATACTTTGAATTACCCCATAATTAACCGTTTGTCCATCCTGTTCAATATAAACAGTTTCACCAAGTTTAAAACCAGTTGAGTCAATTACTGAAATATTCTGTCCATTAATTCCAGTAATATTAGTTCTAATTGTTGGTATCAAATCGGGGAAATCAATATCTTGAATTGAACCATTAAATATTATTTTCAGTTTATTATTTTTAACAAAAAAGCCACCGACCCAACTACTTGGCTGATCTTCGGGTGCTGATTGCAAGCCTAATAAAGCAATTTCACCAGTATTTTGACTTATGAAAAAACGAGTACCTGCGACAATTCCACCATTACCATTTAAAGTATTTTTATAATTTCTTTTATGGTTTAAAAAATTACCCAAGCTCAAAGAATTAACTTGTAAGTTGCCAGTTTTAAGCTCATCCGCAGTGTTTCCAATTGGTGAGTCTTCAAAATTAGAAGTTAATTCAGTATTTGAATCAAAGCCTAAAAATAATCTAACAGGTTCAGCAGCTTTTTCACTTAAAATAAACTTTTGACTAAAGTCTCCTGTAGAAGTAAATGACTCAGCAGTATAATTATCACTAACTACATTATTTGCTTTAATAATTATCCGACCGCTGGGTGATTCAGCATAATTATAACTAATTTTCTTTTCATGAATGCGAGTATCTGAATCATAGTTGATTTTTCTAACCGTGCTGGTAGACTCGTGATAACCGTGCATTTTTAAGTTAGAATCAAAATATATTCTATAGCCCAAGTTTTCCAAATCATCTAAGACATCTTTGCAATATGCTCTAGCTTTATAACCCCTGCCATACCGCTCTTCAAAAGGTAAATGTTCCTCAATAAAACTATCATCTAAATTAAAAGCATAATGTTGCTGATTCATTTGAAATAGTATTTTTTTGCACAAACTTTTAAAGCTAATTCTTGATTCTTTCAAGCTAATAATCATTTTACTTGCAGCACGTCTCCACGATTTGCCCGTACATTTCCAAACAAAAACTTGATTAATTAAATAATCGTATTGAATGTCGGTTAATTCAAAGCAAGCAATTGGGTTAACTTTATCTTTTGGCGAAAAGACTTGATAAAAAGCTGCTCTTTCTAAATTTTGAGCTTGTTTTAACTGAGGACAAACGAAATCAATAGTATTTCCTTCGGTCGAATCTTCTATTTTCCAGCCCTGAAAAGACTTTTGAGTTAAATAATATTGCTTAATATCATCACCAACTAATATTTCGGTTATTTCGCCAATATCCCCAAGTTTTTTTATATAATGACTCATTTAATTAATTTCGTTTTCCCACAAATTCAAAGCATTTTCAAACCACAATTCAGTCGGTTGTCCAGCCCTCGCATAAGGAGATTCATTATCTTTTCTTCTTTTTAATCTCACCCCGCCTTTGCCTCGACCACGCTCCAAAATTAAGCCTAACTTTACCGAATTAATACTACTTTTATTATAAATTAAATCAGTACTTGGTACTTCAATTATTAATTCAAAACTATTCCCAATTTCCTTTATTTCGCCAGTGATTGAGTGTTTTAAATTGCCACTTTCTACAGGTACACTGTTTTTAAATATTTCAACACCTTTTTGTAATAAATTCTCAGCGGTAACTCTTAGCTCTGCTTTTAAGTCTCCGAACCATTCATCAATTAAACTATTAAACTGATTAAATAAGCTCAATTCTTTCCAATATTTTTAGGGTTAAACATTTCATATATTTTTTTATCAATAACTTGATCTTCAATTACTAATAAATGTGGTTTTGCTTTGTCTGAATACCAATCTTCTTTATTTTCTAGTTTAAAACTTTTCATTAAAGATTCAAGCTGTTCATAGTGTTTAAGTAAATTAAATTCATAAACTGTTTTATTTTTCTCTTCTGGTGGCACTAAATTAGGATTCACTAAAATTAAAGCATCTCTAATTGCTTTGGCACGGCAGAAATATAAATATTGCGGATAATTTAAAACATTCTGTAAGTTTTGTAAAGTTAGCTTTTTATCATTAATTTCATGAATTTCTAATTTTTTCAACTCAGCATAAATCCATAAATCTTGGTCGATAATTGCAGTTGATGATTGATTCGTTTCCAAGCTTACCAATACTTCGGGCGGGTCAAAATATAAAATCAATCCATTTAAAACTGCAAATGCTTGAAATAACTCATCACTGGGGAAGGTTTTAACTATTTTTTGAAAAATAAACTTAGCTAAAAACCCATATTTTTTTAAAGTTAAATCTAAGCAAGCTTTAATCCATTTACTTTTAGGATCAGCTTCCCATCTTAATTTTCGCCAATTTTCCTTCTTTTCGGGGTCTTGAATTAAATTTAATAAAGTTTGCCCGCTCGGTTTTTCTAAATATTGACTTAAAAATAAAAAATCATTAATACTGAAAGCTTGTAAATGAATAGAAAAGCCTAATCCTAAATTAAGACTAAGCTTTTCATTATAAAAACCGTGTTTGTAATAATTAAACAAATTAAATTAAAGAACCGAAATGTGTTTGATAAGACTGATGAAAATAAGGTGATTTATACCACATAAATTCCATGTCAAAGGCATCTTTTTTCTTGATAGCTGCACTCAATTCAGCATCATTCGAGCTTTTAGCAGTAACTCCCCATGCTACCAATCTGTTTCTTTCCTGACCAGACATGAAAGGTATATCTGTATCAAATATCATAGTAGTTGGTGTTACTTCCAGAGGCGCACCAGAGTTTCCATTATTTTCATTATAAAAATTGTAGCCAATTCTATCTAAAACATTCTTTAACTGCCCAGAATCAGCTGGATTGACTTTAACTTTAACGCCGAAAGTCATGCCAGTTTTGAACTTAGAAGTTACCGAGTCAGTATTTGAGTCGAAGGATTCTACTTTATGAGGGAATGTAAAAGCATCATCTCCTAAACCAAAATTGAAACTTTGAGGTAAACAGCCATACGCTTTAGCTGGGGCAGCTTCTTTCAAATCGCTCAATTCAGCCCAGCCTTCTTCATAAGTGTCAATATAAAAAACTTGCTGAACATCGGGAACTTTTGCAAATCTTAAATATTGAGGCAATAATGGTTCAATTCCTGCAACAAAATAAGTCTCTCCGGCGGCTTTAGCGATAGCAAGTTGAACACCAGCTATTTTTTTAGCCCAAATTGGGTCTGTTTGATCAACTACAATTCTAACACCTTGCCCCGCAGTCAAAGCAGTACCTAAAACTATAGGGTCAGACCAATTTCCAGCTACTGGATCACTATACTCACCCAAGAATATTGGTCTAACTTTAATAGCTGGCGTTAATCCGGTTAATTTTTTTACGGGGACTATTTTATTTTTTCTTGCTGTAGTTGGGGTAAATGCGGCTACTGTAATTTTTGTTGGATCAAATTGTTTAGTAGTAATTTCGAGAGATTCATCGGCTAAGTAAGTTCTAGCTTTCCAGAGAGGTAATGCGACCATTTTTTTATTCAAATAAGTTATTTGTTAAATAATATCAAAAATTCCTGATAGCTGCATGTTTTAGGAACTTTAAGCTAAAAATAAATTATTTCTGTTTTTTAGTTTTTAAAATATATTGACTTAGCCAGCTAATGCCATAGTTTGTAAATAGAGTTTGAGTTAATACCTTTTCATGCAAATTGACAGTTTTCAAATAGCAAATATTATTATTTATTTTCTCTGCAAATCCAATTAATTGATTTCTTGAATCTCTAAACAAAATTTTACGCTCTAAGCAAAATTCAATAAATTTCTTTTCGGGAAACTGGAGTAATTTAGCGGTATTTCTGATTGAGTGCAAGCCTTCTTTATTTTCAATCAAATCTAAAGTCTCAGCTTTCGGTCTTAATTTCTCATTTAAAGCTTGCAAAGCCTCCTTTTCCCGATATTCAACAATCCATCTTTCAGCTCTTTTGACAGCGTTTTCAATTTGATATGAAGGCAAATATCTATCAACTTCATATTTTCCAGTTTTTCTAATAGTTGGCAAAACTTCATCTTCAACCCAAATTTGGAAAGTTTCAGCTTGTGGTTTTTTGCTTCTTAACAAAAGTCTATACAATCCACTTTCATTGATTATTATTGCCTCTGAGTTCCCGCTTATTTCCCGCCTTATGTTATATATAGCCCGCTGTGAATCACGGAGTTGGTCTGCTAATTGTGAAGTGTTTTGAATATCTAAAACTTTGGCAATATCAGCTAGAACAAACCAAGGTTCACCATCAATATTGACAGTTCTTAATTCTAAATTCTCTTTTTGGAAAATTTGTAAATCTGTATTCAATTCCATTAAAAGCTTTTTCTCCAGAGGTAATGGTTGGAAACCTATCAAAGCCATTACTCGATGATAGGAATTTATTTATTCTATCAAAAATTCCTATTAGTTGTAGGTTTTAGGAACTTTAAACTATTTTCTTGGCTAAATAATCAAGATTCTCTTTTACTCCCGTTTGCACAGCGGTTTTAAACTTATCAGCCAAATTATTGACAGTATCTTCCATTATCAAGTTTTGAGTGCCAATTTGCGTATAAAAAGCCTCGCTACCAACAGCAGTTCTTTGCAAGCCCAAATCATTAGCTCGGTTAAAACTGGCATTGTAAACTGATTGAGCTGAGTTTTTCTTATCTAAGGCTTCTTGTAATTTTTTGTCTGCTTCTAATTGGGCTTTTACATTTTCCTCTTGCTTTCTTAGACGTTCCTCATTAAATGTTTTGATTAACGCTTTTAGCTTTTCATCGGCACTTTGAGTTTTAGTAAAGCCAAATTCTTGTAAAACATTTGATAAATTTTGGGTCAAATTCTTTAAGTCTTCTTGGGCTTGCTTGGCCAAGTCTTTAAATAAAGCTTCTCTATCTTGAGTTGCCGTGAGAATTGCATCATCAAGCGGTTTAAAATACTCGTCTGAAATACTTTTGAGTGAATCATTTAAAATAGTTTGCATTCCATTGGTATTAAATCCGCCTTCCATTAAATCAGCTGCTTCATTAATGGCTTTATCAACGGCTTCACCCAGCCCTTTAAATTCTTTGCCAAATTTGCCATAAAGTTTTTCATTATCAAAACCAGCAAAAAATACCCGAGTATCAAATTCTGAAAATTGTTTGCCTAAGTCAAATAATAGTTTTTTCAAATCTTTACTTAATCCTTTAGAAAATTCTTTGTATTTTTCACCAATATCTTTGGCGGCAATATGGCTCTCATCAGTTCCTAAGTTTAGCAATTGCTTCTGCATAGCCCTAACTTGAGGTTCTAAAGTGGCTAATATCCTTTGTCTTTCTCTAATTTGCTTTGAAATACCAATAACAGTTTCTTTATTCCAAGAATTATCAACCTTATCTAAAGCTTCTTCTTGGGCTTTCATTAAGGTTTCATACTCTTGAGTTATTTTCTCAATTTGTTTTTTTATTTCAGCGTCTCTTTTAGCTTTTTTCTTAGCTTTTTGCCCTTTAAAAAACCCAAAAATAGTTGTTCCAATACTGAAAGCAGTTGATAAACCAGCCGTTATAGCACCTGCAGGGCCAGCTCCACCGGCACCGCCAAGCCCTCCCAGAATGCCACTTAATGGGTTTCCACCTTCTCCACCGCCTTTTCCACCACCAGTTAGGCCAGAGAAAATATCTTTAAAGCCGCCAAAACCTTTACCACTAAATAAACCACCAACAGCTGAACCTAAATTCGATACAACCGAACCAAAGCCAGAAACCAGACCACCCAAAGCACCACCAGCAGAACCCGCCGAATCACCCATACCCGCCGCTTTTTTCGCCGCAATTCCACAAGAAGTACCTAAATCTTTGATAAACTTTCCTGATTCATCAAATAAGCCAAAGTTTCCATTACCTATTTTTTCGATTTGTTGCCCAGCAGGTAGAGAGCCACCACCAGCACCACCTTTAAAACCCGTAAGCAAGGCTAAAGGATTAAAACCACCGCTTCCACCTTCTTTACCACCATTAAAAGCTTTAAAAACATCTGAAACTTTAGAAAATATTGTTTCTCCGATTTTAAAAGCCTCTTCGACCGTAATTTTTCCGTCTTCGAAGGCTGAGGTTATTTCGCCATAAATACTCTTTGCACCGTCTACCAACGACTTTTTAATATCATCTGTTTGTTTTTTAGTTCTTTCAAATTCTTTAGCTTTTAAGTCATTTTCATTTGATGCCAAGCCAGTCGATTTTTTATTCTCCGCTTGAGTTTTCTCTTGTGTAACGGCATCTTTTTTAGTGGTGATTTTATTATTAGCTTCTTGAATCTTTTCGGAAGCTCCGGCCTGTAAATCAACTAAAGCTTTTTGCAAATCAGCCACTACTTTAATTAATTCATTCTTTTTGGCTTCTAATCTTTCCCTTTCTGCCTGTCCTGAAGCGTTAGCAATTAAATTATCTTGATTTGCTAATTCTGATTGGGCATTTAAAAGTTTGTCAATTGCGGCGGCTTCTTCATTTTTTAAACTTAATTTCAAATCAGCCAAATCATTTTCTTCTTTTTGAATTTCAAGATTGGAAATTTTGATTTTATTTAATTCTTTTTCGTAATCATTTAAAACCTTTTGATTTTCAATTGAATTTAATCTTTTATTTTTTTCCTCTTCGCTGATTAAACCTTGCTTTGACAATAATTCAATTCTTTGTTTTTCTAAGTCTAAATCTTGATTGGCTTTATCTAATTCATTATCTTTGCCAGCTAATGCCCTTTTAGTCTCAAAAATAGCTTGTTCTTGCTCTCTTAAAACCTTTTTCTGTTCAGTTAAAGCGATAGTATCTTGTAATTCTTTTTGGGCTAATTTGGCTAATTCTTCACTTTCTCTAATCTTTTCTTGTCGGGCTTTTTCGGCGTCTGCCTTTCGGTCTAAACTTTCTTGACTTGGTCCTTTTTTGCCCTTTGCACCTCTTTTGCGACTTCCGCCTGAACCACCCTTTCCACTGCCTAAATCTAAATCTTTAGTATCACCTCCGGCTGATGGTGATGAGCTATCATCTTTTTTATTGTTTGAAAGCTTGAATTCGGGCAGCTTCGACTTGCCAGATGATTGTAAACCTTGTCCAGCCGAAATTAATTTAGCCGAAAGACCTTGACCCATATTTACAGCTTTATCAATAGCCGAGTTTGCCATTGCCTCTAAATTTCCTAATTTAAAAGCCGGAACAGTAGCAGATAAATTAATTTTTCTTGGCTTAAGGCTAAATTCCTTAGGCAATTTACTTTCAAAAGAATCAAAAGCGGCCTTTAATTGACTTACATCTCCGCTTTTGATAGCGTTAAATAAATCTCCAAAAGCCTTACCAATTCCTTTAAAAGCTCCTTTAATCGACTCTATAACTCCGCTACCAAACTGCATAAAACCATTTAGCCAGCCAGACAAGCCAGCTCCAATCATTTGAGAAACAGCAGGGAAGAACTTCGCCCAAAGCTTGCCAACTGTATCTAATGGGTGAAAAAAGAAAGCTATAAAACCTTTTGCAAATTGCCCAACTCCCGCTGTAATACTTCCCAAGCCCTGCCCCATAGTAATAAGAATCATACCGAGAGCAACTTTGAAAATATTTACAACAAATTCCCAGCCCTGCTTAAATGAATTAGCTAATTGAGTAACAGCTTCCTTCGGTTTGGTAGCGACTATTGAAAGGAAATTAGTAAACGGAGCTGTTATCGTTAAAATTCCTTGCAAAAGAAAATTGAATGCTTCTAAGGCCGCCTTTCCAAAGCCCACTAAAAATACAATTACTGGAGCTATTAAACCGCCAATCTGGGCAAAAAAGTCTTTAAATAAAATACCAGTTTCAACTAAAACAGGTTTGAGGGCATTAAATGGAGCTAATAAACCGCCAACTTGTTGTCCAATTCTGTCAAAAGTGCCATTTTGTATAAATTTTTCTGTTACATCAGCAGTTCCTCTAATTCCACCCTCTTCGTTAGCATTTAAAGCGATTCCTTGTCCAGTTTTTTGATCGGCTATCGTAGTTGTATTTTTTAACCTTTGCCTCCCTGATTCAATACCCTTTTGAGTCTTTTTAAACATTTCCTCTAAAGAGCCACCCGCTTTTTCCGCTTCGGCTCTTAGCTCTTTAAGCTTTTCAATTTGATCAATCAGTATGACCGCTTGATTTTTGAATTCTCCACCAAAAATTTTAGATAGGACTTTTGACCTATCAACATTATTTACACCTTTTAATTTGCCAGCCAATTCTTCTAAAACTACTGATAAGTTTTTCGCATCTCCAGTCGGACCTTTGAAAGTAAGTCCGAGTTTTTTCATTGCAGTTTCGCTTATTCTGCTTGATCCAGATAAACGACTTAGCATACTTCCATATGCTCGGCCCGCTGTTTCAGCCTGAACCCCTCTATCTTGCAAAAGACCTACTACTGCTACGGCTTCTGTGAAAGGTTGCTTCATTGCACTCGCAGAAGCTCCCGACTTGGAAAGAGCTTCTCCTAAACCAGTTAAATCAGCTTTGGTCGCATTGGCGACATTTGCCATAACGTCAGTAATTTTTGCACTTTCAGATAAATCAATTCCATAACTTTTCATGGTAGTTAAAAGCGTACTAGTAACCGCATTAAAGTCTTCACCAGTCGCAATAGCAGCCTTTCCGGAAGTTCTGATTAATCCGTAGGCTTCCTCAATTGGAACACCCGCTTTTGTTAACTCAATGATTGCGTCTGAAATTTGAGTAGTATTAAATTTGCCAAGCTCTAAACTGATTGCTTGTATTTGATTCCGGGCATTTTCTAAACCTTCGGTATTTAAATTTGGATTTAGGGCCGCCAAAAGGTTTAACTTACTTTCTAATTCTGCATAAATAGGAATAGTTCTTTTCGCTTCCATTCCTGCATTAATAAAAGCACCACCAACCAAAGCTAAACCAGCGGTTACCGGATTAATTAAACTTGTTACTCCAGCTAAAGCACTGCTTCCACTCGCTAATCCAGCCCCAGCAGTACCCGCTACCGCCCCTTCCGCGGTACTCGCTCCAGCACTAGAAATACCAGTATTTCTTAAAAGGGAAAAATTAGGTAATGCCTGAGCTAGACTGCTTAAGCTTTGAAATTGACTTAAAGCCATTCCCAGCTGAGGCGAAAACTGACTAATAACAGAGTTTAATTGACTGAAACCAACTTGCATACTACGCATAGGAGTAGCATCATTCATTCGGTTTTGAAGTAGCTGAGTCGAATTTGAAACGTCAATTAAGCCTCTTCGATATTGAGCTTGGCTAATTGCCCCCGCTTGTAAAGCTTGGTTTAAGTTAGTTTCTGCTCGTGCTAAAGTTGCCGTGCTAGATTGAGCAGTCTGATTGAGTGCAGTATTTGCCCTAAGCATTGTATTAACTTGCTCAAGACTATGTCCTTCTTGCGTTAAAGTGGCTCTTAAAGCATCTCTTTGCCTGCCATATTGCAAAGCCTCAGCTCGCCCTAAAGCTAATTCTTGTCTATAAGCTACCCATGCACTAGTATCTGGCCTTGGTTCTCTGGCTGGCCTAACTACTGGTTCTCGCAATTGAGTGTTGGATCTAGCTTGTAGAATATTCCTGTTATTGGAAATATCCGTTAATCCTCTTTGATATTGTGATTGAGTGATTATATTATTTTGTAAAGCTTGATTTAAACTATTTTCTGACCTAATTAAAGTTTCGTTTGCAGTCCTTGCAGTTTGACTTAATTGAGCATTTTGCCTTAATTCCTGATTTATTTGAGCTATGCTCTTTCCTTCCGCTTGCAAACTAGCTTTTAAATTATTTTGCTGTTGAACTAATTGTGCTGATTGTGAACGAGCCAAAGCCAATTCTTCTCTATAATTTTTTAACGCACTAGTATCTGGTCTTGTGGCGGGTTGCGGTCTAGCCCCTGACTCTGGTCTTGAACTTACTGGCCTAGGATTTTCATTAATTGGTATATTTACATTTGCCCCAGCTCTTTGAACTACCGCTCTGATTCTTGATTCTAAATAAGCTTCGTCAATACTAACTCTTAATTTAAGCTCACGTTTTAAGCCACGAGTTAAAGTATCAATTTCTTTTAATTCATTTCTAACTTGATTAAGCCCACCCAAAGCAGAGCCATCAATATTAACTTTTAAATTTGCTTGTAAATCTCTGACTGTCATTTAAATAAAATGATTCCACATACTTATAACTATTGAGAATATTATATATAATAATGAATGGGAATAATGCCAATATTATTTCCCACCTCCCTAAATTGGCTTAAGGAAAGTTATTCAATGGAAATAATCAAAATAATCAACAAAAATAATCAGCAATTAGTAAATGCTAGAGAATTGCACAATTATTTAGGATCAAAACAAGATTTTTCAACTTGGATTAAAGCAAGAATTGAAAAATATGACTTGGTTGAAAACGCTGACTTTGAGGTTTGCAAGCCTCCACAAAATTATGGAGCGACCCAGAGCTTGAATCCAGCGATTGAATATTATTTAACTTTGGATTGTGCTAAACAGCTTGCAATGGTTGAGAACAATGAAAAGGGAAAATTAGCTAGATTGTATTTTATTGAATCAGAGAAGAAATACAAGGAATCTTTGAGTAAATTTCAATTACCTTCAAATTACAAAGAAGCCCTTTTGGCTTTGATAAAAAAAGAAGAAGAAAAAGAAGCTTTACAGATTCAACTAGAAAGTCAAAAAGATAAAGTCGAATTTGCAGATCAACTTTTGGATACAACCAATGCTATTGATTTTAAAACAGCTGCCAAGGCAATGAATTTAAATTTTGGTAGAAATACTTTGTTTGGTAAATGCAAAGAATTAGGCATTTTAGACCGTTCCAACCAGCCCTACCAAAAATATGTAGATTCTGGCTATTTTGTAGTTTTAGAAAGTTTTTTTAATCACCCGAAAACAGGAGACAAGATATTGACAACAAAAACTTTAATTACAGCCAAAGGACAGCAATTTCTAATAAAAAGATTAAGCCAAGAGCTGGCTACAGTACAATAAAAGAGGCAAATGAAAAATGAATATTGAAGATAAAAAAACCTTTGAAGTAAACGGTATTTTGTTTCCAGACGATATAACCTTAGATGTATATGAAAGTTTAAGTTCGGAGTCAGATAAAGCAGTTGCATTGTTAAAATTGCACAAAGAAGTAAAGGCAGACAGTGAATTGACAGTTTCTGACATTAAAAAAAATATTGGAATTAGAGACGCAATGGGAATTTTTAAATCTTACTTTTTAGTTTAATGAGCAGAATTGAAAACTTATTGCAAAGAGGCCTAAACAAAATATTAAAAGACGAATATTTGATTTGGAATATTTACTTACCAACCAAAGAAATTAAGCCAAATTTTGAGAATATAAGACAAGTTTTGGGTGAACCAGTCGCTAGTTTTAAGGGTTCTTATCCGAGCCAAAAGCCTAAAGCAATAGTTACTAATAGTGAAGAAGGCGACTTGGTGGTAAACATTTCGGTATACAAAATAGACATTATTAGTTTGCCAATAGGTTTAACGAAAAAGCATATACTCAAAATTAACAATGACGATTCTATTTATATGCCAACTGTTGATTTGAGTGATGATTTGATAAATAGAAATATTAGTTTAGAAGTGGAGTTAATTAAATAAATTATGGTTTTCTTTTTAGCCTCATTGTTTATTTACGGTTGGGGAGTTATCTCAATAGCTATATTGCTAAAGATAATAAAGAAGTTAAGGGAGTAGGAAAAAATAAAATGAGTAATTCAATAAAAAGATGTTTCATGAATTTTTTGAGTCAAGATAATACTGACTTAACTGATTTAGAGATTGTAGATAAAAAAGCTGAAATAATAAATTTGTATGAAACTGAATATAATATTAATCCGGTTAATTTTACATTCGATTACTGGCTAAATGCTGGTAGGTATCATTATCAGAGTTTAAAAATATTATTACAAAGCACCGAAACTGATTGGTATAAAACAAAAATAATACCTTTCAAGAGAAATATTGATACTCAAGAATTACCACTTATTCAATTACAATGTGGCCAAAAAGTAAATAGTTATAGTGAGAATATCACTGGCTTTGAAGGCAATTTGCAAATCATAATTAATACTTCCAGCGTTGATGATATGAGCCTCGGTGAGTGTATTGCTTGGCGAATAATTAATTTATTAGATTTAAACGGCACGAGTTTTGGTCAAGAAATTACAGTACCTAATAATCTAAACGGTTTAAATTATAGTTTTGTCAGTAGGTCTAATCAAACAGACAGTTACGATACTCTTATTTTAGATTATTATTTAACTGGTACTTTTTTAAGTTAATATTACATAATTTAAATTCCTAATTCTTGATTTAGGTTTAAGTTGGAATTAGTAATATTGTATTATAATTCCTAATAGTTGTAACTATTCAGAATAAGATGGCTTTAAGCGAAACCGATATTGAAACTTTATCTCAAAAACTAATTAATCGTTTTAATTTAATTGATTTTCCAGATGTAGAAAATATTGTAAAAGAAAATATTTCTATCTGGGATTTAAAACTAGAGGAAAAATTCCCAACTGTTTATTTTAATGGTTTAAGCAGCAATGTCTTGAAAGAAAAAGAATTTATTAAAGCAAGAGAATATTATATTTTATGCAATTTATTTACCGAACATTCGGAATATTTGGCAAGTTTTAACCAAGCTCAAAATATTACCGAAATTCAAAACTCAGCGGGTACTAGAATGAAAATGTCTGACAATAAGACTCAGGAATTAAAAGCAAGTGATTATTGTCAGTTTGCACAAAGTATATTAATTACTTTAGGAGTATTCACTAAGCCAAGCAAAATTACATTTACTCAAGCTAATAACGTTTTAGTTAAAGATAATTTAAATTATTAAAAATACTTTAATCTTCGTTGATCAATAAAAAAACCCTCTCAGTTTTAAGGCTCAGAGGGAGTATTATAACAAAAAAGAAAAAATAAAATTCAAATAAAATTTCAAATACTAATAGTTATTAGATCATTGGTTATTTTTAACTTTTTCCCTCCTCTTTTTTTTTAGTATCAGTTTCACTTTCAGCTTTAGGTAAGTTATCGAAAGGAAGCTTATTTTCATCTTCATTTAAACTTTGAGTTTGAGCTAATGGAGGCTGGATCTGACTTAAACCTTGTAGTTGAGGTGTTTGTTCATCTAATGGTGGTTCTGGAAATTCATCTTTAATAGGTTCTTCAGCTATCAAATAATGAATACCTTCCTTCATTCTACTCAATAAATTGTCATCTACTTCAACTTCATCTCCTTTATTCAAAGAAATAAATTTATTCTGCTTGTGATCAAAATATTGAATAGTACCTTCTGAAATTATTTTTATTAACATTTTAAAACACCTCCAAAACGCCATTTAGTCTGTTTAATCTCTTCCTAACAGCGATTCTAGCTCTTAAACCAGCTGTCAGAGTACCGATTTTTTCCGAGCTAGTATTATTGTCAATAGTTCCGTCGTAAATATGAGTAGAAGCCCCCGTTCTCTCATCTCTAGTAACATATTTAGGATCTAATTTAGTTGGCCCGACATAAACATCAATAATTGGAGTCGATTGAGTGTCTGAAGCAACCAAGATTTTATTTTCGGGAGCATATCTGGTTGGGACTCCATTTACATAATAAACATCATCACCGCTCACAATCTGTCCAAAATATTCAGCCAAAGTACCATTATTTAGAACATTTTGAGGCAAATAGCTTATATTTTGTGCAAACTGAGGTGAATATAAGCCGGCTACTTGCTTATTCTTGGCAATCAAACGGGTTATTTTAGAACTCATTAAAGTTTTAGAATTGCCCATCTGCTTTGGAACAGTCCAATTAAGCATTAAATTAATAATATTTTCCATATCCGCAATGATAGGAGCATTAACATCTGTCCATGGAGTGCTTACGGTTAGCCAATCGAGGTAAGGTAAAGTCAAAGATTTAGTACTTCCTGTTTTGCGTTTGCTATCAATTTGCCCAAATAATGCCCCATAAATATATTTGCCAACAGTAGTAGCCATTTGCTGTTGTAGAGTGGCAAATGCCTTTTGTAAAAGTAAAATTTTAGCTTGTTCTACCGTCTCAGCATAAGAAACAAGAGTATTACCTACAATCATTTTGCCAGCATAACTATCTATATCAGACGGAGTAATAGAAACATATCTACCAAATTCTTGGCTCCTATTTTCAGTAATTTTACCTTCTGATAAACCTGTTACCGATAAACTTTCGTGCTCATCTACAAGCTCAAGTTCCCCTTCCGGAATCGTATCAATTAAAGTAGCGAAATCTAAATCACTAACATAATTAATGCTCACCAAGCCGTTTTGAACTGGTACAAATTCTTTTGGGTCGGTAATTAAACCACTAGGTTTATCTGGGCCTTGCATTACAGAAACTCGCTCTGTAATTGTTTTAAGTTTTCTTGATAAAAATTGATTTGACATTCTATTCCTTAATTAAAAATAACTGTTTCGGGGTCTAAATTTGCTTGTTTGACTAAGCCTTGAAATATGCCACCTAGTGCGGTATCAACTGCATAATTGAATGCTACTCTCAAGTCAGCACTTGTACTATTTGCGTCATGTACAAATAATTTACTTGAAAATACTTCAATATTCCGAAGGTGAATGACGGTAATTATTCCGCCATCTTCAGTAAAATCTCTTTCAATATATTTATTGCCATCATCATCTTTAATAATCCAGACGACCCCTTTAATTACGCTTTCTAGAAAAGCCTTACTCATATCTTTTCTAATTTTTTTGATTTTGCCTGGTGCCGAAACATAAACCAAGTCTTTAAATTTTAAATTATTACTTAATGCGTCTAAGTTACCTGCTGGAGTAACAAAATCAAATTCATAAGTGCCAACTGGATTGGGATATTGATCAAGTGGATAAGCATTAATTGGATCAACTGGGTTCGGTGGCAAATTATAAGTAACTGAAGCTTCTACCATTTTTATCTCCTTAAATTGATAAATTAGTTAGGGCATTATCAAACTGTTTATTTATTTGTTTTAGCTCATCATCAGAAGCTTTATCATTACTACCAGGAGTATGTTGAACTGCCGAATTTCTGATAAAAAATTTACTGGTATCAAGTTGATTAGTATTTTCAGGTGCTTTTTCTTCTACTTTTTGAGTATTAGCTGAAAGCTCTGAATGAACTTGTTTTAATTCATCAAGTGAGCATTTTGCATAAATACTTTTTTCAGAAGCAGTTAAGTTTTTAATACTATCGATTTGAGTAATTAAATTAGTTTTATCAGCTTCTTCTCTATCATTTTTTTCAGTTTCTAAAGCTAAAACTTTTGCTTCTAAAGCAACGATTTTATCATCTTTAGCTTTGCTTTCAGAGGTTAAAAGCTCTTTGCTTGAGTTCAGAGCCTCTACCTCTTGTTTTAACTTTTCAAGTTCAGTGGTCATATTGTTGGGGGTTGTAAGGGAAATTGAAATAGAGTCCTGAATCAATGCTGGCTTTTGCCCAGTATCAATCAGGCTGACCAAATGCGTATAAGCTGAATCACGATTACCAACTTCATTAATTAAACCTAATTCTTTGGCTTGATTAGCTTCAAAATGCCTACCTTCCGCCCATGGCACAAACCCTTCAGCATCTTTCTCTAAGCTTAAGTTTCTTCTCTCAGCAACGAAATTATAAAACTTTTGCCCTTCTTCATTAACTTCATTTGCAATATTGGAATAATCTTTTACATCAAATTTTTCCCAGTTATTTGGCTTTCCTTTGTCCGCTCCAAAACGAATAGTAATTGGTTGAATGCCTTGCTCTTTAAGCATTTCATACATATTCAAAGTTTGCCAGATAGTACCAACCGAGCCAATTCGGGAACTTTCAGAAGCAAAAATTGAATTGGAACAAGTAGCAAACATATAAGCCATGCTCATGCACCAAGCTTTAGAATGAGCTACTATTGGCTTACCTAAATCCAAAATACTATTAATTGCATCTTTATAGCCTCTCGCACTCCCACCAGGTGAATCAAGATTTAATAAAATTCCTTTTACTGAATTATCTTTTTTAAACTGCTTAAAGTCGCTTTCAATGAATGAATAAGGTGTTTCATAATCATACATGTAATAAAATAGCTCTTCGTTTGAAGTTAAACAGCCAGTAATCGGGTAAGTAACAATCCCATTATTATCAATAGACCATTTAGGAGTAAACCATTGGCTTGCTTTTGCATTCTCATAATCATCAAGAGAACCAGTCGGAGCTTTACTCGTATCAATTAGTTTTATTTTTTCTTTGAATTTATTAATATGCTCAAGCAAGCTAGGCTCATCGGCAAAGTAAATATTATTTGAATTGAGTAAATTTAAATCTTTCATGGTGTATTGCCTCCAACTGTTATTGGTGCATTAAAAACACTTGCGTCAAAACCCAAATCAGTAATTTCTTTTTCGGTAACTTTGTATCCAGTGTCCATTTTCAGTTTTAAATTTTGAAGTTTTAAATTAATTGTTTCGGCCTTAGTCTTTTCAGCTTTTGCGATTAACTCAGCCCGTACAACTTCACTAGGCTTAATTGTTACCTTAAAGTCTGTTGGCAATGTTTGATTTAATACTCTATATTTGAACTCAACCAAATCAGTTAAAATACCAGCCATGAATCCTCTAATTTCGCTTTCCTGTTCCAAAAACAATTCAACATCGATACTAAATTGAGTTTCAGTTCTTGATTGAGATAAACCTAGGAACTGGGCGGGTACATGCAAGGCTGCGGATAATGGCTTTTCAACAGCATCTTCTAAAGGTTTTATGGCAGCATGCTCTAAAGTTGAATAAGTATTTAACTCAACATTCTCATCGGTAATTGAAGCACCTTGAACAAACATATAATTATTTTTAGTGTCTGGATTCTTTACAATTTGTCCAGTCGGATTGCTTATTTGTTTTCTAATCTCTTCAGAAGCTTTTTTTACTTCACTCGATTCATTTTGAGCTTCGTCGCTCTCAAATGCAAGTCCCATACCTCTAATAGGGTTTTTTTCCTCTGGCTCTGTGAGTTTAAAATGAGCATGTTTTAATAACGCTAATTTCTCAACCAACGCTCTAATTAACCTTTGAAATAATGACTCAGTATAAATAACTTCTGTAGCTGAAGAGAAAAAAGGAATTGGCTTTTTAGTCTGATAATCAATGTCGAAAAAAAACAATTGAAATTGCTCTAAATCAGATTCAAATTTAAACTTCTCTTCTTCGGTTAAACCTTCATTAATAGCTGATAAATTAATCTTATCGGTTTTATATTTGGTGCTATTAGTTTGTTTATCAAAAATTGGTTTAATACTACTAAATGGAATGTCAATCAATCTAAATTCCAATTCATTTAAAGCATTGTTCGACAAATCAATCCAATAAGCTATCCCGCCTTGCTGTAAAACGGCTTTCACAAAATAAGACTGCAAAGCATACATACCACTTTTGCCACTGCGAGGTACTAATTTAGATAAATAAGTCTCAATTTCTTTTTTTAATTCATCACTCAATTTCCCTTCAATTTCAATATCATTCGTGCAAAATGATTTATAAGTTGAAGCAGCTTTTTTTCCGTAATGATGAATATCTGTTATATAAGCAATACTGGATATAGAACTTTCAGTAGCCAACTCTTCCGAACTTCTCCAAAATGTTAATAAGTTAGTGAATACAGAAGCAATGCTGGTAGTTGTTTCGTCAAGTTTTAGAGTCTTGCTTCCAGAAAATAAAATTGTATTGCCAACAGTTTGCTTAACTACTTCTCCGGTAGGTTGGACCGAGGAAGCTTTATTATTCTTTTTAGGCTTTTGAAAAATACTGAAAATGCTCATTATCAATTAATAATATCAAAATAGTTCCGAATAGTTGTAGGTTTTAGGAATAAATTAGAATTTTTCTAACTGTTTATCGAATTTTTCACTTTGCTTAAAGAAATTAAATAAATAATAAAAATCCAAAGCACCGGCCAAAGAATCTGGGCCGTCCACAAATCTGGCCGTAGGAAATTGAATTAATTGATTCCAGAACTCACCATTTAATTGTTCATTAAATTTCAAAGTGTTTGGTGCTAGGCCTAGAGAAGTCAAAATATTGTCGATGGAAGTTAATTTATTAGTTCCCGACTTTTGAGCGATTGGAGTAACTGGATAAATAATTAATTTGTAATTAGGGTCTAAAAGCCCTCTTTTAATTAATTCTTCTCTCTTAAACTTTAATATTGATGCATACATGCCCTGAAACGTACTTGCTTCAATGCCTAAATATTTAACTCCCCATTGCTGACATTTTAATAATATTCTCTCAGCTTGTATTTCAGGCGGGTCTCTCATTAATAAATTATCCAAAACGAAGTCTAAACCAGTTACTACTCCAAGCGGACTATTATTAGACCTTCTTTCACTCTCAGTTTTTTGATGTCCTAAAATAGTTAAACTTGCATAACAACCTTTTTCATAATCTTTACCTTCTGCCCCGTCGAAATAAGCAATTCTGTTAAGGTTAAATAGATCTATTTCATGGCCAAGCCAATGAATTTTATTAGCAATAACCTTAAATAGAATATCCTTTCTTTTTTGTTCGCCATCTATTAAATAAGAACTGAATTTCAGTTTGGATGGATTAATTGGATTGCCTTGCTTCTCTCTGTTAAAAGTGGCCAATCCTTTTTGTAATCTAAATATTCTTAATGACCAATAAGGCTCACCAGCTTCCCAATTAATGATTAAGCCCTCATCCATTAATTCTTTATTATTCAAATAAAACTTCTTGGCATTCTCAACTCTTTTTTGTGAGTCAAATTCGGCAGCTGTATTTAAAATAATACTGTCAAATTGATTCCATAAAGCTCCTTCATCTGGCTCATGAAGAACGGCTGGATAAATTCTTGTATTATATCGACTATTTTCTTTGAGCTTCATTACAAGACATTCAGGGTGCAAAGCTGTATTCACCAATAGAAAAACCGTTTGAATTGGAAAGGTGGGAGTTGTGCCAGCTGGCTCTATAGCATCTGTCCAAGTTCTGTAATTTCTGTCTCGCATGGTTGGGGAATTGCCCATCTCCTCAGATTCAATATCGTCACCAATGCACAAAGTTATCCGGGTTCCTTCCTCATTCAAACCCCGAACATCTTGATTAATAGATCTAGACATTATCTTGCAGCCATTAACTAATATTTCGTCTGTATTATCTTTTGTAATGAAAGGTTCATAAGTTTCTTGTATACCAACTCTTCTCAATAATCTTGAAATATTTTTTAAATTCTCTTTGGCCTTATCCGAATTATTAGTTACCAATAAAATAAGCTTTTCTCTTTTGTAAAGAACTTGCCAAGCCGGAAAGCAAATACTTAATAAAGTGCTTTTTGCATTGCCACGCGGGGCTATAAAGTTTTCATGCTTGCTAAAAGAACGATGTCCATTTAAATCTGAATATTTAGATATTTCCCCGGCAATTTCAAAAACATCATCATGCAGGAAACCAGCTGGCCCCCAAAAAAGATGTAAGCAAAATCTATAAACAAATAATCTAAAATCATGTTGACAAGCTTTTATCCACCCTCTTCGCCTTCTTTCAAAATCAAGCGGAATAATTTTTGAATGAATAATCTCAAGTTTTTTCTTAAATTCAAGATGATTATTTTGTATTTGGCTTAAAGTCTTCATTCTAAAAACATGCAACTATTTGGAAATTACAGTTTATCTTGAATTTCATCATACCAAGTTGCGTCCAAATCTTGAATTTCTTCTTTTGGCTTTTCTTTTAATAATTTGTCTAAAGCAAATAAATCATCGTTAGAGGCTTTAAATAATTGAACTGCGAATAATAAAACTGTGCCAGATTTAAGCTTGGGATTTACAAATACTTCTTTTTCTTCTTGGACAAATAAAGTGTCATAAATCGCTTTCATCGCCGACTTACGCATGTGGTGAGCGTCATTGTATCTTTCTTCAATCGTTAAAGTAATTGGGCTTTTCTTATTATTATCATCTGATTCTGGTGGCTTATCTTTATTACTATCTTTATTTTCTTGGCTAATCTTGCTTACAGCATCGACCACACCCTGCTTTTTTAATGCCTGTAGCTCCTCCTTCCAGCCATTTTTTTTAATCGTTCGGGAAATGGTACTAGCGTGCATTTTTGCCCCAAATTCAGACTCAAGTTGCTTTTCGATTTCTCTTAATTTGCTTCCCGCAAAAAACAATTCTTTAATTACTGAATCGAAGCTGGAAGTATCAATACTCATAATAATATTTTGAGGAATTGCAAAATCTAAATTTTTTATTGCGAAATTTTTTGCAGTGTTTGCAAAATCTAAATCAATCTTAGGCAAATTAACATTAATATTATATGTCATATTGATTGAGTGAATAAACTCAACGTTGCAAAGTAGAACTAATAAATATAACTTTACCTTAAAAACAATACAAAAGTTTAGATTTTTAGTGCCAAAAAATGCAACAAACCTTAAAAAATGCAAAAAAAGCCTAAATTTTGCAACAAAAATGCAAAAAAATAAAAGGAATTGCAATCGAATTCTTAATTTTGCGTTTTTATTTAAAAGGGCTTTCGCCCCATTTTTAGTTTAGATTCTTTATTTCATTGATTGCCATTTCAATCGCTATTTGAAGAATTTCAGCATCTTCTAAATATAAATACAAATATTCATCCTCTTTAACCGTTGGAATGCTGATTTCCTTTGCATCTTTGCAAATAATAACAATCGGTTTCAAAGATTTTGGACTGTAAAAACCAATTTCTGCTTCTGTTTCTTTTCTTGTTATATTTATTGAATTCATAGGGGTTTTAACCTCTTTTGTTTTGCTTGCATTGAAACATTAGCTTCACCCAGAGAGACATATCAAGTCTTTTATAAAATATTTTCAAAATTAAATATTTCGCCATTTAATTTAATTTCATAATTCTCTTGTTTTTTCTTTTTGAGCTTAATCCACCGCTTAATACTACAATCCACGTATTTGGGCAAAATTTCAATTGAATAAGAAATACGCTGAGTTTCTTCGCAAGCGATTAAAGTGGTTCCTGAGCCAAGAAAAACGTCTAAAACAATATCACCAATTTTAGAACAATCTAAACAAGTATCTTGAACCATGGCGACGGGTTTTGGTGTAGGATGATTAGCAAATTCTCCAACTCCTTTTGTTACATTTCCTTCACGTTCACGATCTGGATTTGCAAAAGACATTGCGGCAGGATATTTCCAAATATTTGAGCGGGTTCTGCCATATTGTCCCATTTCAAAATTATTTATATGTTTTGCTTTGCCATTTTTCCAAACAAATACTAATTCATGCTGGCTACGATAAAATGCTCCCTGACCAGGCTGGTCTTTTGCCCAAATACAAAGATTCTTAAATTCGGTGTATCTGGAGAATCCAGCATTTAAAATCTCTAAATTATGTCTCCAATCCATACAAACATAATGAATTGAGCCATCTGTTGAATAATTTACTAAATTTTTGAATACATCTTTTAAAAATTCGGTGAATTGTCCAGTTTTCATTTCGCCAGAAGCCATTACAAAATTTTGATGCTTCTCCGATTTATTAAATTCTAAGTTGGCCAAATTATAGGGCGGGTCAGTGAAAATCATTGCGGCTTTTTTGTCACCAAATAATTTTTGATAAATTTCTTCTTTAGTTGAATCTCCGCAAATTATTTTATGATTATTTAATTCCCAAGTATCGCCAAATTTAGTTATTGGTGAGTGATTGTGGTCTTCATTCTCACTCAGCTCGTCATCAATATCTTTTTTTATTTCAGTTTTTGAGAAGTCATGATCTATTTGAAAATTAGGAATTGCAATATCGATTTTTATTTCTGGTAAACGAATATCATTTTTAATTTCGTTAATATTTAAATCCGATTAAGACGGGCAATTCTGGTATTTTATAACCCTCTGCTTCGGCTTTTTCAATGGCAATTTTTCTTTTCTTTCCATCAATAACATATCTATGGTTTTCCCATAAATAAAAAGGTGATACAAAGCCAGTGTTCACAATTCCATTTAACAATTCAGTAGTTTCAATCGTTGATTCGTCGGACAAATCGTTAAATGTATATGTTTTTAATTCCTGCCAGTTTAGAAATTCAAGTTTAGATATTTTATTTTGAATCTCTTTCATAATTCCAGCTAGTTGCAACTATTGGGAATATTATAATATTAAACCCTCAAACTATGGCTCCCCTAGGATAAATTCAGTGAAAAGTCTATTTTATTAATTATAAAATTCAAGCCAAAATATGTTTTTATAACCTAACTGTCTGCTTAATTCGATGACATATACTTTTTCTTCGTGAATTAAATTGTTGATAGCAAATTGTCTCAAATTCTCTGATGTGATTGACTTAGCTTTATTAGTGAGTAGGTTTAACTCTTTCGTTAATTTAAATAGTTCTTTCGTTAATGCTCGATCACTGATCGGCTGACTGATGTCTTGCGGAGAAGGAAATAGCCAATCATCATCTTCCAACTTGGCTGTATGCTGATAAAGTGGTATTCTAATTTTTTCAATCAAATACCCACTTTTTCCTACTTTTTTATTTTCAAAATCAATATCTTTTTTCTTCAAAAAAATTAGCCTACTTACCGGAAGACTTGAATAGGACAACAACAGAAAAAATATCTTTTTTGATTCATCAACTAAATTACTAAGTATTAAATTAACTTGCTCTTCCGTGACTAAATTATTGAATTTTCTCCTCTTATTCTCAAGCTTGATTGGAACAAACAAATTCGCTGGAAGGTATTCTTGTTCGTGCAAAAATTGCAAGAAGAGCTTAATTCCGCTTTTCCGTGTCGATTTTAAATCATTACTAATATTTTGATTCTTTAAATCAAGTAAATAAGCCTCTACATCTATTTTGCTTATATCTTCTAAATTTCTATCTTTAACAAACTCTTTAAAATTGTTAGCCGAAAAAGCGTGAGTTTTTTTCAAACTGCCATGATTACCAAATTTAAACTTTAAGAAATAATCAAAAGCTAATAATGCTTCTTCCCATAAAGTTTTAGTTTTATTCATTAAATTTAAATTTTAACTTTTTATTTTTTTTTAATATTATCAAATTGGATTCATACATACACATATTGAGCATACTTGTACAAAGTCCACGCCAAAACTCTCACATTTTTTAAAGCTGACTTGTCGCTTCCTTTTTGTTTTAAAACCTTTAATGATTCTTTGAATGGTTCTTTTATTTGATTTATCAAAATTTTTGAATAACCAATTTTAAGCATTTTTTTTGAATAAACTTGAATCGATAGCAGACAAGCACTTTTTGACTCGTTCAATAAAATATCTAAAATTCTTAAATCAAATATTTGTTCTTGGCTATTCATTTATTTTTCTAATTAAGCAGGAATTAGCTCCAGTTGTTTTGTAAAATTATGAGAATAGGTTTTGTAGCCTGTAAAAAGCTTTAAATTGAATACTCCTTAATTGACTTTTTCTTTATTTTTGTAACCTGCTGAATCTCAACGCCACTCCACGGCAAAAGTCCGTCAAATAAAGCCATATAAGCTTTGTCGCCTTTGTCAAAAAAGCATGAGTCAGTACGATACTCAATTAGTTCATTGCTTCTGCCTTTCGCCCTAATCACTGCCTTGCATTTTTGCTCAAAAATAGGACTTCCATACGCTGGTAGCTGATTTGGATAATCATTAAGCGAATTCAAGCCTAATAAGCCTAAACAGCTGGCATAAATAACTATTAAAGTAATAATTCTTGTTTTCATTGTTTTATTTAATTTCCTCCTTTAAAAAAACAATAAAGTGAGTTTTGCCAGATCTGCCCGATGTGTGTCCTACAACTGGTTTATAGTCAGTCAATTCAAGAATCTCTTTTACTTTAATTTGCTCTTCATTCCATTTAAAAATTAAAGTTCCAAAGTTATCCAAAACCCGAAAACACTCATTGAATCCAGTTTTAATATCATCCTTCCACGTTTTATTCAACACACCATATTTTTTAGCCATCCAAGAGTTTGCCCCTAGATGCTTTAGATGAGGCGGGTCAAAAATAACCATTTTGAAATATCTGTCTGGAAAAGGTAAATTCTTAAAATCAATTTGTAAGTCTGGTTTTATCTCAAGAGTCCGTCCATCGCAGAGAATATGGTTCTCAGAGCGAATATCGCCAAATAAAACATTTGGATTTTCTTTATTGAAATGAAACATTCGGCTTCCACAGCAAGCGTCTAAAATCGTTCTCATCCAAATAGCCTCTCCTGAATTGATTCGTAAGTTATTTTGGGCGGTTGTGTTTTTTTCTTCAAGACAATAATTTCCGCTTTTGCACCAGTTCTAGCGAATGATTCAGTCATATTCTCTCTGTGAATCAATTCAAAGTTTCCCTTTAATTCAATAAAATATTTAGGTTTATCTTTGCCCCAAGCACCAAGTGGCAATAATAAAACTGCGATTCCGTCAAATTCTAAAGTTTTGTTTAAAAAGTTAAAAAACTCGATTAGCTCTTCAAATGGTGGATTTGAAATAATACTGTTGTAAGTTTTATTAAAATATTTATTTTCGTGAATGTGAAAATCAGCAAAATTGCTTTTTAAAAACTCAGTTTCTACAAAATAAGCATATGGTTCTTGGAAATCTCTCCCCAAATCGAAACCATCAACCAGAAAACCTCTTTTTATGCAAGCCATTGAGAGCTGACCATAGCCACAGCAGGCGTCTAATACGTATGGATCGGAATTATTGCTATATTCTTCTAACAATTCAGCGACTCTGTCAGCCGTTTTCGGCGGAGTGAAAAATTGGCTTAATTCTACATTTTTTCTTTTTTGATACTCAACAAAACATTCATAAAACCAAGTGTCTGGGTCTATCTCTCCGTTTTCATAAGGTAATTCACTGTTTTTAATGAAATACTCTAAAACTTCAAAAGGATCGGCTGGGTCGTCTTGAAACCTATTTTTAAAATAAGAATTGTTTAATGCGTATTTTTTCTTTTTTGTTTTTAATTCAAGCATGAGCCACCTCAATAAGTTCGGGGTTTTCAAACTTATTGCCTATCACTTCAGACTCTTTCCAGATTGGAGAGTAAAGCATGTGGCTCCAATTCTTATTAGTCAAAGGCTCCAAATCACGGTATTTATCAACGAGACAAGTAAAATTAATGCCCCTGCTGGGAATATTTATAATATCGCCTTCTTTAATTTCAATGCCGTTTTTGTCTTTAATCCCGATGGATTGAGGCAAATCAGCCCTAACATATTTAATATCGGTGTCATTTATTCGGTCTGGACACCAATAGATTTCGTCGTCTATATCTTCACCATCATTGTCCTTGACGATTAAGTAAATTTCTTTCGGTACTTCAAGCATGAGCCAACTCCTTATTTTTTGCGTAAAGTACGGGTTTTAGCGTTCCAGAATCATCATAAAGCGGCTCTGAGCCAGGCGGCCTAAACTGATTATTCTTTGTTTTCTTTTCCGCCTCGAAACTATGCAACCTCTCAAGAAAATTTAAAAATCCAAAAGGTTGAAGATATTTTGAATTGTCTTTCTCAATCGCTTTTTCAAGCTGAATCTTTAATTTGTCAGGTTTGTATTTTTTCAAAGCCTCGTTCAAGAGCAATAAAGTTTTAGGTTTACTTTGTAAAAATATGTTTTTTTCTTTGTAAAACCGCTCTATTTCCCCGTAAAAGTCATAAACTAAACTTTGATTTTCTTGATTATCAACAGGTTTGCCACTCTCAGTTTTAATTATTTGTTCAATACCTGACACTTCAAAATCGAACTGCCCTTTTTCTGTCGGTACTGGAATTAAGTCTTGACTTTCTAAAAGGGAATTAGTATTTTGTATTTTAAAAAAAGAAGGGGGGGAAATTATTTTTTCTTCTCCCCTCTCCTCTTCTCTATTCTTGTCTTCTCTTCTAGGCATTGCATTCGCATATTCATTTGCATTGCATTCGTTATGCGTTAGCATTACATTTGCATCAAGTTGGCATTGCAATTTTAAATTCTTCTCTTTTTGTTTTTCTTTTTCCCATCTGATTTTTGCCGCATTTTTTGCTTTATTTGATTTCTCTAAAATCTTATCTTTTGAAATTTCAATAAATTTTAGTTTTAATGTAACAACATTTTCAGAAAACTCAAGTTTGATCAGCTTTTCAAATCTTCTTATTGCATTAGCTAAATAAGTTGGCTTGACATTTAGTAAATTAGCTAATTCTTCATACTCGATCAAATTGTCAATCGAATTATAAGGTAATTCAATATCATCACTCATTGCCAAAGCAATTAAATCTAGCAAAATTGCTTTTTCTTCTGGTTTTGCTTTTCTATAATTTAAATTATTTAAATCGCTAGCTTCTAGCTGTATAAACTCAACTCCCATCTTATTTTCCTCCTTCTATTAAATCTGTAACACTACTATTAGCTTGCTTCTTGGACATTTTCAAGTCGTTTAAAACCTTGAATTCAATGACCCAAACCCAAGGGTTTGAATACCAGTCATAGCTATTATTGAATCTGTCTTTTATTTGAAGACTGTCCCAGTAGCTTTCGAATGCCCGGCTGTAAGTAGCCCAAGTGTTGCCGAGATTATCCATATGCATTTTCTCGCCCATCCCCTCGGCTATTGCATCCTTTTCTGAAATATCTTGAAGTCTTTCAGCTCTTACATTTGTTACTTGTAACCGAATTCTGCTTAATTCTTTTGGCAGGAAAATTGGAGATCTCCATCGCTCAGATAACTCCTTAAGATTTGTTGGGGCTGGTAATTCATGAGGTGCTTCTTGAAAATACAGCACACCATTACCAAATCCATCCGCATCCCATTCTGTGTATCTAAACTTCTCTTGCACCCACAAAATATCACCGATTTTATATTTGCACTGAATCGGTGACCAATGTTCATCCACCCAGCCTCCACGCCCAGCCTTCACAACGGGATTCCACTGCACGAAATTGGGATTGCCTTTAATAAGTCTTCGAGTCTGTGTTTTTCGGCCTTCTATCAAGGCTTTAATCATATCTCCGTTAAATATGATTGGTTTTTCTTTAAACATGGGACAATTCCTCCTGTTCGTCGACTTCTAATTCTTTTTGACGATCTTCAATAGACCATTCTTTAAGGTAATTAGTAGATGATAGAGGTAGTTTAAGTTGAGTTCTTTTTCTTGCTCCAGCAATAAACAGTTTTGCTTCATCAATTACACGTCTCAAAGAAAAGACTGTATCTGGATCTAAAATTGGACAATTATCATCTTGGTCTGACTGAGGGGCTGTGGCTAGATGTGGGGTGTTAACAACTAACGGACTTCTTGCAGTATTCACCGTTTTCAAAGCTGTAATCACAGCTCCCATGATTCCATTTGCCCAGCTAAAACTCACTCCTTTGATTTCCAACTTATCTTCATCTTGTAGCGGAAATTCACAAATTAAACATACGTCTGAGCCTAAATCATTTAAAGCGTTAAAGAAACTATCTAATGGCTCATCTGATACTTTTAAGCTGTAAAAATCTCGCTCGCTTGAGTCTTCTGAGCTTTCTAATTCTTTTTCATAATCAATTTGAATTTTCTTTTTCTTTTGATCCCATTTCACTTTCGTTATATATATTGAATCTAAATCATCAATAACTGATTCATTCATTAAATTTAACTTCCTAACTTCCGATACGGTGATTATAAGAAGACTGGCACGGCAGAGTCGGAAGTTTTAGCCATCATCAAGGGTATAAGTCTTAACTACTTTCTAACTTCAATCCAGTCTAATAATTCGACTAAGTAGTTAATAACGAGTACCTTAACTCACCTGTTGGCTAGCAAGGCGTGTTATAGCCAGTATTGTATATTTACAAGCAATTTGCTATTATATACAACGTTCGATTGATGATGATTCAGGAAACAATAAAAATCTGGCACTGGGGAGACTTGAACTCCCGACCTGAGGGTTATGAATCCT
>JAAFJH010000090.1 GCA_013298875.1 Synechococcales cyanobacterium bin2.concoct.b11b12b14.033
AAGGTGAGTTTAATAAATTAATCTTGCGGAACTTGAATGGCTAATTTAGGAATTGGCAAAAGACTATAAACAAAATCAATTCTTTGGTTTAAATAATCAACTTTATCAGCCAATCTATGGATTTCTCCTCCTTGTTTAGCTTGCTCAACTTTTACTTCATAAATTTCTTTAGCCAAAATATCAAACTTGGCATTCATTTTAGCTTCAACTTCATTAATCTCTTTAGATAATTTGCTTTCAACTTGATTAATTTCTTTTTTTACTTCATTAATCTCTTTATGGAAAGAACTAGTAACAGCCCAAAAAAGACCAAGTGAGCTAATTATCTGAGCAGCGAATAAAGCGACCGTTGTATTGATTTCCATAATTATCAAGTTGATCTAATTAATAAAGTAATTATACCCTCAAAAAACCTAAACTTCAAGACAAAAGCTTTTTCTACTTCTTGCTCTCTTAGCTCTGAAACTCTTTCTAAACGATATTTATAAAAATTTTTAATCTTGGAAAATACAGCTTGCCAAGCAGGAAAACGTAAAATTTACTTGAAGAACTTCTTTAATTCTAGCTCATCAAATCAAGTACTTTTCGTTTTATTCATAATCTAAACAATTCAATCCAAATAAATTAAGACATTCTAAAAGTATAAAATTTGGCTTAATAAAGTCATACAAATACACTATTATAAATATTCTGAACTTACAGAAATTTATTAAAACTCATTAAAATGAAATTATCTTTTCCCTCTTATTCGGGTTCTCACAACTCCCAAAGATCTCATAATAAGACTTTAAGAATTGTCAAAGAATCAGTATCACAAAAAACCACCGCTTCCTTAAACACTCTTAAACATCTTGCAACCTTTAGGTCTTCTTCCGATCATAAAGCTTTACTTGACCAAATAACATCACGAAAACCTGGAAAACATTCTACGATTGAAGGACTTAATTTAACTGAAGCCATTTTGCCTGGACTTGATTTAAGTAATTCAGATATAAGGGGGGTAAATTTCACAGACGCAGATCTTGCTCACCTTAATGCTAAAAAGTCTAATTGGTTTGAAGTTTCTAGCCTAGCAGGAGCTAACTTATCTGGGGCTAATCTTTCTGAAGCAAAATTATCTCATATTAATCTCTCTGGAGCTAATTTATCAGGTGCTAACTTATCTTGGGCTGATTTAATTGGAGCTAACTTATCAGGCGCTAACTTATCAGGCGCTAACTTATCAGGTGCTAATTTATCAGGAGCGAAGTTAGATAGAGTTGATTTTTCAAGAGCCAACTTAGATGGAGCTAAAATGTTGGGTTCTTTGCCTAAAACTATTAATTGGGAAGGTAGTAATTTAGAGGGTATTATAACGACTGATGGGGATTATGTTGAGGGACTTCTTGACCCCAAATCTACTCTTCACAAAGCAATAAATCCTCCTGCTATGATAATTTCTAATCAAAGTTATTTGATTCTAATACATACTCTTTTAAAAACATATCCTTTGTATCGCGAAAATCTTGGTAAGCAGATCAATGCACTTTATTTCTTATCCCGAATGACCTTTAATAATAAGGAAGTCATTGAATATGTAAGAAAGCTAATATTGCCAGATTTGTACAAATTAAAAAAACTTATTTTGGCTCCCAAACACGCTGAGTCTAGATTAGCTATCATTGATTGCATCAAATATTTAGAGGAAAATACTCAAACAAAAGAAGCTGCGGCTCATTTAGCTCAACGAATAAACGAAAAAATAAAACCCCAAATATAAGTCTTTAATCAAAAGATTATTATCATTAATTTCACATAATAAACTTGCT
Organism: Synechococcales cyanobacterium bin2.concoct.b11b12b14.033; assembly: GCA_013298875.1. GTDB lineage: Bacteria > Cyanobacteriota > Vampirovibrionia > Caenarcaniphilales > Caenarcanaceae > JAAFJH01. The sequence goes on from JAAFJH010000090.1 coordinate 1,809, forward strand.
AGTTTTCTTGCGGTAAATTCCTAAAAACTCACCAACTCCAATAGCTTCCTGAAAATCGGTTTTGGCTTTTTCTGATTCTTGCTCTCTTAGCTCTAAAACTCTTTCTAAGCGATATTTAAATATTTTCAGTACCGTAATTATAACTTATCTTTAGGAAATTCTGGCATAGGTAAATTTTTATACAAAGTGCTATCTAGCCAATTAAAAGTGCGGGAAGCATGAGAATTTAATTCATTTGTTTCACCAGCTCCACCTTTCATTGTAAATTTAAAAACTCGCGGGCGTGAGTCAAAAACGGCATTCAAAACGGGAAATTGTCCTAAAATATTAACTACATTAAATTGGGAAAAAACATTTAAAGTCTCTTCTCGCCTGCCAGCCCGGTCTAGCCTAACCGGAATACGAGGAATACTTCCCGTAAAATTAAAATTCATCTTATTTGTTTTTCTATCCCAAAAGCCGCTCGTATTCAAATTTAATTCATTAGTTCCTTTATAAGACGCAGCTGGAATAATAATTAAGTCTTTGTCTACTAACCAATTCCCTTTTAGGCTTTTATAATAACCATTTTCAGTTGGTGCTAAAACTTCTAAAACCGAATTTAAATTTAAAGCTAAAGGTCCACCAAAGACAAAGTTAGCCAAGTTTAATTTTTTTTGTAAACTTAAAACATAAGAAGTTCGTCCATTATGCAAATCAAATGATCCAGAGGCAAAAGCAGGCTTTTTATTTTCAATTAAACTTTGTAAATGTCCATCCATGGCAAAGGTAAAATCACCAACTCCACTAAAACCCATTTGATCAGTTAATCCTTGGGCTACTTTTCCGATATTTACGCCTTTAGCTGAGCCAGTAAAATTACCTTCATTGCTAATTAAATTTAGTTTTCCTTTCAAGCCAACTTGCCCATCCGCCGCTGAAAAGTCTAAGCTATTAAAATTCAAGTCATTATTTTTTAGCTTAAAAGAAGCATTTAATTTTTCAAAAGGCAAATTTCTTAATCGTCCTTTTCCAATGGTTACAGTAGCAAAACCCTCTCCGTCTTTAGCTTCAAAATAGCTTTCTAATTCAGACAATTCGGCTTTTTCCAAAGTAATAGTTTGTGAATTATTGGTTTTAACTACAATTTTTGAATTATTCCAAAAAGTTTTACGGTCAAAAAGATTAACTTTATTCGCCTCAAGCCAAAAACTTATATAACCATTCAGATTTTTAGAAATTCGGCTTAAATCAACTGATGATTCACGGATAACCTTGATTTGAAAATCTTGTAAAAATCCTTTAGCTCTGGCTGAAATATTTATTCCTGGCAATAAAAATTCTAAATCATTAATTTCAAAAAACGATTTATTTAAATCAGCGAAATTCGGCTTCAGTAAAGTACTCACATAGATATGAGTATTTTTTTCTAGGCCTTCAAAATCAATTAAAAAGCTTTTTTGCTGCGGTTCAAATTCGACTTTTGATTTAAAAGGTAATTCAGAAATATTTAAGTCTTGAGCTTTTAAATTTAAATTTGGTTTTAAAATTCCGTCCAAATCTAAATTTAAAGCCTGTAAATTCAATTTTTTATCAAGCTGGAAAAACCCATTCAGACAAGTACTTCCAAATTTATTATTTTCTAAATAAATTTGGTTAACTTTATAATTTTTTTGCTTGAAATCATAATTGACAAAACCATTCAAATTTTTAATTTCTAAATTTTGTTTACTTTTAAAATTTATATTATCCAAACTTAAATCGGCAATTTTTAATTCTTGGTTTTGAACTTTAAGGTTTAAATTTAAAAGTCCAGCTTCTTCTTTAATTGGTAAAGCTAAAAACTGGGCGACTGACTTAAATCCAATGATTCCTTTAGCCATTAAATCAATTAATTCTTTTTTAGCTAAATTTATTTTTAAATCCAAATTTACTTTTTCATTTTGGTTTTTTGTTAGCCAAATATTATTGATTTTTAATTCTCTTTCCGTAAAATTAATATTTCCGCCCTTAATACTGATTTTTCCTAAATTATTTTTGCGGAATAAAAATTCACCTGATTCAATTTGAGCTTGCCCACTAATACTATTAATTTTTTTATTTTTAATTGGTATTTTACAGTTTAAGTTTTTGACATTTAAATTAATATTTTGCTTAAATAATTTATTTATAATTTCATCCAAAATTAATTTTTTGACCAAAAGCTGAATTTCACCATCTAAAGAGGTAAGTTTTAAATTTACATTTCCGGTTACCAAATTAGTTTTATTCATTAATTCAGTCTGAAAATTACCTTTTAAATCATTAAAATTTTCAGTTATAAAAAAGTCAGCTTGTCCATTATTTATAAAGATATTTTGATATTTAGCTTTTAAGTTTTTAATTTCGAGTTTATTCTGAAAACTTTTTTGATTAGCTTCGAAAAAAATATTGGCTTTAGCCGAGCCTTCCATGACACTTAATTGATTATTAGTTTTAGTTTCAATATATTTATTAAGCTTTGACAAAGGAAAATCAGCCATAAATAAATTAGCTAATAAAATTTCTTTTTTTAAATTAAAACGAATTTGCCCGCTAATTAAACCAATATAAATATCAGCGGCTTCCAATTTTACTTCTAAATTATCTGTCCAAAGAGCTATTTCCGTTTTGGGCAAACTTTGCTTATTTAAAGATGGCAGCCAAATTTTCCCTTGCATATTTCCTTTTAAGTCGGGCAATTTATACGGTAATTTAAAAAATTGTAAATAGTTTTTTAAGTCAGCCATTTCAAAATTTTGTATTTTAAATTCTTCGTTTTCTCCGGCTGAGTCTGGCTTTTTGGGAATTTGTCTAACTTTTAAATTTTTATCTAGCTCCACGTACAAATTTTGAACTTTAACAATTTGATTACCTTCATTATTAGTAGTTAAATTTCCGGTTAAGTTCAAAATTTTAAAAGGTAAATTTTCAAAAATATAGTTTAAATTTTCAGTTTTTATTTCAATGGGTTTTTGCTTAAAAGCTTTGTTCTGGACATGAATTTGGCCACTTACCGAAAATTTTGGGAAAGCAAATTCATTTAATTTAATCGAAAAATCTGAAGAATCACCAATATGACCAGCCAATACAAAATCTTCTTTTTGAGTTTTTGCGGTAACTTTCCAATGCTGTCCAATAAAATTTTGGCGATTTAATTTAATTTCTTGAATTTGAATTTTATTTAAAATATTTCCATTTTTATAAATGAAAGAATTGACACCATAAGGAATTCGGGGAAAATATTTTTTTTCTCTCTTTCTCGAAAACTTTCTAATTCCCCAGTCAAAAACCTCAGTCTGACCTCGAAATAAATGATTATTAATTTTAGCGGCATATAAAGCTTGATCTTTAGTTTCACAATCAAAAGCACAAATACTACTATATTGATTGGGCTGGCCACACCATTTAACAATTTTACATTCTAATTGGCTTCCTAATAAATTTTCGGCTTTAGCCCCAATTACCTCCCACCAAAAGTCGGCTTTGCAAAAATATAATTTGCCTAAAGCTAATAATCCCAGACCCAAAGCCAGACCAAGTAAAAGCCCAAATTTATGACGAATAAAAAAAAGCAAAACGAAAAAGCAAAATCATAAAAACTAAACTGAAGTCTATCTTAATTCACAAATTACTTTTCAAGTTTAAAGTGAGAAAATTTCAAAATAATAAATTTTTCTTCTAATACTCGGTGATAATCTTGAAGTTTTAAAGTCTTTGCCGTCTGAGAGCGTTGATTTATGTTGTATTAAAATAGTCTAAATTGTATTCACTCAAGCTAATAATATTTTAGTGAAAGAAAGACATCATTATTTACCGCACCGCCACAGAAAAAATCGTTGTAATTATTGATTTATTACTATCAATTGATGGTATAATATAAAGATGAAAAGAAAAGGTTTAATTCGGGAATTAGAAAAGCTCGGTTGGTACTTAAAGAGCCATGGAGGAAATCATGATGTTTGGACAAATGGTCTAGATATTGAGCCAGTTGAAAGACACAAAGAAATATCAGACAGTTTAGTCAAGAAAATCTTAAAAAGAGCGAAATTAAGCAATAGTAGAAAAGGTGATCAAAATGATTAATATACAAGGATTTTTTAGAAGAGAGGGTAAATTTTGGCTGGTTGAGTTCCCAGCACTAGATCAGATTTCCTCTGGAGAAAGTAAAGATCAAGCATTGAAGATAGCCAAGGAATTTGTTGAAATTTTACTTGAAGAATATAATTTGCTTCCATGTGAAATACAAATTAAAGCGTTGAGAAACAAAGTATTTTTAGAGGCTAGTAATCCATCTGCTATTTTTGCTTTATCGTTGAAGCGTCTAAGAGGCTCAAGACCTCAAAAAGAAATATCAGATATTCTACAATTCAAATCTATTAATAGTTATCAGCAATACGAAAATTCTGAGAGAGAACCAAGCATATCTCAAGCAATAAAGCTTCTGGAAGCTCTGAATCCTAATATTAAACTATGCTTAGGCTAAAAAACACGCTCTCTATCTTTTTGGGAACGACTTTTTAGAAACTTAATAGCATTTTTTCTAATTTCTAATTGAAACATTCTTGCTTTGCATTTTCCAGAGACATAAAACTAGACTTATTTTAATATTATCGTTTTAAAGTCTCTTCCGCCTGAGAGCGTTGATTTGTGTTATATC
>JAAFJH010000091.1 GCA_013298875.1 Synechococcales cyanobacterium bin2.concoct.b11b12b14.033
TCAATTAAATGATTATATTCTTCCAAAGAGATTGTCCTAACTTTGGTCGTAATTCTTTGAACTTGCAATTGTTTAACTTCGACGTCCACTTTATATTGCCTCCAAGTCCTTTCAATTGCTTCTGCCACCGCATGGATAGTATTTTGATGGAAAGCAGGCATTACCGATAAGATACATGGTCCCGAACCACTTAAAACTGCTCCAATCGCTCCAGCATCCCGGCAAGCATTTAAAACTTTATTTAAACCCGGTATTAAACTTGACCTGGCATCTTGATGGAGACTATCGTGCATAGCAATACTTAAGCCTCTCCAATCCCGCTTTACTAATGAACTAATTAAAAGTGAAGCTCGGCGTAAATTAAAAACTGCATCCTCAAAAGAAACATGGCGAGGTAAAACCCGACGAGCTGACTGAGTGCGTACTTTAATTTCTGGAATACCTACTAAAATCGCTAATTCGTCTGGCCATTCTATTTTTTGCGAATAAACACTCGATCTTTCTTGAATTGAAAGGGTCATTCCTCCTAAAATAGCGGGTGCAACATTGTCAGGGTGGCCTTCAATTTCAGTGGCAATTTCAATGGCTTCCGATAATCTTAAATTAGTACCCGAAACTGCTCCAGCCGCCAAAACTCCTGCCACCACCGCCGTTGCACTAGAACCAAGCCCTCTGGCAGATGGAATATCGCTAATGACATTAATATTAATACCAAAAGTATTTTTGTAACCAATACAATCTAGGGTGTGAGCATAAGCTTTATAAATTAAATTATTACGGATATTTTGATTAAGCGGAAAATTAGCTTTGAGAGAGACATGTTCAGGTTGATTTTCTGAAACTTTAAAAATAAACTTATTATATAGCTGCAAAGCTAAGCCAAAACAATCAAAGCCAGGACCCAAATTAGCCGACGTAGCCGGAACATCAATACAGTAGCAGAAATCAGAATTTGATTGAATCATAAATTAGGGAAAATACAAAAATAATTATTCTATATTACTTGATTAAGCCCGATCTATGCTGAAAACAAAATCTACTTTCAAACTTCTCCTTTATTAGTAAAATTTGGGGGAAGATAGTTGAAGAGATAAAAGGGATTATCTGCAAAGATTGGATGAGAAGGCAAATTTTCGAGACTTTTGGAAACTGTAGGATTATTTAAAACTTTTTCTTGTTGATTATCGGGTAAAGCTTGTAATGATATTTGAGCTTCTCTTAAAATTTGCAAATATAATTGTTTTGGTAAAGCTTCAAGTTGCCCTAAAGCTCTAAGTTCCTGCAAGGCTTCTACTACTCTTATTTCTTTGTTTCTTAATTTTGATAACAAATGTTCAGCTTTTTTTTTCGTTTAGATTAGGAAGGGCATGAGGAACAGCATGTAATTGAGTGGCAGCATTTAATTGAGATGAATGATCCGGCGTGGATTTAACTGTCATTTTCTGCTTTGAATTAGAAATATGCTTTGATTGAAAACGAAAAATTGAATTTGTTTTAATTTGTGGAATCATGAAATCTTAAGTAAATATTAAGTTGTTTGCAGAATAAATAAATTACTGTGTTTATTTTGCTTTGTCAAATAATTGATAAACTAATCAAAAATTTAATAAAGTTTATATTTTCCTCTCTAGAAAAGAGTCTTAATAATTATAGAAAAGTTTTATTTAAATTAATTATTTTTTAAGAAAGACTCAAATGAATTAGCTTAAAAATTTTAGGTTTTATCAGCGGGTTTTCATTAGAATTATAAAAATAAATTTTAGTGAGGTTGTAAATTTTGGTAATTGAGCTTTTGTGGCCCAACGGCTCATTTGAAAACTGTAAATTAATTGTTCTGGATAAAGATGGCACAATTGTAAAATTTGGTTCAGTTTGGCTCAATATGGCAGCAGCTAGAGCACAGTGGTTAGCGGAACAATTATCAAAAAACTCATCTGAATTATTTAGCTGGCGTAATCGCTTATTAAGAGCCGCCGGTATAAATCCCGAAACAGGTTCAATAAGTTTAAACGGCCCAATTGTAAATTTGAGTTTTGAAAATCAATCTTATTGCTTGGCCTCGGTTATTCATGCTTTAATTCCTGAAAGGTTTACCTGGGAACAATCTTTGAATTTAACTGATCAAGCGATTGAGTGGGCTTTACACCAAAATGATCCTGCTACTTTAGCCGAACCCATAGATGGAGCTTTTGAATTCATTAAACAAATTTCGAGTCAAGCTCCGGATATAAAGTTAGCTTTAATTACTTCCGATTCAACTGATAACGCCACCCGAACTTTAGCCCGCTTTGAGGTTTTAGATTTGTTTTCCAGCGTAGAAGGCAGTGATATAATGCCAGCTAAACCATCTCCAAAGCCCCTAGAGAGAGTTTGTAAAAAATTAAATATTCAACTATCTGAAACCATTGTAATTGGAGATGCGCCCAATGATATTCGAATGTCTTTAGAAGCGGGAGTAAAAGTTTTGTGCTTAGAAGGATTAGCCAGTGAAAATGAATTGAAAGCCATGGGAGCAAGCTCTTTTACAAGCTGGACAGATTTGAAATTTAAAATTAAAGACCAAAAAATAAAAAGTAATTTAAGCTCTAAAACTTTAATTTTACGCACTGATGGTGCTAGTCGAGGAAATCCTGGCCCTGCTGCAATTGGATTTGTCATTTATAACCAAGAAAATAATCAGGAAAATAAAATTTATGACTTTGGAGAAGCAATTGGGAATTATACAAATAATTATGCCGAATATATGGCTTTGCTTAAAGGACTTAAGAAAGTAGTTGAGCTGGCTCCGGAAAATTTGACGATTGAAATGGACAGCGAATTAATTGTTAAGCAAATTAAAAAAGAATATAAGGTAAAAAACACTGACTTGCTTTTACTATTCAATCAAGTCAGTGTTTTACTCAAGCAACTTAAAAATTACAAAATTCAACATATTAGACGGGAAAAAAATAAATCCGCTGATGCTTTATGTAATTTAGCTTTGGATGCACAAAATTAAATGGACAAATAAAAAAGAACCCGAAATTTAGTTAATTTAATAACTTATTAAAGGATCTTTCTTAGGTTGGGATTAATTAGAATTAAAGAGAACTTATGCAGCCATAGCCTGATTTGCCTGAACTGTTTTTTGAAAGACTTTATCTTTTAAATGTTGTTGCATAAAAGTTGCAACTAAACCAGTTGGATAGTCTCCAAAAATACTTTCATATAGATTGGCCATCAAGGCTGTTGCTTCATCTAAGTCGTAAATGGCTAATTCATAGACATATTCTTTCTTTTGTGCATCAGTAGCATCTAGGAAGTTGTCGAATAATTTTCTTGCTATTAACATGGCTTAATTCCTCACGAATTAAATTAATTACTAAATATTCTATTGTAAAAATTTTAAAAAACCCGAAATATTAGCTTTTTTTATTAAATAAAAACCTTTCCTTAAATATTCCTTAATATTTCAAAATATTTTATTCCCACTCGATTGTGCCGGGTGGCTTAGAGGTAATATCATAGACAACCCGATTAATACCCGCTACTTCATTGATAATACGAGTTGAAATTTTCTCTAAAACCTCATATGGTAAATGTGCCCAATCAGCGGTCATTCCATCTTCACTTTTAATTGCCCTAATCACAATTGGAGAAGCATAAGTCCTTTTGTCGCCCATAACTCCCACCGATTTAATATCTGCCAATAAAACTGCAAAAATTTGCCAGACACTATCGTAAAGACCTGCTTCATCAATTTCTTCCCGGGCTATATAATCCGCCATACGTAAAATATTTAACCTTTCTTCGGTAATTTCACCAATAATCCTAATTGCTAAACCCGGTCCAGGAAAAGGATGACGTTTGGTAATACGAGTTGGAACCCCTAATTCACGTGCCACTCGACGGACTTCATCTTTGAATAACTTACGAAAAGGCTCCAAAAGCTTAAATTTCATATTTTCAGGCAAACCACCAACATTATGATGAGACTTTATTTTCACGGCAATTTTTTCACCCGGCTTTTGTCTGTCATAGTTGGCACCCGCGGACTCGATAATATCCGGATATAAAGTTCCCTGAGCTAAAAAGGCAATTGGGCCAAGTTTAGTGGATTCTTCTTCAAAAACTCGAATGAATTCCTCGCCAATTAATTTACGTTTATGCTCTGGATCAGTAATTCCTTTAACTTTATTCAAAAATCTTTCTTTGGCATTAACGTATATAACCGGTATTTTAAATTGCTCCCGAAAGACTTGTAATAATTTTTCTGGTTCATTTAAACGCATAAATCCTTGGTCAATAAACATACAAGTTAACTGTTTCCCAATTGCTTTATTTAATAAAAAAGCCAAAGCTGAGCTGTCAACCCCCCCGGATAAAGCTAATAAAACTTTTCCCTCTCCGACTGTTTCTTTGACTTCATTAATAGAATTATTTAAAAATTGTCCAGTTGTCCATTCCGCCTTACAATTAGCAATCCGGTAAACAAAATTTGCCAGAATTTCCATACCTTTTTCGCTATGTACTACTTCTGGGTGAAACTGTACACCATAAATTTTCTTTTCTTCATTTGCAATCGCTGCAATCGGTGTTCTGGCCGTATGAGCAATAATCTGAAAACCATCTGGTAAAGTTAAAACTGAGTCTCCATGACTCATCCAGGTCATTAATGAATTCTCTAAACCGCTAAAAATCCCATCGGTTGAGTCCAAAAATAATTTAGCTTTACCATATTCACCACCGCCCAAATGAATAGGAGCTACTTTTCCACCCATAGTTAAAACTGTAATCTGCATACCATAACAAATACCTAAAATTGGTATGCCAAGTTCAAAAATCTCAGGATCAATATCTGGCGAACCTTTTTCGTAAACACTAGCTGGGCCACCCGACAAAATAATTCCTTGCGGACATAAAAGCCTGAGTTTTTCAACCGAAATATTATGCGATAAAACTTCCGAATAAACTTTTAATTCACGCACCCGCCGGGCAATTAGCTCAGAATATTGGGAACCGAAGTCTAGAATGACAATATTTTGTAAATTACTACGGCTATTTGATTCTAAAGAACTATCGCTTTGACTTAAATCTTCGAATGGTTCATTTAAAGCCGTAAAAGAAGATTTGTAATTTGGATCTAAAAAAATATTTATATTAGGATTATTGCTCATAAGCTGGAATTGTAAAGAATTTACCTGAAATAAAAGCTGATGATAGCAGATTTATACGCTATTTTACTTAGAATAAATGAGCAAAAATCAATTACAAAACATTATTAAATTTCTTTTTCTTGATTAATTAATTTATTGGTTAAATCAGAATCTAAAACAATGGTAATATCTGCCAACGGTGAGCCAGCTGAACCCGCTAAAACTTCCACATCTGATTTGTCGAGGTCTAATTTATCTCTTAAAAAATCTCCTTCTTCCACATTACCTTTTTGGGCATAAATTCCGGCTTTTTCAAATTTATTAGCATTCGCAATATCAATAATTTCAAAGCCCGCCTTTCTTAAACGCTTAGTCAAAATTCTGACAGCTAGGTTTCCGTTTTCTTTATAGCTTGTATTTTCAATGGCTACTTTTATATTACTGGCTGATAAGTCTTCTGGATCGCTATTCTCTTCATTTTTAAATAATTTATTTATTAATTTTTCTATTTCTTTTTCATTTGGCAGCCAATAACTAATAAAAGGGGCTGTATAAGTTATAACTTTTGGTCTTAATTCCACTTTTTTAGTTATTTCGGTGGCTTGTACTGGCTCGTCTGTTGAGCCTGAATTAGTTGACTCATCATCATCGTCTGATTTTTCTGAATAAGGATTATCAGTATTATGAACAGGAGCTGGCTTTGAAACAGTAATTACTTCCTCATAAACTACTTTAGTTTGCGTTTCTGGCATCGAGAAATCACCTGGCAAAGTAGCAAAAATATGCGAATTTTCGGGCAAGCTTTTGGTGAAATTGGTTAATTTGATTAAATCAATAAAGTTCAGTGCTGTGTCAGTTAAAACACTGTCTAAGGAAGCTTTGATCAATTGTGGAATTCGAGTATACAAAGATGGATTAGCTAATTTTTGTTTAATGGCTCGCAAGAAAATTTGTTGTCTTTGAATACGTCCAATATCGCCCAGATTATCGTGCCTAAAACGTAAAAAACCAACTGCTTGTTTGCCAGTTAAAGTTTGAGTTCCCACTTCCAAATTAATGTCTAAGCCATCAGTTTTATCTTTGTAAACCATTCGTTTCGGAATATCTACTTCAATGCCGCCGGCTTCATCAATAATTTTTTCAACGCCA
>JAAFJH010000093.1 GCA_013298875.1 Synechococcales cyanobacterium bin2.concoct.b11b12b14.033
TTTAGGAAATGGCTCTCTAGCCGTAAATTCGGGTGGAACTATTAATGTAGCGGGTTCTTTAAATGCTCCAAGTGGAATTGCTTTAACGGCGGGTAATGAGGCCAATATTAATTTGGGTAATAATGTTCTTTCTGTTTTAAACGGTAGTATTCAATTAATAGCTAATACTGGCAGTATAAATGGCTTGAACCGAAATAATTATCCACGTTTAATTGCACCAGATATTATTTTAATCGGTAATAAAGTTGGTGATATTAATGCCCCGATAGGTTTATGGGAAGGAATGCAAAGTGGTTATATTATAGACCGTGCTAATCAAACTGGCTTTAGCCCAAGACCTAATTACTTATTTGAGTATAATTTCATCAAAAACTTATTACTTTCCGAAAATGGTTTTTCTTTGTATCCAGTTTTAATTCCGCCACTTAATAATGGTTTTCTCTTTTCGATAAAAACTAATACTAAAACTCCAGTTATTGCAAATGTTTTGGCTGGTCAGGCTAAACAAGGCTCTGCTGGTAATTTTTATACTACAACTTCTGGAAGTTATATTCTTTATAATAATGAAAGCAATAATAATCAGCCAAAAATCTCAACAGATAATATGATTTCTGGCCTTGAAAATTATATTAAAGCTTCTGGAAAAGTAGTTTTAGATAATGCTTCAGTACAAGGGGATGAATTTATTAAAACAGCTGGCCAATTTGTCAGCCCGGTAAATTCGGATAATATTGAATATACTGTTTCAGCGGGTGCTTTTCTGCCAGTCGATTATTCAGATATTGCTTTTCCCTCTGATAAAAACCGGGAAGTTAAAAATATTGATCAATAAAACTTTTAATCAAATGAGTTAATACTTGCGAGTAATTAAAAAATCAATCCGAAGTTTTAATCAGTTGATGCCATGAAGTTTTAGGCTGATTTTATTAAGTCTTAATTAGTTTTCCCACATAAGATTGACGATAAAAAAGCTATAATATTTAACAATAACCCTATGCTTAAATTTATTTACATGAAAGCTTAACCAAACTTTGAACTTAAGCTTTTAAAGTAAAACTGTAATAAATTAAAGCTTAGAAAAGTTCCCCACTTAAACTAAGGCTAAATTAAAAATACCGAGACAAAATGAAACAAATTATTAATAACTCCTCTATTGAATCTTATGCAGCGGCCGTTAAAATCAACCCCTACGAAGATCAATGGTATAACAAATTCGGGTCATTTTTAATTGGTATTGTTAATGGACGCAAAGATTTTCTACATAGTTGTGGGGTTGTGGGATTGTCAATGGTTTTAATTACTAATGTTCCAGCTGTTCACAGTGATCCCGCTCTTAATGCTTTGCCCACTGGTTATCAATCGGTGGCTGGGAATGTGGAATTCAATCAAGCTGGCAATACTTTAAATGTCTCAAGCCAAGCCAATAGCTCAATTGCAAATTATCAAACCTTTAATGTTGGTCAAAATGCCACGGTTAATTTTAATTTACCAAACTCTCAGTCAGCTATTTTGAATCGGGTTACTGGTGGTATTGGTTCTGAAATATTTGGTTCAATCAATTCAAATGGAAAAGTCTTTTTAGTTAATCCAAGTGGGGTTTTATTTGGTTCAACTGCTCAAGTCAATGTTGGATCACTGGTAACTTCCACTTTAAATACTAGTAATGAAAAGTTTTTAAATGGCAATTATAGTTTTGACCAAGGAAGTAATAGCCCAGCCAGTATAGTCAATCAAGGGAAAATTACGGCTAAAGATGGTTCGGTAGTTTTACTAGGTGGGGCAATTCAAAATACTGGTTCAATTAATGCTCCAAATGGTTCAATTCAAATGGCCGTCGGTAAATCAGCCACTATTACCATGGAAGATGGAGTTAATGTTGATGTACAAATAAATGAAGCTTTAGAACAAAAAGTACAGGGTGTACAAAGTACCATTTCCAATACAGGCTCTCTGAGTGCCAATTCCATAAAAGCCCAGGCTAATTTAAATGGTGCAATTTACGATCAAGCAATTAATAATACTGGTTTAATTCAGGCAACTGGCTTTAAAAATAAAAGTGGAGAAATTATACTAATTGGCCAAAGTACTGATAAAACGGCTAATGTGATAAATACCGGTAATTTACTTGCTACTAGTGAAACTGGAAAAGGCGGAAATATAAAGGTTTTAGGCGATAATATCGGGATTTTCAGCGGTAAACTTGATGCTTCAGGCAAAACTGATGGAGGAGAAATCTTAATTGGAGGAGATTATCAAGGTAAAAACTCAGAAATTTACAATGCTCAAAAAACTTATATTGGCAAAGACGTAGAGCTGAAAGCTAATGCCACTGAGACAGGAAATGGCGGAAAAACTATTGCTTGGGCTGATAAAACGACTTGGTTTTATGGTTCAGCTGAAGCCAAAGGCGGAAATCAGTCTGGAAATGGTGGCTTTGTCGAAATATCTGGTAAGCAAGGTTTAAGATTTGATGGAAAAGTAAATACAACCGCTAATCATGGACAAACTGGAACTGTTTTATTTGACCCCAGAAATATTTTTATTACAACTAATCCAGCTATTGCTCCAAACATCCAGGTCAATGCTTTAAATTTTAGCGAATTAACCAATAATTCTGATACAGTCAATGACTATTATGTAAGCTCTGCTAACCTTTTAACTTTGGCAGCCGGTACAAATATAAGCTTATTAGCAAATAATGATATTTTCTTTAATGATGCTTTAAGTCTGACTGGCACACAAAGTATTTTTGCTAATGCTGGAAATGATATTTTTATAAATGCTAATTTAAGTGCTGTTGATGGCACTATTGGTTTACTTGCCACTAATAATATTACAGTTAATAATTCAACCATTGCGAATACAGCTACAGGAAATCTTAATTTAACCGCTACTAATGGGCAACTTTCAGTTTTGGGTAATTCAATTTTACAAACTACTCCAGCTAGCAATATTAATTTAAATACTAATTGGTTAAATATTAATCCAACTGCCAGTATTACTACTAATAATTTAAATATAATTCCAGTTGCAAATAGAAATATATTAATTGGGGGAGCGGCTGCGGATAATGCCACTACACTTGCCATTTCCCAGGCAGAACTTAATACTTTTACTGTTACAAATTTAAATATTGGCTCTAATACTAATAGCGGTAATATTAATTTAGCCGGAAATATTAGCCTGCCAGCTACTAACCTAGATTTGAGAACTCAGGGAGCTATTAACTTGGTTGGTAATTCAATTAATGTTTTTAATAATAATGTTTCTCTAACGTCAGCTGGAAGTGGTAATCAGGTTTTAATTAATAATGATATTTTAGGTAATAATATTACAATTACGGCTGATCGGTTTTTGCTTGACACTAATACTTCTACAGTTATTAATGGAGCTAATTCAGTAACAATACAGCCTTTTGGTGATACCAGCAATATTTTAGGTGGCGGACAAGCTTTTGATGCTGACTTGTTAATCCCTAATACTTTTAATCTTTCTAATTCTGAATTATCCCGCATAACTTCTCCAAACTTAACAATTGGAAGTGCTAATAATGGTGGCGGATTAACCGTTAATGATAATTTTTACAAAGATACTAATTTAAGTTTAAGAAATCGTGATTTTATTGATGTAAAAAACAATATTACTCTACCCGAAAATATTATTGCTCCGACTAATACAGCTAATACAATTACTTTAATTTCAAATAATATTTATATTCCAAACACAGTTGATATTAAAGGCGGAATTGATAATGGAACTGGAACGACTTTACAGTCTGATAAAGCTTTACTAAGAGCTAATTTATATCAAGCAACTAATGGTACTCAAATAGATTTAGGTGGTACGGATTCTGGAACTTCCGCAGCTGGCCTTTACAATTTACTCGGAATTAGTGATGCAGAGCTTGACCGTATTAGTTCTGATACTATTCAAGTTGGTAATAATAATAGTGGCAATATGATAATTACTTCAGTTATTAATCCGAATTTGAGCCCAACACTTGACTTAGAGAGCGGTGGAAATATTACCGATACGGCTGGTTATATTGAAGAAGCTAATTTAGCTATTAGAGCCGGTAGAAATGTTACTTTGGATAATGTAAATAATGATGTCAATAATTTAAGCGGCCGAGTTAGCGGAGCGGGTAATACTTTTACCTTTGTGGATAAAGATGATTTAACTATTAGTACGGTAGATAATTTGGCTGGCTTAGCCACTAATAATGGTAATATTAATGTTTCAACGATTAATGGAAATTTGACGGTAGCTAATACCTCAGCGGTAAATGATGTAAATTCTGGTACTGCTAATACTAATTTGACGGCTGGAACAACTAATCCGGCGATTGATACCAAAATACAAGTACAAACTAGTGCCAAAGTAAATGGAGCTAATATTACTTTAACTGCCCAAGATTTACAATTAGACGGCAATGTAATAGCCTCTCAGAGAGCTATAATTCAAAACTTCAGCCCTAATACTCAAATTAATTTAGGCTCTCTTGCTGATTCAACTACTGGAGTTTTAGAAATTTCTAATGCTGAATTAAATAATATTAGTGCAAATATAATTCAAGTTGGTAATACTACTAATACTGGAGCTGTTACTATTACTGATAATATGACTGTTACCGGTGCACCGACTCTGTCAGTAAGATCAACTGATAATATTACTGATACAAGTACTGGACAAATTAATAATTCCAATTTAAACCTCGAATTAATCGGTCAAAATGTACAATTAGATAATACAACCAATGATGTTTTAAATTTGGCTGGACGCAGCACTAATGGCTCATTTACCTTTTTAGATGCCAATGATTTAACTATTAGTTCAGTTGATTCAAGTGTTGGTGTAACAGCTACTAATGGCGATATTGTTCTTAAATCTGGAACTGGAGCAACTGATACTTTAAATATTAATCAAGCAGTAAAAGCCACTGGTAATATTACTTTAGTTGCAGGCGGTGATTTAAATATTAATCAAGCAGTAAAAGTAGACACCAATAATACTGGTAATGAGACTTTAGCTCTCAGAAGTTTAAATGGCTCAATTACTCAGTCTGGAATTAGCCCAATTGAAGGAGGAAATAATAATACTTTAATTGCTTTAGCTCAAAATAATATTACCCTCGAAAACAATAATAATGATTTTGGCAAAATCGCTTTTCAGTCAAATAATGGCGGAATCATTACTTATACCGATTTAAATTCAGTAGAAATTGCAAGTGGAACTGCTGTTGATAATACAGTTATTACTCCTTTTAGCGTAACTGGCATTAATACTACTGGCACTACGGGTCTTAAAATTAGCGGCACGGGTGATTTAACTCAAAGTGAAGTAATAAATTCAAATAATTTTGCTGCTTTAACTAATAATGGAAATATTATTTTAAATAATCCAAATAATAAGGCTTCAGTCGTGGCTTTAACTTCTAATAATGGAGAAATTAAATTTATCAGCTCACAAGATTTAAGTATCGGAGAAATTACCACTACTAATACCGGTACTATTACGGGTATAACTGCTAATGGTAATGATGCAAGTGGTGGCTTTGACGCAGCAGTGGAATCTGGCGGAAGTTTAAGTATTGATGAGCAGGTATCCGCTACTAAAAATATTAGTTTAGTTTCAAATAATGACTTAATTATTAATGATGCTCAAATATTAGTAGATAGCAATAATAATAATTCAGGGGCTGATAGAGCGACTTTATATCTTGAAAGTAAAAATGGCTCAATTACACAAAGCCCAACTTCGACAACCAGTATTATTGGAGCAGATGATATTGTCCTCGGTAAAGCCCAAAATAATATTAATTTACTTTCTACGCAAAATAATTTTGGTGAAGTAGCTTTTATTTCGGAAAGTGGTGGAAATATTAATTATGTTGACGCAGATGGATTTACGATTAGTGCTGGCTTAATACCAAATACAACTGATACGATTAGTGGCATTTCAACTGTTAATGGTTATGTTGGTTTAGCAGTAGCTGGTTCTGGAGATATTAATCAAAATCAAATTATTAATGCCAAAGGTTTAGCAGCCACTACTTTTGATGGAAATATAAGTTTAAATATACCAAATGAAGTCCAAGAAGTCGCTTTTAATGCTGGCGGAAACGGTGATATTGAATTTACCAATAAAAATGGTTTTAATATAACAA
>JAAFJH010000092.1 GCA_013298875.1 Synechococcales cyanobacterium bin2.concoct.b11b12b14.033
ATTACAATACAGAAGCAGGGCAGTTTTTAATCAATCAAAAAAATGTAATTTATGCTTGCGTTTATTTTGCGATCAAAAAATGTATTCCTGCTTCTTGGATTAATGATAGAGACCAATTTTTGTATCCGAAGAAAAAATGGGAAACTGATACTGAATTAAAAAATAATTGTTTAGCATACACACTTTTTAGTAATAAAATACAAAGTAAATATGGTACAAATCACTGGATTCCTTTTACAGAGGAAGAAGTAAATGCCAGAGATAAATTTGAAAGTAATTTTATGAGTAAGTTCATAGCTGGAAAAGTGAATACTCAAATTACATATGATTTATTTGCATCTTTAGAAAAACCAGAAGAACAAACACCCTTAGAATTCTCGCCCGAAGCCCAAGCTGTATTTGATGCTGGAAAAGAACTTTATATTTATTATCATTCTCAGCGAAATTGTAATGTAAATGCTTCACTTTATGATATTAGAGAGTATTTTCAAGGGCGAAATGAAAAAGGCAATATGAATAATAAAAGTCAAGACGAAAAATATATTGAATTAATCAGTAATTTAAGGGAAAGGTTAAATAATTTAGCCGAAAAAATCCAGCCTAAAGTTTATGAATATGGCTTTTTATTAGAGTGAAGATTTATTGAATGATATGGGAAATTATGATCAAAATCGAAATAATCACCTAAAAGATGACCAAAATTAAATAGTGTTTTTGTTTATAAGAAAAGATCAAAGTAATAATTCAAATTCACCAGCGGGTAAAAGCATTGATTGGTATAATTGAAACAAATTTGACAGCCTTGAGGACAATTATACTGAGCAAATGAGCAAAAATCTATTTAATAAAATCTGGGATTCCCATAAAATTGCAAGTTTAAATTCAGGACAAGACCAAATATTTATTGATTTGCATTTAATCCATGAAGTTACTAGCCCCCAAGCTTTTGGAATGTTAAGAGCTTTAGGACTAAAAATTGCTTATCCACAACGCACCTTTGCAACTGTCGATCATATTATTCCAACAAGTACACTTAAACGTCCCTATCAAGACTCTTTGGCGGAAGCTATGATTGTTGCGATTAAAGAAAATTGTGAAGAATTTAATATTAAATATTTTTCTCCTGAAGAAGGTAGCCAAGGTATTGTCCATGTAATTGGCCCTGAAAAAGGCTTAACTCAGCCCGGTACAACTATTGTTTGTGGCGATTCACATACTTCTACTCATGGAGCTTTTGGGGCAATTGCCTTTGGTATTGGTACTAGCCAAGTCCGTGATGTATTAGCTACTCAATCTTTGGCTTTAGGCCGACTAAAAGTAAGACGCATTAATATTAATGGGAAATTAGCGGCGGGAGTTTATTCCAAGGATGTTATTTTGCATATAATTCGAGTTTTAGGTGTTAAAGGTGGAATGGGCTTTGCTTATGAATATGGTGGCTCGGTAATTGATGCGATGAGTATGGAAGAACGCATGACTATTTGTAATATGTCAATTGAAGGCGGAGCCAGAGTTGGTTATATAAACCCAGACCAAATTACTTTTGATTATTTGCAAGGCCGTGAATATGCTCCAGCTGGTGAAAAATGGAATGAAGCGGTTACAAAATGGAAATCATTAGCTTCAGAAGCTGACGCAGAATATGATGATATTGTAAATATTCAAGCTGAAAGTATTTCTCCGACCTTAACTTGGGGAATTAATCCTGGGCAGGCAATGTCAATTGGTGAAAAAATTCCGACTTTAGAACAAATTAAAGAAGAAGACCAAGGTACTTTTGAAGAAGCTTTGGAATATATGAAGCTCGAAGCTGAAAAGCCTATGGTCGGCCTTAAGATTAATGTTGCTTTTATTGGTAGCTGTACTAATGGCAGACTAAGCGATTTAGAAGAAGTTGCCAAATATGTAAAAGGTTTTAAGGTTTCATCTAATGTTAAAGCTTTAATAGTACCTGGCTCCATGCAAGTAAAAAGGGAAGCTGAGAGTAAGGGCTTAAATAAAATATTTGAAGAAGCTGGCTTTGAATGGCGTGAAGCTGGTTGTTCTATGTGTTTAGCCATGAATCCTGATAAATTACAAGCCGATGAAATATGTGCCTCTAGCAGTAATCGTAATTTTAAAGGTCGGCAAGGAAGCCCTCAGGGTCGTACTATTTTAATGAGTCCGGTTATGGTGGCGGCTGCAGCGATTAAAGGTGAAGTTACGGATGCTAGACAATTATTCAAAATCTAAAATTGTTTTAATTACTGGTGCTAGCGGAGTTATTGGCAATTCAATTGTTAATTTATTGTCTGAAGATAATAATTTAAAACTGCTAATTACCGGACAGAATGAAGTTAAACTTAAATATTTAAAATCTGAACTGAATAATGTTTTAGCTTATTTGGCCGGCGATTTAATCGATTATAAATTTAGAGAAAAATTGATTTCTAGTTTTAGCGAGGAATTCGGCGGTTTGGATATTTTAATTAATAATGCTGGCATTTATACTTGGTCTAGCATTGATAACTTACAAGCTGAGCAAATTGATAAAACTTTAGACTTGAATTTAAAAGCTCCAATTCATTTATGCCATTTAATTAGCCAAGGTTTAAAAAAGAAAAAATGGGGACGGATAATTAATATTGGGTCAATTAGTGGGTCAGTGGGTGAAGCAAATGCAAGTTTATATTCAGCTAGCAAAGCGGGTTTAATCGGATTAACTAAATCTTTAGCTTTGGAATTGGCTGAATATGGCATAACTATTAATTCAATTAGTCCTGGTTGGGTAAAAAGCCCACTAAGCGAGTCAGTTTTTGGTGATGAAAATAATCCACTAAATGAAAAAGATGAAATAGATTGTGTACCGCAAAAAAGATGGATTGAACCGAGTGAAATTGCTCATTTGGTAAAATTTTTAATTTCGGAACCAGCTTGTGGACTGACTGGACAAGTAATTAACTTGTGTGCTGGCTTAAGTTTAGGTTGAAAACTTTAGGCGAAAAAGGTTTAAAGAAGTTCAAAAACAGCTTTTACTAATTTTTCAATGCCATTTCTCACCTCTGAAATTCGCTTGGCATTCATATAAGCTGGAGTGCTAACAATTAAGTTTTCTTGGTCAATAATATACTCGTCTGGCTTACAGGGAATTACTTTACAATTTAGTTTTTCAATTTCCTTACCTGCTAAGTCATCTTCATTGCCTAAGGTTAAAGTTAAATTTTGGGTTGTATCTTTTAAGGCCAAAGCAATTAAAGTTGGCGAAATGCAAATTGCCCCAATTGGTTTTTTAGCAGAATGAAAAGCTTGAATTATCTCAGAGAGTTCAGATTGGATTTGGGCTTGATGACCTTTTTCAGCAAAATTACACAAACTAAAAGCAACCCCAAAACCGCCAGGCAAAATTAAAGCATCAAAATCTTGAACTTTTAAATCATGAAAAGGCTTAATTTTTCCGCGGGCAATACGAGCAGCTTCCTTTAACTGATTACGAGATTCATTTAATTCCGGCTGACCAGTTACAAAATTCATTACTCGGCCTTGAGCTTTGTCTGAAGCAAAACATTGATACTGGCAATTCAATTCATCAATGGCCAATAAAGCTAAAGTTGCTTCATGAATTTCGGAACCATCTAAATTTCCGGCTCCACAAAGAATTACGGCAAATTTTTTCATATGAAATAAAGTTTATTGATTTTAATCTAAAACCACACCGTTTTCAGTTAAATAATTTTCTAGCTCTGTCACAGTTACTACAATGCGTCCATCTTCTTTCCGATTTTTAATAAAACCTTGCCTACGTAAAGCAGCACCTTGCTTGAGAGCAAAATTTAAAGATATTTCTGCTTGCCTCGATAGCTTTGGCATATTTAAACCTTCCGGAAGTAAAGCACCATGTTCGGTCATCACGCCACTATTAAGGACTAATAAATAAACGGCATAAGCAAATCTAATTTCCGGGCTGAGGTTTGTGTCGCTATTTTGTTCGGTTTGCTCAACTTGATATTCCATAAAAAAAACTAATTACTATATTTGACTATAAATTTTAACAATCTAATAGAGACTTTTGGCTAAATTTTTTAAGCCCGAATCAACTTGTGCCAAAGTTTTTGTAATTTCGGATGAATTATCAATCACCAAATTAACCAAATTTATTTTATTCTCTTGCGGAATTTGAGCTTTCAGTCTAGCTTCAATTTCTTCTTCGGAAAGGTTAAGATTACGTTTTTTTAATCTGATTTTTTGAATATCAGGCTGACAATAAATTAACCAAATTTTATCGTAATGGCTTTGTAAATTATTTTCAAATAATAAAGGAATTAAATTAACGGCTAATTCAAAACCTTGCTCGGATTTTTCCTGAAAAAAATTTTGCGTAATTTCACGGCATTTCGGATGAATAATTTCTTCAATTTGTTTTTTCAAAGCTGAATCAAAAAATAAAAGTTCACCCAATTTTGGCCGATTAATGAAAGAAGTTTTTTCACTTAAATAATTTGCATTAGTAATATTAGCTGGTTGACAGAGTTCAATTAATTTTGTAGTTACTTCATTCGGGGCAGCAAATAAATCATGCACAATAGTATCGCTGTCAATAACTGGTATTTTAAGCTTAGCCAAATAATTACCAATTAAAGTTTTTCCGCAAGCGATATTGCCAGTAATGCCAAGTTTAATCAATTTTATAAATATTTTCGAGAAGTGGATAATAAACGTCTTTGGGTGCTCTCCAAGCTTTTCCTTCTTTGTTTGAAATTATATGAACGGTATAACCTTCAACTAATAATTCATTAGCTTGCGAAACAATTTGACATTGCATTTTAAATCGTAGTTGTTTATGTATTTCCCGAACCATTTTGGTTTTAATGTTCAAAATATCGTCATAACGAGCTGGTTTAATATATTTTAAATGGGCTTCAATAACTGGTAAATAAACATTACGTGATTCTAAATATTTATAAGTAAAATTGGCTTCTCTGAGCATTTCATTGCGGCCAATTTCAAAATATTTTAAATATTCACTATGATAAACAACGCCCATCTGGTCTGTGTCAGCATAAATCACTCTTATTTGGGTATTAAACTCTTTCGAGATAAGCTCTTCGGTCATTTATTTAAAAATTAGTTATTTCTTTATTTGTTTAATATGCTAAATTAAAAAGCCTGTTTTTAACAGATATACTTAATAATAAATTGAATACTCGTTCCGCCGGCAGAGAATTAGCCTTTTTAGCCTTAAATCAACTATCAACAAACACTAACCCAGAGCCAGATCAACTGATTTTGGCAGCGACCAGAACTTTGCGTAATTATGCGAAAGATCAAGTTAAAAAAGTGAGGCGTGACTTAGCTACTTTGGGCGAAGCCTTTTTCAATGATAGCTTAACTCAAAAAGAAAGTCCGACTAATATTGATTTAGAAAAAATACACAAAAATATTATTAAGCTAGAAACTTGCACCTTTCAAATTTTAGAATCTTTACAATTACCAGAATTATTGAATCAATCACGGGAAGCTTATTCTTTTGCTGGCGAAATTATTTTATTTATTCGCAAAAACAAATCTCATATCGATGAATTAATTATTTCTGCTTTAGAATCCCGCAAGGAAAAAGAAAAGCAGTGGAATTTTGACCGAATTTTAAGCATTGAAAAAAATATTTTTAAAGTAGCCGCTACTGAATTTTTAATGAAACCAGATTGCCCGCCAGCCATTATTATCGACGAAGCTCTTAAATTAGCCGAAAAATACGGGGCTGACGAATCACCTAAATTTATAAATGGTGTTCTTTCTGACTTAAGTAATATTTTAATGCCTAAAAAAGATGCTCCTGACAAGAATTTAAATTTATAATTTCAGCCAATTAAAGCCTTCTTTTAGTTTTGAGCTTTGCGACATAATTGGTAAAAAAGCATGATTAGCTCCTTTGAAAATTAAAACTTTTTGTGAACCTTCATGGGCTTGAATAACCATATTTTGATATTTTACTGGCACTGTTTCATCTTTTTCAGCTTGCAAAAATAAAATTGGTATTTGAGGAATTTGAGAAATATTGTGAATGCTATCTAAAGCTTTCGGTATTTTCCAGCTGACTGGCAAAGCAATTAAATATAAATTCCACCAACCATTTTCTTGTAAAACCATTTGCTTTAAAGGCGGAGGATTTTTCAGAATTAAGTTCTTTATTTTGGTCGATTGTCCTCT
>JAAFJH010000094.1 GCA_013298875.1 Synechococcales cyanobacterium bin2.concoct.b11b12b14.033
TCAGTATAGTATTTTGAATAGTTTTTATATAAATCTGTTAATTGATTTTGTTGATTTTTATCTTTTATATTAAAACCTATTGTATGTCGATACCCTTCAACATAATCATCTAATTGCTGTTTTGCCGCATTTACTAATTTTGTATCTGTACTTGAACCTATTATCCTCTGGAGTTCCCATACTGTTTGTGGTTCCCCTGACAGAGCTTGTATCCCATGTTGTTGCTCATGTAGAAGGGAGTTTTTAAAATATAATGGATTGTTATGTAAAGGAGAATTACTTAGCTTAGTTGTCCCGAAGCCATATTGCTTTTCAGGACTTAATAGTAATTTATCATTATGTGAATAACCTGTATATGGAATATTACTTATGGCTTGGGAACCCATTGAAGTCTCTGAGTCCATATAATGAAATAAACTAGGATCATTAATATCAAAGTTCTGTTTTAATTCGGGAGGATGTTTCGTTAGATAATTTAAAAAACTCCCTGAATCATTTGCTCTTTGCCACTCATCATATCGATTTTTATAGTGTTCTCCAATCCTTTTGTCTTCAGGACTTACAATTTTCTGTTCTGGTAAATCATTAATTGTTGGGTTATTTACAGTCTCTGGTATTGGTACTTCATTTGGTATTGACTCTGCTGCTTCTATTCCATTTCCCTTTAAGAACTCATTCGTGAAAGAGTCCATTTCTTTTTCTATATCGTGGTTTTGAGTTTTAATATTGTCAATAGTTTGAGTATCGGGAATCTGTTGAGGATTAATTGGTTGTCCCTCCATTGGGGTTTTGTTAGCTGGTAAAATACCTTCATTTACTAATAGATCTTTCAACTGAGATCTATATCTTTGTGTTAAAGGAGCTAAATTCTTATACGCTTCTGTGTTGGTTTTTAAGTTAAATCCCTTTAATTGTTCGGGAGTAAGAGATCTGAGAAACTGTGCTTGAGATTGAGAGTCCTTTCCCGCAACTCCCCCTTTTTCTAAAATTTGAGTTAATAGATTTTTCTTTACCGCATTTGGAACATGTGTCATGACACTATTCATTTTTTCACTTTGACCAGAATAAAGATTTTTAGTAAAGTCTTTCAATAAAGAGTCCATACTGGTTTGTCCTTCAGGACTTAATTTAGCCCTCAAACTGTCAATATCTTGACCCTCTGCCAATAATTGTCTCGCTACCGGGTTATATAATTCATCTATTTGTTGAGTGGTTTTTTTAGCATTCGCTAATCTAGGATTATTGATATCAAAGTCTGGATCTTTAGATCTTCGGAAATCTAAATAATCTGCCCCATAAGGAAATATTTCGGCTTCTAATTTATTACCAAATTCAAAAGGTACTTTTGTCATTACTTTTTGACCTTTAGGATCTAGTAATGGTACAAATTTATCCCTTCCTTCCTGTCCTTTTTGATAATATCCCATTGGTATCTCGAAATCTCTTTGCATCGGAATTTCAAATCCTGGTAATCTGTTCGCTGTTAAATTTTTTAATAATGAGTCTTCGGATGGGTTTAAATAATTTTCAGATGTATATGCCTCATAAGGATCAGACTGTATTGGAGTCTGTTCGGGTAATTGTTCGGTTGGGAGGTTATCTAAGGAAGTTTCAGTTGGTTGATTGATTGTGGGGGTTGGTTGTTTTCCATGCTGCATTAACGCATCAAATACTTCATCATCCGTATATTTTCCGGTTGCTAGTAGGGTTTCTTCTGCTTTCTGTAATCCTTCTGGTGTGTCCAAATCATTTCCCTGATTGGCAAAATTGTCTATTTCTTCAAAGAGAGTAGATGGTGGCTTCAATTCCTGTACTGGGGCTTCTGGGGTTAAAGCAAGTTCTGGAGGTTTTATCTCTTGATTTATATCTTGACCTCCAGCTGGTTTTATTTCCTCTATTGGAGTTTCTGATTTAACTGGACTCTTTGTTTTATTTATTCCCAGATCATTTGTCTCTGGCGGAAGTTTCTCTATTGCTTTTGGGGCTGGTAATTCTCCACGAATTCCAGAATTCAATTGGGAAGGTATTTGTGGTGGAGTAGTACTTGATAATTCCCTTGGGGTTCCCGCATTCAATTGAAGAGGCACTCGTCCAGAATTTAATTGTGCGGGAGGTACTGTAGCATTACTTAAAGCTGCACCTTCTCTTGTTGCTTGGCTACCTTTCAACTTACCTATTGGTAAATCAACTAAATTGGTAGGATCTGTAATGATACTTTGATATAAAGATGCCACTGGCTTACTCGCCATACCCACTTCTTTTAGTTTTTGTATTTCTTGAGGTGTTTTGCCCTTTCCTTTAAAGTGATTTTCAATTTCAGTCGCTCCTTTCTTTGTTTGCGAATTACTATAAGCGGTAGTAATCTCATCTGGAATTGAGAACTTATCTATCCCTTTACCTGAAATGATAGATTTAACAAAATCAGGAGATAATTCAGATAAAACATCTACTGGTAATTTTTTTAAGTCTAACTTACCTGATCCATAAGCCATATTGAGAAGTTTATTTATTCCTTCTTCCCTTTGTTTTTTACCTTGTTGTAAATCGGTTAAACCTTTTTCGGATCCTTTTTGTATTAATTTCCCATACCCACTAACTACTTTATTAGTTGATTTTTCTAAATCTTTCCCGAAATCTTTTCCGAACTGACCTCCAAATTGAGATATAGAATCGGTAATTGAAGTTGGGAATTTTACCAATCCCCCAATATTAGTAATTGCATTTGCCTTTAATTGATCTGTATCTCCTTTTAAAGCTTGTCTGTATGGTTTTGTCGCTCCAAATTCATCTAGTCCTATTTGAGATGCTTTTTTTTCATCATCTGTTGCATTTCTTGATCCCGCTGCACCAACCAATGCTCCTACTCCTGCTCCTGCTCCTCTAATACCTATATTCCATAAAGGATTTTTCACAAAAGATGCTGGTGCGGATGAGGCATAATACCCTAATGCTGCTCCTGCTGCTGGAGATACAACTTTTGGCAGTGTTTTTCCTGGTAATATACCTTGGTAAAAGGAGCTTTGTGCTTTTCCTATATCGTCTACTAGCCCCTGCAATCCAAAACCATAATCTCGTGTATTCTGCAATCTCTTTAATTGTTGAGCTGCGTTTAAATCATCCCTATAACCTGGTTTAGTTTTACTAGGTATATCGGGACTTATTACTTTATTGCCTTCAAATGTCTTGGACGCATAATTGCCTAGCTTTTGTAAGTTTTCCTGTATTGCAAATGGATTAAATATATTTGACATTTATTCTTTTATTTATATATTAATTTTAATTTGTATACCTATATTTTAAAATGTATTGTATATTTATACATTGTAAGGAGTATTAACACAAAATTGAGAAAAAAGAAATTTAAATTTGATGAGCCAGAGTTAGAGGATTTTGACTTTGATAATGAATTGACTGAAGAGCCTGTTAAGGATTTGGAACTCTCAGATCATGATGTAGATGAAGAGGAAATTGAAGAGGTAAAACTCGAAGCAGTTCGATATATTCCTAAAAAAGTTACCGATAAAAAAAACTTTGTTATTCGTTTCACTAATGAAGAGACAAGAGAAGTGCTTGAAAATGTTATAAGGAGAGGGAAGAATGATAAGCGGATATATAGTCTTATATTGATTTGGCTCACGTCCTTTTTCAAGAAGAAACATTTCAAAATATTGAGAAATTTATCGGGGGGTAACATTTACGTACATGATTTTAACGATAATACAGAAGAGCTAAAGACTATCGTTCAAGATATTCTATACAATTTTGTTAAAACTGGCGAAAATAAAAAAGGCAAAACAGGTTTAAAACATAAAATAGACTGGGAATGTAGAGATAATCAAATCATTACTTTTGTTTTTAGATTTGTTCACTATAATTTGTTTCAAGCTATGTCGAGAGTATTTAGACAATCTAAAGCTAGTAACAATCTTTTCAATGAGCGTAAAAAACCTAATATGCAACGTATTAGTGAGATTGCTAAAAAACTTAGTGATCCTAGTTTGACGGCTGTTGAATCAATTAACGAATTAAAAAGATATGATGTATCGGATGAAGAACTCTATACGTATAGACAATTATTCACGATGGGGGATTATGATAATTTTTGTTCTTTAACGGATGATTTATTAAATAGGATTGAAGGTAATGATCTTAACCTCACTAAACAAGAATCTATTAAAGAAGATACTGATAGAAAAGAAACTTATGATATTCTTGTCAATACATTAAATTGTGTACAGATGGAAAAAGTCCATAGAGATTTTCTTAAATGTTATTACGAGATACCTTACACTACCTCAATAGGGGAAGAGAAATATGAGTTTACGCAGAATCTTACTGATTTTTTAAAATACTATCCAGTATATATTCCACAATTCTGTGAAATAAAACAAAAGAAAAGTAATTATGTAAAGATGAATACTAAAATCCCTTTAAAGAAGATTATAATGGAACGTGTTAATGGTTCCGAAATATACCATGATGCCCATAATGCATTAAAGGTAATTTTGGAAGTTAAATTAGAAAAAAAATCTATCGAAATTGATTGAAAATTAATACTGATGGACAATAAAGAAAGTATATTTATAAAAGGAAATGTTCCTTCATCCAAGAACTCAAAACAATGGACTGGAAAATTTTTAGTTAATTCTAAAACTGTACAGAACTATTTAAAGATACATGAATTAGAATGGGTTCAAGCTAGGAGGGATTGGTCTAGAATGTCAGCTGGAGTTGATTTTCCTATTAAAGTAGGTTTTTATTTCATTAGAGATTCAAAACGCAAGTTTGATTTTATTAATGCTGCACAATTACCTTGTGATTTAATGGTCAAACATGGATGGATTGAGGATGATGATATGAGTCATCTTATTCCTGTATTTTTAGGTTATGAGGTCAATAAAGAAAATGCAGGAATAAAAATTTGTATACTTAAAGAATAATAGGGAATAGTGTTAATATTAAACTTAATTTATCAAGCAGAAAACTATGCTAACAGTAACAATTATTAAAGGACTCCCCGCTAGTGGCAAGAGTACATGGGCGAAACAAATGGTTTCCGACTACCCTAATCAATATAAAAGAATATCTAAAGATGATCTTCGAGACATGATAGATAATGGAATACATACAAGAGGTAATGAGGGTTTTATATTAACTGCTAGAGACTCTTTAATTATTGCAGCTATTAAGAGTGGGTTTCATGTAATTGTTGATGACACTAACTTGAATCCCATACATGAAAAAAGAATAGGTAATATAATTAGTGAATTTAATAAACAAAACAATAAAGAAGTTAGAGTTATTATCAAAGAGTTTAATCAACCTCTCAATACATGTCTGAAATGGGATTCTCTTAGAACAAAATCTGTTGGAGAAGAAGTTATAAAGAGTATGTATGGGGAATACATATACGCTAAAGACTGGGTTACTAAAACAATGAATGAAACCATCCCTTTCTCTCAATACATGGTTGTAGATATGGATGGTACTCTTTCTAATACTCAAGAAAGAATTAAATTTGTTAAAGGTGAGAATAAAAAGAATTGGAAATTATTCTTTAATTTCTGTGTATTTGATCAACCAAGACAGGAAGTTTTGCAACAAGTTATGATCCATCATTTCTCAAATAACCATATGCCGATAGTTATTGTTTCGGCTAGACCAGATACATACAGGAATCAAACTGAGAAATGGCTCCATGAACATGGAATCCGATATGAAAAATTATTAATGAGGAACGCAAATGATAAAAGAACTGACGATATAGTTAAACAAGAAATGTTAGATCAATATATGAATAAAGATCATATATCGGTTGCGTTTGATGATCGAAAAAGAATATTAGACATGTGGGAAAAGAATGGTATTAAAACTATTAATGTGGGGGGAGATGATAATGATTTCTAAAGAAATAACTGAAAAAGAAGAGAACAAAAAGGAGTTAATAAATCTTGACGAGTTAGAACAGCTTCTTGAAAGGAAAAAAAGTTGTAAGTGCTTTTTTTAGTATGTCTGAGTCTGAATTAGAAACTTATTTAATTAAAGAGTTTATGTATGTCCAAACTGAAGAAAATCAAATAGACATCA
>JAAFJH010000095.1 GCA_013298875.1 Synechococcales cyanobacterium bin2.concoct.b11b12b14.033
ATATTTTGTACTCTCTGTTTAATATTAGAGAAAATACCACTTTCTTCTCAAGGTTGGTTTTTAAGAAAATCGAAATATTTTTAGATACTGATTACAAGCTTGAAATTTGCAAAGAGATTGAGACTCTAAGTGATTTATTTAAAATACATCTTCTAATTACACTTTATAAAAAAGAAGCAATAATTGATGGTCCTTTTCAAGTATTAAATAGCTCGGGCTATTACGAAGTTGAAATAGAAGAGGTCTTTGATTTAGAGCTTCTAAAAATACTTAATTGCCGTGCATATTTAATTAAAGAACAAAGACTAATTAAAGAGCAAAGACTAACAGAAGTAAAGCCAATACCTACAAATGGGTTTTCAATAATATTACCTTCTAAAAGATCATCTTCTAATCCAGTAGATAGTCATTTATCTCTTTCAAGAACTGTTCTTGAACATTCCAAAGAACTAAAAATACTTTTAGACAATAAACAGAAAGAGTACTTTAAAGTCTCTCAAGAACTAGATACAACTCTCCCAAAGCGTATTTTAGGACTTAAGGAAATATTACAAAAAAACGAAATAAGTAACAAATTCAATGAAATAAGAAAAAAGCAGTCTCTCTTGAAAAAATATAGCTTTTCAAAAATAGAACTGGATATACCAAATTTAGACGAAATTAACGAAAATGATTTGAAGCTTGTATCGGTTGATTTAGATGATTTAGAGAAAAAAATAAGCGTATTTGATGATTTGCTAGAAAAAATTAGTTTATTTATTGATATTTTAAATAAAAAAAGATTGAGTTTTAAACATATTGAAATTGATTCAGAAAAAGGCTTTATTTGCAGAAATGACAAAGGAAAAATACTTTCGCTTGAAGAGCTTTCATCGGGCGAGAAACATCAAATAGTTTTACTTTATGAATTAATTTTTAAAACAGCTGAAAATACTTTACTTTTAATTGATGAACCAGAAATTTCTTTGCATGTAGCTTGGCAGCATGATTTTATTGAAGATTTATTGAAAATAATTAAACTCAAAAATATTCAAGCAATTGTAGCTACTCACGCACCAGCAATAATAAATGATCATTGGGACTTAGTAACTGACTTATTTGATGAGAACAAGAAAAACCAAGAAAAATGAATCAATTAAGTTCTTTAAAAAATGCTCAAAAATTTCCTGATTTTGTTGATGATTTAAGATTGTCAAGTAAAACCAATCAGACGGAAAATAAGATATTTATAATTGTAGAGGGTAATTTTGATGCGAAGTTGTATAAAAGATTTTACGAGAAAGACAAATATCAAATTCATGAAGTTGCTGGCGGTTGCAATGAATTAGAAAAAGCTGTTGAAGTTTTATCAAAAGAATCAAAACAATTTATTGGTATTAGGGACGCTGACTTTTACCATTTGGAGGGTAAGAAACCAAGCTGTGAATTAGTATTTTTAACTGACACTACCTGTGCGGAAACTATGTGTTTAAAGTCTGACATTGTAGTTAATAATATTATTATTGAAAATGATTTAAACAATGAAGTCGATGAATTTCGCAGTTCCTGCTTGCAGAGAATTAAATTTATTGGTTATGCTCGTTGGTATAATTATAAAAATAATTTGGGCTTGGACTTTAAGTTTATAAACAACACAAACATAGAACTTGCTAAAGAAAATTTTGTCGATAAGTTACTAAAGTGTTCTCCTAAAGTAGAAGTACAAAAAGAAGAATTAATAATAGAAATTGAAAAGTTAATTGATGAAAAACATAATTTACTTCAACTTTGTAATGGACACGATTTAGTCTCAGTTATTTACAAAAAAATAAATAAAAAAACTGGAAAAGGCGTTGGAGGGCATGAAATTGAAAGAATCTTAAGAATGAATTATCCAAAAGAAGATTTTGAAAAGACGAATTTGCACAAAAGTATAATGGAAAAATTAAAAGAGTTTCCTCTAACCTAAAAAAGTATTAAGTTTATTTCTTTAACTTTCTACAGTCAGCGGGCTATAAGTTTCTTATTTCAATTCCTGTATATTTCTCAAGCGGAAGTTAATTAAAGGCATAAAAGGAGAGCCTCGTTTGGGAGCTAAGTCTGATATTA
Organism: Synechococcales cyanobacterium bin2.concoct.b11b12b14.033; assembly: GCA_013298875.1. Lineage (GTDB taxonomy): Bacteria > Cyanobacteriota > Vampirovibrionia > Caenarcaniphilales > Caenarcanaceae > JAAFJH01. The sequence continues at coordinate 2,089 of JAAFJH010000095.1, forward strand.
TTCTTAACCGAAAAGACTTTGCTTTAAACTGGAATAAAGCCATGGATAATGAAGGACGAGTAATTGGTGAACAAGTTGAAATTTCCGCGGTAAAAAAATAGAAAGTATTGTAAATTAAAGACCTAGTTAATCCAGGAAGTTTACTTGTGAAAGTTCAATCTGTCCAAAATTACAATAGTTTTAAGTTTGCAGTTTTTAGCCCTTTTAATAATCAAAATAGTGCAATAATTAAGAAGTTTCAAACTTTGGCTTCCCCATATCAAGATTTATTAAAACAATTTGGAAGATCATATGGGGGATTAGCTCAAACAAAAGACTTTTTAAATCTGCACGTAAAAAGGTCTTCCTCCACTTTAACTTTTGATGATGGAAATCCGCTTAATTATCTTATAAATGAAGGATTTTTATTTCCGAAATCTTATAATTTTGTTCTTCAGCAACAAGAGTATGCACTTTGTCCTGAATTATTAAGATTTCTTAGGAGTAGTTAGTAGTTTGAGAAGAACTTAATTCTGGGCGGCAAAAGCGGGAGCAATTCCATTAAGTCGTCTTTTTATATATTCTTGGGTCATTCCTCTTTTTTATAGCTTATTATTTATCGCTTTAATTAATTACCCAATCACTGATAATGCATATTCCCTAAACAATTTCAGATTCAGTCTGTCAATCATACCCATAAATTCTTTTTCAACCGCATTATCAGCACCACAAACTTCAAAAGGCTGCAATCCCATTAAATGTTCATTTTGATAATAAACCATAATATTACTTTGCCCTTTGTATAAAGCGGAAGTTAATAACTGGCACTTCAAATGAGCAATTTCACAATCAATCATTAAGGGTCTTAAACCTCTTAGATAACGGCTAAATGGCTCAGCAATTATTCTTTTTTGCGGATTATCTTTCAGACCAAAAGCTTCTAATTCTTGTTTTAAATACTCAGCCGCATTTAAGTTTTTAGCCATACGCTCTTTCTTTTTATAGCCTTCTGCTACCACAATCAAAGCATGACGCCTTTCTTTTAAGCTATTAGCAATTTCAGCTAAAACCAAATCGGTAAAATTAAACATTGGCAAAATAATCAAATGCGATCTGGCCGCTGCCCCAGAATGAAGCGCATGTCTACCACTTTTATTTCCCATCATTTCTAAAAAATAAATACGTCTATGCGTATAAGCGTCTTCATATAAGCCTCTGGCTATTTCCGCTCCATGCTCTGCACAAGATAAAAAGCCAACCGAACGATCATTAGTAATATCCGAATCAGCTGAAATATTTATAAAACCAGTTCTAATTGAATCCGGTAAAAGTTTGGCCAAAGCTTTCGCACCACGCAGAGTTCCATCCCCACCACAAAAAATAATAATATTAAACTTGGCTTCCAAAATAGCTTCGACCGCTTTAGCTTGATTTTCTGGCTCTGCAAATTCTGGATATCTTTCTGATCGGAAGTCTGACCCAGGGTAAAAAATACGTCTTCCCATATTTTCCGTAGGAAAACCCTGATGATTTAATTCAAATGATTTAATCGGATTACTAACGACTCTTACTAGCTGAGGCTCATCATATAAACCTTCGCAGAGAGACCTGAATCCCGAACGCGCAGCCCAACATTCCCAGCCTAATCTTTCGCCTTCTTCAGTTAAGCCAACGGCCACCGCTGTATATCCGGGAGCTAACCCACCGTCAAAAATAAATAATGCTTTCATATATTAAAATATACACTGTCTTTCTAAGCTTTTTATCAGCTAAAAATGTTAATCCTAAATAATAGCTCTTTCAGCTTAATACTCATACTTCTTTTAAGTATTTTAAATTACTCGGCAGTTTTTCCGCAGCCTTTAAGATTATATTATCAATTTGACCAAAAGTATAGCCAGGTGGGAAGCGGCTCCTTAATTGGTAAAACGGATTATATTTTGACAGCTGCTCATTTAATTACTAATCGCCGAGCTAATCAAAATTGCTCAGTTATAGAACAAATAGCTGAATTAAATAAAAAAAGAGCTGTCTTTTTATCGCCTAAAATAATTTGTACCGATTCCCAAACTAAGAAAGATTATATTGATGCAGTTATTTTTATTCCACAAAAGGCTTTTTACGCTGAAATTTTAGATACGACCATATCACCTCTTTTTATTGATAAAGATAAATTTTGCCTGGACAATACAGCTTTTTATGGACAAACCACTGGCAAGCACGATAATGCAATTTTTTATTTTAATAATTTTTCAACTCAAACTGGTGATTCCGGGTCAGTAATTTTTAATAAACAAACTCATCAGGCGATTGGCGTCATTTATGGACATGGGGACACATTTATTGGTAATGAAGGTTTTCCGACTAATTATTTCTTTCCGATTGATGGAAAGCCTGGTTTAATTCAAATTATTAGGTTTTCGCCTGACCAAATAGAAATTAGAAGAGGCTTTCCTAAATCTTGCAAAGCTTATCAAGAATAAAACTATCATTTCAGCTTCAATTAATTCAAGTTTTGAACTTCACGGCCTTTATCGGAAGCGAAATTAATAGTTGCATAATCTACCGGTAAAAATGTACCTGCATAAACTGTATATTCAGTTTGATCAGATGTAGCGGGGCTTATTAATTCACCGGTAGTTCTAATAAAATCAGATTGTTCTAATTTAGAAATATTATTACTTAAAACCATTTTACCAGAAGCTTTAATATAATCTTCAGCTGATTTAAGTATGGAATTTATATCATTATTATTTTGATTATTATCACCGTATAAAAGATAAGTACCTGAAGTATTAATATAAAAATTACCGCCTATATCAGTACTTTTACCATTACGAATGGCATTGGCAATAACGGGGGTTTTACCTTTATAGTTTTGCACAAATAACATACCATTATCAATGAAAGGAATAATAGGATAAAGTGCAAATTGACCATCACGCAGCAATAAAGTTCTAATTTTAGTTAAATCAAATAAATAACTTGGGGCTGGCCCAAAACTTGTTTGATTACTATAATCAATAATATAACCACTTTCTAAAACACCTAAGTTAAGCCCAATTGGTGCCTGTCTATCAGCTACTTTTTGGCCAATTAAGATAATTTCGGGAGCAGTTAATTTGGGGTAATTATCACGGCCAGCTGCATTAATATTGCCGCTAGAATTAATATAAATACCGTTTTGTCCAGTTAAATTAGTGGAATTTAAATTAATATTTCCGCCATTAATAGTTGATAAATTAATATTTTTGGCATCTAAATTACCTAGCAAGTCAACGTTGCCAGCTTTACTAGTAATTGTTAAATTACCGCTACCTGTATTTGAAGCTAAAACACTAAGGCCAGCATTATCAAATAATTCAATATTTCCGCTTTTAGAAGTCGTTTTAACAATATTAACATTATTACTTGTATTATTTAAAGTAGCATTACCCGAATCAGTAATTATATTAAGTAAATTTCCATTTATCGAATTAGCACTGCCAGAGCCTTGTGTAATATTTCCAGCTCCAGTTATTAATTGAATATTTCCATTTACTTTTAAACCGCCAATATTATCAATTATATTTATATCAAAGCCATCTAGGTCAGTAAACTCTAAATTACCCTTATCAGCTTTGACTGCTAAAACATTAATATCATTATTTGCGTTATTTAGAATAATACTTCCATTAGGATTAATAATCGACAATTCATTAGCTTGAATAGCTTGATCTTGGCTGATATTACCCGCTTCCGCAACTCGTAATTTTACTTTATTATCTGAAGCTGTAATGCCATTTACTATACCCTTTGCATTTGTGTTGACTGTTGTTATATTAAAACCATTTTTATTAGTAAATTCAATATCACCATTTCCACCAGCCTTAAAAGCAACTTCTTGGACTTCATTTGGTATATTTAAACTTATATTTCCATCAAAAGTAGTGGCTGCTAAACCTTTGGCATTAATAATTTGATTTTGATTAATATCTCCAGAACCAGCTACTGCTAAACCAACA
>JAAFJH010000096.1:0-2802 GCA_013298875.1 Synechococcales cyanobacterium bin2.concoct.b11b12b14.033
GAAGCTTATATTTTGCGTGGTTTACTCAAAAACAAATTACAAGACTATGCTGGTGCTTTAGTTGAGTTTCAAGCGGCTCAATCTTTTTTGCAATTTCAGGCTAATAAAAACAAAAAAGTCAATTAAAAAAGAGAGCGATACTTAAATTAAGTTATTTGAGAAATAATATCTTGAAGCTCATTTACTAATTGCTTAAACTCGGAAAGTTGTGTCTCTGAAGCAATTGTATTATTTAAGTTTTGCAATACTTCTAAAGCTTTCTCTTTCTTGCCATTTTCAATATTATAAACAATACTTAAATAATAACCCATAAAATTATTAGGATATTCTCGTAATAAGCTTTCTATAAGGAGATTTGCGTTTATTATGTCGTTTGATTTATATTTGCAAAAAGAAGTATAAACTAATGTGTTTTCATCTTTAGGATTTATTTTTAAAACGATTTCAAAATCCCTGACTGCTTCAGCATATTTCTCTTGATTATAATAAGCCAAGCCTCGATTATAATAACCTTCTTTTTCATTTGGTTTTAGTTCTATTATTTGATTGAAGTAATAAACTGCTTTTTCATAATCTCCAATTGCTAAATTGCAACAGCCAGAATCATTAATTGCTTCAAAGTCGCCTTTTACTTTTTCAGTATATTTGCAAAAACTTTGATAAGCAGATTCAAAATTATTTAGTTGATACTGGCAAAAAGCTATATATTTCCAAGCCAAATTATATTCAGTATCTTCTTTTAATGATGATTCTAAAGATTTAATTGCATTTTGATAATCATTTAATTTATATAAAGACTTACCATTTTGAAAAAATTGTTCGCTCTTAGTTTGCATTTTAAAAAGTACTTTATTATTTTAGATTACTTAATTACAATAACTTTTCCCAAGTCCGGAAGAATTATTCGGAGCTTCATACTAAAGGTGTATATAATAAAATTCAAAATAATAACTGTGTATAAATTTATTAAATTATTTATCGATAATACTAAATTATGTCTTCTGTTAATAATAATCGTCCCGCTCTTAATCTTAATTCCCAAGCTAATCTAACCAAAGCTAATACTTCCAACACTAATAAAGCTGACAATAATCTTTCCATACCAGATTTAAATTCTTTAACAAAAACTATAAATGACGAAATTCAGCTAAATTTGCCTGATCTGAATTCTTTGCTTGGCAATACTAGCCCAGAACAAATGCAAGACATTTCCAAACTCTTTAAGTCTTTAATCTCTACACTTCAGTTCAGAATCAAGAATCAATCTGGTGGACGAGCTAGTGAACAAAGACCCTCTCCCTCAAAGCAATACACTAATTTTACACCGCCTAAAAGCATAATTGACATGAATGGCCCCAAGTTTCAAATACCACTTCGGCCAAGTCCACCCGTGATGCCAAAACCGATAGAACCGCCTAAACCACCACCTTATCCTCAACCGCCACCTTATCCTATGGCAGTAAAACCGGCTGTTTATCTTTACCCAGAAAGAATTATTGAAGTGCAAGTTTTTATCGATCCAGAAGTGGATTTAACCATTGATATTCCAACTTATAAAGTGGATAAAGGCTGGAAAGTTTTAGCTCATCCAAACGGATTACTAGAAGATTTACAATTAGAATTAACCGATCCAAATTCATACAAAAAATATTTAGATTCAGTTGGTTTAGAATATGCTTATAGTTCAGCTCTCAGAGGGATTTATCCATATTTATATTGGGAAGGAATAAAAAAAGAAGCACTAGAACGAAGAAATATTGGTTGGATTGTAAATGCAGAAAATATTGAGACTTTTTTAAATGAAAAGCTTGATGAAATGAAGTTCAATCGTGTTGAGAAAAAAGACTTTTTAGATTATTGGATTATAAAAATTAATGAAAAACAAAAACCTTTTTATTGGATATCTTTTCTTTTAACTGAAGATTATGATCAGAAGCATCCCATGAAAATTATCCCGAAACCAGATTCCATCTTTAGATTATTTATTGAGGTCGCAAGTTTAGATAATAAACCGCTTGAATTACCCAAAGCTCAAAAGCTAGATAGTATTTCTCGTCAAGGATTTACCGTCTTAGAGTGGGGCGGGCATTTCCTTTAAAGCCAAAAATATGGGTCTTAAAAACAGAGAAGTCAATTAACCGCTTTAGCTAATTGACTTCTCTGTCGAAAATAATAGTTTATATTAATTACTTTTTCTTTTTGGCTGGGGCTGCTTTCTTAGCTGGAGCTGAAGCTGCTTTCTTAGCTGGAGCTGCTTTCTTGACTGGAGCTGCTTTCTTGCCTTTAGAAACGGCTGAAGTAATAAAAGCTTTTAACTTTTTCTTTTTCGCAACTGATTCTTTTAAGCTTTCGCCAAAACTAATTACAGGTACGTCGGTTGCTGGAATGGTCATTTCCTTGCGGGTTTGAGGATTTACACCTTTACGAGCTTGACGACGACGAACTTTAAAAGTACCAAAACCAATTAAGGTAACTGGCTCGTGGCTAGATAAAGATTCAGTCACTGTATCAAGGAAAGAATTGATAACAAGGGCTATCTTATTCTTTTCAAGTTGAGTTTGCTCAGCAATTTTGTCGATTAACTCTGTTTTATTCATTTAAATTTATTAATTTTTGGGTTTAATCGGTCATTTCCACCATTAGCAATTAAATCAAATATTTTAAGAGCTTGCAATGGGCAATTCCGAATTAATATTTTGAAGACTAATAATTTCATACCAATTACTGTTTTTATTCCTCTGAACATACAGTTTTAGTGAGGGATTTGAGTGTATATCTTTTAATTTCAATAACATCAGATAA
>JAAFJH010000096.1:2812-6037 GCA_013298875.1 Synechococcales cyanobacterium bin2.concoct.b11b12b14.033
GATAATTTTTTTATTGATTGAATAAGCTTTTCTAAAATGACAATATTTTGAACTTCAACCGCCACTCTAACTAAAGCTGTATGTTTTGTTGGCCTCGTAATTACCCGAACATCTAAAATATTTAATTTTGCATTGGCTATTTTGTCTAAAATATCACGTGAAATGCCGATTCGGTCAACGCACTCAACTTCTAAAGTGCTTGAAAAACATTGTTGATTGCTATTATCTTCCCAAGAAATATTCATCAAGCGACCTTCTTCTAGCCCTTTTAAATTAGGACAATCTTCCCGGTGAATAACAATTCCATTTCCGCGCGAAATTAAACCCACAATATTCTCACCTGGTATTGGCTGACAGCATTTAGCAAAAGAATGCATTAAGTCTTTTAAGCTTTGAATTTCGCTTTTGGTATTTTGTTTTTTAGATAAATAATCTTCATTTTCTTTCGGTTTATGGCTAACTTCTTTGGTAATCAAATGGCCTTCATTTTTTAATCTGCTAATTATTTGTACGCTCGAAATATCACCGGAAGCTAATCTTACAAATAATTCATCTTCCGAATTAAAACCCATTTTGTTGCTGAGTTGCTTAATGACTCCCTTTTTCATCAAGTCATCTAATATACTTTTAGTCAGCGATTCGGCCAGTATGGAAAAACCAGACTGAATATATTCATCACGCCGATTTTTTTTGAACCACTGTTTGATTTTGCTTTTGGCTGAGCTGCTTTGAATAAAACCTAGCCAATCCCAAGACGGATGAGCATTTTTGCTAGTTTGTATTTCGACAATATCTCCATTTCTTAATTTAGAATTAAGTGAAACTAAACGGTCATTAACTTTGGCTCCAATGCAATGATCACCAATTTGGCTATGTACATAATAAGCAAAGTCAATCGGAGTTGAGCTTTTGGGCAGTCGGTAAATATCGCCTTTAGGACTTAAAACAAAAATTTCATCGGCAAAAATATCAAGCTGAACCGCTTTTTTATAATCATTGGCATCTGGCAATTCAAGCTGCATATCAACTAGTTTTTGGCGGAGCTGCGAAAATTGCTGATCGTAGTTTGAATTACTTTTAAGAGATTTTCCTTCTTCTTTATACTTCCAGTGGGCAGCCAAACCAAATTCTGCAATCCGATGCATATCAGCCGTACGAATTTGAATTTCAAATAATTTTTGCTGAGAACCAATAACAGTTGTGTGCAAAGACTGATACAAATTAGATTTAGGAATGGCAATATAATCTTTAAAGCGACCTGGAATTGGGCTAAACATATCGTGTACAATTCCCAAGGTTTCATAACATTGTCTTTCACGCTCTACAATTACCCGCACAGCTAATAAATCAAAAATTTCTTCAGTTTGTAGTTTTTCTAATTTTTCATAAATACTATAAAAATGTTTAGCTCGACCTTTAATTTCAGCTTTAATGCCAGCTTTAGCCAATTCAGTTTTTAAAGATGTAATTAATTCAGCCAAGTATTTTTCTCGCTCATCCCGGTTTTCATTGACAATTTTTTCAATATGCCGATAATCTTCATTTTTTAAATATCTAAAAGCCAAGTCTTCTAATTGCCACTTCAAATGTCCCAAACCAAATCTATTAGCCAGCGGTGCAAAAATATCAAGTGTTTCATGAGCAATTTCTTGTTGCTTCGGCAAGGTCATTGATTCAAGCGTTTGCATATTATGTAGCCTGTCAGCTAATTTCACCAAAACTACTCGCATATCAGCCGCAATTGCTACAAACATTTTCCGGAAATTTTCCGCTTGTACTTCTTGTTTGGAAGCAAAACTTAATTTATTTAATTTCGTAACTCCTTCCACTAAGCCTTTTACTTCAGAGCCAAATTGTTTTTCTATTTCACTGGCTTTAACGGGCGTATCTTCCAAGGTATCATGTAGTAAACCAGCACAAATCGTTTCACAGTCAGCATCTAATTGGCTTAGAATAAGACCAACATTGACTGGATGAATTATATAAGGCTCTCCACTTTTGCGAAACTGAGTTTTATGAGCTTCTTTAGCTAAAATAAAAGCTTGGGTAATAATTTCAATTTCGGAGGCAGGACGATTTAATTTTTGTAAACTATTTAATAAATTTTGCCACAATTCATCTAGGCTGGTTTTTGCCGGCACAATTGAAAACTTAATTGGCATTGAATCTGGCATAAATTAAATCAATACTGTAGTTTGGATCAATTTTAAATACATTAACTAATATTTGATTATAATATACCCCAAACTCGTTTTGGTCAGTGAAGATCAGATGGGGCAAAATCAATTAATATTCAGGATTTTTTGAGTTAAAGAAAGTGGGAGATCCTTTAAGTCGTTATACCAACCCAAGATTTGCTCTTCCGAATTAGATTGAGGAATAGGGATTCCAAAAAAGATAACACAAGTACTTTAGGCTTTGTATCTTCTCTGGCAAAGGTAAACCCTAACTCGAAAAGCAAAAACTACATAAATTATCGAAAGTTTTATTACTTTTTAGCAAACTTGTTTTACAATATAATTAATAAATAAAAAATCTTCTTTTAATAAATTCTTAATAAAGCTATGTCACATATTGAAACTAATGCTGTACACGAAGGAGTTGAAGTAGATCAAACTTTTAATTCGGTTACAACACCGATTTATACCAGCTCAACTTTTACTTTAACGGATTTGGGTCAGACTAAAGCTGGTTTTGATTATACACGCAGCGGAAATCCTACTCGCAAAGCTTTAGAAGATAATTTAGCTTTACTTGAAAATGGCAAAACAGCGGCCGCAACTTCAAGCGGAATGTCAGCAATTATGGCTGTTTTAAGTCTTTTATCGGCTGGTGATCACTTAATTTCTCCAATTGATATTTATGGTGGAACTCATCGACTTTTTTCATTAATTGCTCCCAAATTCGGGATTGAAGTTTCTTTTGTCCAGGATCCAAATGATTTAGAAGAATTAAAGGCTCAAATAAAACCAAGTACTAAAATGCTTTGGATTGAAACTCCTTCTAATCCTTTACTGAAATTAACCGATATCAAAACCGTTTGCAGTGAGGCTAAAAGCTTAAAAGATGATTTGATAATTGTGGCAGATAATACCTTTATGTCTCCATATTTTCAAAATCCGCTTAATTTAGGCTGTGATATTGTTATTCACTCCACTACCAAATATATTAATGGACACAGTGATTTGGTCGGCGGAGTTGTGATTTGTAAGACTGAAGAATTGG
>JAAFJH010000097.1 GCA_013298875.1 Synechococcales cyanobacterium bin2.concoct.b11b12b14.033
GACTGAGTCAATTCAGCCATAGCTGCTTCGGATAAATCACAACTATTTATACCTTGTTCACAAGCACTTATAAACCTGAACCATAGCTCGCTATATAATCAATTACTGTTTTGAAATCATCAAATTGATGTTCTTTCATTTGTTTTTTACCTTCAAGACTTGATCTACTTGACTTTAAGATAATGGGCAATATTTAAAAATAGATTTAATTAAAAAATTATTTCCCTATTCCAAGTTTTTTTTCTGAACGTGATGGTAGCAAAAAAAAAACTACTATGTTAGGATAAGTACTTAACTTTTGCCATTATGGAGAGATGGCTGAGCGGCTGAAAGCGACGGTTTGCTAAACCGTTATACTCATTTATGGGTATCGAGGGTTCGAATCCCTCTCTCTCCGAGTTTATTTGCATGAACCAAGTCGAAAAGAAATTAATTATATTTGCAGGTGGTGGCACTGGTGGTCATGTTTATCCAATTGTATCAGTTTACGAATACTTAACAAACTACAATTTTGATTTTTTATATTTCTGTTCAGAAGGGAAAATTGAAGAAAAAGTTTGCCAAGAAAATAATATACAATCAGCTTCATTACCGTTAATTGGTGGTTTGCCTCGCAATATTTCATTTGAGTTGGTGGCTTGGTTTTTCAAATTAATTTATGCTTCATTTTTAGCCGTAAAATTTTTGGCTTTTAATAAGCAGTTTAATAAACATAAAAAAATTATTTTCTCAACTGGAGGTTATGGCTCAGCACCAGTTTTATTAGCCGCTAATTTTTTGAAAATCCCTTATATTTTGCATAATCTGGACTCGCATTTGGGTTTAGCTAATCAGGTTTTTGTTAATAAAGCTCAAGTTTTAACTTATGGCATGAATCCTTTAGCTAATAAAATTTTGCCAAGTAATGGAGCGGTTATGATTTCGGGTAATCCTATTGTTAAAGCTTTCAGGCAAGAAATTACGCTTGAACAAAAAAAGCAAATTAGTGAAAAGTATCAATTAAATTTAAAATATCCAACTTTAATTATTATTGGTGGAAGCCAAGGCTCGCAGTTTTTAAATGAAATTATTTTAGAAATTAGCCCACACTTAATTAAGGAGAATTGGCAAATCATTCATCAATTAGGCTCAAAGCAATTTGAAATATTTGAAGATAAGTTTATAAATAATGAAAATTATAAGCCCCAAGAATATATTACTGATTTGGCTTTACTTTATTCAGTGGTAGATTTGGCTATTACCCGAGCAGGAGCTATGACAATTTCCGAGTTGATAGCTAAAAAATTACCTTCCATTTTGATTCCTTTACCAACTTCCGCCCAAAATCATCAATTTCATAATGCCAAATTTTTGACCGATCAAGGTTGTGCTTTGATGTTAGAACAAAAAGTTTTAAATGCTAAATCTTTGATCGAAAAAATTGACTTTATTTATGCCAAAAAAGGTTTATTTAAATTAGGTTTTGAAGGAATTAACTCGCTTGATTCAGCCAAATTGCTAGGTGATATAATTATAAAATCTTTTTCTAGTTAGTGATTGGTTTTAGGCCTAGGTTAGTTTAAAAGGATTAAAATCAGTTTGGCGGTCAAAATGGTCTTCATGTTCAGATTTTTTAAGCCAATTTATGACTAAATAAGTTAGCGGAGTAGCCAAAACTTCCCACAGTATTTTACACATATAATTGATTATCATCAGCGAATAAATTAATGAAAGCGGAAAGTCAGGATTGCCTAAAAAAGCCAAAGGATAAAAAATTAAAGTATCGATGGCTTCCCCACAAATTGTAGAGCCAATTGTCCTAATCCATAAGCTGGCTCCATTAGTCAAAATCTTAAGCTTAGCCAAAACAAAAGAATTAGTAAATTCTCCCGCTGAAAAGGCAATAATTGAAGCAAAAGCTAATCGCCAACTAATTGCAAAAACTTCCTGATAAGCTTTTTGATGAGGCCAGCTTGGAGCAGCGGGCATTAATAAAATTAACTGAACCATCAAATTAGCTAAGATTAAAACGCCAAAACCAGTCCAAATAACTTTGCGGGTGGGAGCATAACCATAAACTTCAGTTAATAAATCACCAATCAAATAAGAAATTGGAAAAAATAAAATACCAGTCCCAAAAGGAAAAGAAATTTGTTTAAATTCAAATAAAGTTACTTTGCCGGCCGCAACCAAATTAACAATTAATAAAACTGTAATAAATAAAGCTTGTATATAAGGCAAATATTTATAATCTCTGCGTATTTTTGACAATTTTCAACAATAAAAATTAACTTATACAAAGATAACAAAAAATAAGCTAAGCAACTGTCGTAATTTTCATTTATGCTAATTTGCAAGATCTTGAAGTTTTAAACTTTTGGCCAGCATGAAAACAACAAATAAACCTATCACCGTCGCTATTACTGGAGCCAGTGGCTTTATATACGGATTAAGACTTTTGCAATTTTTATTAAATGAAGATTTTAAAGTAGATTTAATCTTGTCAAAAACCGCCTTTAAAGTTGCCCAGCTAGAATTAAATTTGAATTTACAAGCTGAAAACATTCTCGAAAGCAAAAAGCAAATTCTAAATCATTTAAGTTTAATTAATAATAAATCTTTAAATTTGTGGTCAGAAAGTAATTTAGCGGCCAGCATTTCAAGCGGTTCTTATCAAAGTGAAGGTATGATTATAATTCCGTGTAGTATGGGCTGTTTGGGACGTATTGCTAATGGCATTTCAGATGATTTAATCGCTAGATGTGCTGATGTTTGCCTGAAAGAGCGAAATAAACTAATTTTAGTGGCTAGAGAAACCCCGCTTAATACTATTCATCTGCAAAATATGCTTACTTTGTCTCAGCTAGGAGCCATTATTTTGCCAGCAATGCCTGCTTTTTATCATCAGCCGAAAGATATTAATGATTTAATCGACTTTATGGCCGGTAAAACTCTAGATAGTTTTGGTATTGATCATAAACTTTTCAAAAGGTGGACTCAGGCTTGAATTTCAAAACTTAAATATTACAAAATTTTTCAATTGTTTCAAAAGTCTGCTCTATATTTTCAGGTTGAATAATTGGAAAGTTTAGCTGCGGGAAAATAGGCCCATAATTATTTGGCGAAGTGGATAAATAAATGCAAACTGATGGTTTTTTAAGCAAATTTGCTAAATGTAGAGGGCCAGTATCATTACCAATATAACCTTTTGAATAAAGCATTAACTGAGCTAATTGAACAGTTGTAAGTTTATTTCTTTGGTCAATTATGTATTTGGCGGAATTAGGAATTAAAGGTTTTTTGTCCAGCCCAATAAAAATACTCAATAAACCATGCTTTTCATAAATATATTCCGCTAATTTAAAATAATTTTCTTCATTCCATCTTCTTTTTGCTTCCTGCTTTCTTCCATAAGCGGCTTCCATGCAAAAAACGACATAATTATTTTTAGCCAAATTGGGTTCCCAGCCATTAAAACCATCAATCGGAAAAGATAAAGAATTTAAATCAAAAGCAAAAACTTCTTTTATTTGTTCAACTTTGTAACCCAAATCCAAAATACAACCAAAATATCTAATGGAAGCCAAACTCAGTTTCTTTTCTTGGGTTAAAAAATTAATTAGCTCTGTATCAAGTAATTCAGTAGTGTGTGCCAGATCTAAATATTTCAAATCTTTGGTATAAAACTGAGTAGACCATTTTTGCTTAATTTTTTCACCATGAATTTGCTTAGCTCGAATCCCAAAACTACGGCTAGAAGTATCTAAAGCAAAAACTTCTTCTAAAGGTTTAAACCAAGAATGCACTTTAATAATTTCTTCCAGATTTAAAGTTTTGCAAATTTTTAAAGACCAAATTATTTCAAATAAATTATCGGGCGGAAAAATGGTAATTTCTCTTTTAACCTGCAAGTCAGCCAAGTCATTTAATTGTTTAAAGCATAAAATAGCTGGCAAACTTAAAATGGCATCTCCAATTCGATTTGGCAAAACAAAATATATACTTTTTGACATTAAGTTTTAAACTTATTTTTAGTAATTTTGCTCTTCAATTTAGCAAGAAATAATGAAAAAAATTAAAATCGCAATTATTGGCATAAGTGGTTATTCAGGTTTGGCTTTGGCAAATATACTCATTAATCACGAAGTATTTGAAATTAAAGGACTTTTTTCTTCTAATTATGCTGGCAAAAGCTTAAGCCAAGTTCATGGTCTTTTTACAGGTTATTTAAATGAAAGCTTCCCTCTAATCGAAAACTTAGACAATTTAATTACAAATTTAAAAAATAAAGAAATTGAATGCGTTTTTACGGCTACTCCAAATGGTGTTTCCACTGATTTGGCCGAAGATTTATTAAACAATAATATTAAACTAATTGATTTAGCCGCTGATTTTAGGCTGCAAAATCCGGAAACCTTTAATGAATGGTATTCTCCTTTACAGGCTCCTAAACCCGAAATATTAAAACAAGCTGTTTATGGGCTAACTGAATGGAATAGAGATAAGATTAAATCCGCTAAAATAATTGCTAATCCTGGGTGCTATCCGACCGCGGCTGCTTTAGCCATAATTCCCCTTCTCCAAAATAATTTAATTGACAATTCAGTATTTATTATTGATGCAAAATCTGGCACCACGGGAGCAGGACGCAAAGCCGAACAAAATTTATTATTTAGTGAAGTTCAAGAAAGTTTTTCGGCTTATAAACCACTTTTGCACAGACATATCCCCGAAATTGAGCAAAGTTTAATTAATTTTAGTGCTAATAGTCAGCTTAGCGAAGTTAAAATACGGTTTACGCCTCATTTATTACCGATGAAAAGAGGAATTTTAAATACCATTTATTTAAAGCCACATCCAAACCTTAGTAAAAATCAAATAAATTCGTCTGTGCAGGAAACTTTAAACGAAACTTATAAAGATGAATTTTTTGTACATGTCGTCTCTGAGCCGCCCAAAACCAAAGACGTATATGGTACTAATAAATGTCATATTTTTGCTACTTATGATGAGCGAACTGACTTGATAGTTTTAATTTCGGTAATTGATAATTTGGTAAAAGGAGCAGCTGGTCAAGCTATTCAGAATGCTAATTTACTATTTGGTTTGCCTGAACTAATGGGCTTAAATACTTTGGGTCTTTTACCTTAAGCTTATTAATTTAACGTGAGTTCAACGGATAAAAATACACAAAAACATTTCTGGGAGAAGATATGCAAGTTTTTTCTGTAAGCCAACTTCCAAGTCTTTCTCTGCCACTCCTCCTGCTCTTAATTTACGTATCAAAATCTAATATCTTCTCCCAAAGCTCAAAACCCCCCAACCCCCTTGAAAGCTTATCACCCCACGATTTGAAATTTAAGAAGAAGTGTTTATTATTAAAGTACTAATCTCTTATATTGGTTATGGAAATAAATGATAATTCCAGTTTTACTCGGCCAAATCACGAAAAGAATGACTAAGTCTAACAAATTAATTGGAATTGGCTTAATTGAAGACTTAACCAGCAAAATGGAATTAGTTTTTTCAGTAAAATATTAGAAAATTATGGACATCTCTTACAGGAAGACCAAAAGCTTTTATTAAAAGGAAAAGTCCAAATTAAAAGTGAGGGAGAAGTTTCTTTAGCGGTTGAATCGCTGAAAGCTATTAATGATTTAAGCTATTTTGAATTGGAATTCTTTGATAATACGGTAGAAAATAGTTCAACTGATTGGCAAAGTCGTTTTATGGAATTGCGTAATATACTAAAAAAATATAATGGAGATTTGCCAGTTGTTTTAAAAGTTCAAGATAAATTAGCCTCAATTAATCAGTCTTTGTGGGTTAGTAAAGACCAGCTCTTACTTGAAAATATACAAAAATTTAATTGGCTAAAAGCTACTCTGAAAAAGGTTTAATCTTCTTTAATCTTTATGGAAA
>JAAFJH010000098.1 GCA_013298875.1 Synechococcales cyanobacterium bin2.concoct.b11b12b14.033
AGTTATTTTTGAAATTTCAGAACAAAATAAGTGATTTTGGGTTCAGGAAACAGTTGGGCTAAACCTTTTCCTCTTTCAATGTTTGATTCAAGCTTTATGCTTCCATTAAAATAATTTGTACCGTACTCAGAATTTATAATTAAAATGAATCACAAGTTTTTAACAATTGAGTCCAAGCAGCTGCTGGATTGGGAGCCTGGTAAATAGGTCGTCCGATAACTATAATGTCTGCTTTAGCTTCATTAAAAGCCATACTAGGAGTAACTATACGAGCTTGATCATCTGATATCCCGTTCTGTTCAGTTTTAAGTCTAATACCTGGGGTAATTGTTTTAAGATGAAAGAATTTTTGCTTTAATAATTTACTTTCCTGAGCTGAACAAACAATATATTCAAGTCCAGCTTTGACTGCCAGAGAAGTTAATTTTTCGCTTAAATCAAATAATTGAAAATTATCTGGCAAATCAAATTCTTTTTTTAAGTTTTCCTCTGAATGAGAAGTTAAAACCGTCACCGCCACTAAATTAATGCCTGAATTTTGGGTTTTTTCAAGGGCTTTTTCAAGCATAAATTGCCCGCCTAAAGAATGAACCGTTAAATATTTTACTTTGAATTTTTTTAAAGCTAAAACCGCTTTTGCGACTGTATTTGGAATATCATGTAATTTCAAATCCAAAAAAATATCGGCATTCGGCAAAAACTTAGTAATAAGACCTAAGCTGTTTTCCAGTCCTAAAGCATAAACTACCTCTAAACCTATTTTTACAATCTTGGGTTGCGGCTCCAAAGTAGTTAAAATATGAATTAAGTCTTTTTCCGACGGCAAGTCTAAGGCTAAAGCTATTTTAGAAAGAAAATCCATAAAAGTTAAAAATTGAATATTAGTTTAAAAGTTTATTGGATTAATAAAAAATTTATTCAATTTTTAACTAATACGAAAACTTCCTCGGCAATAAGCCAAAGCCAAAGCTGTTGCATCCGCCGCATCATCCGGTTTTATAATATCTGGTAAGCCTAAAGATTGAGAAACAACTAATTGAATTTGGGCCTTATTAGCCTTTCCGTGGCCGAATAAAACTTGTTTTAAATGAGTTGGGGTGAATTCATGAATATTTTCAAGGCCAAATGAATTGATCGCTTCTAATATAACTCCCCTGGCATGAGCAACTGCAATACCAGTTTTAACATTTTTAGCAAAGTAAATTAGCTCAATAACAGCAGCTGTTGGCTGAAAACGGTTTAATAATTCCAATAAATCTTGCCGAATAGTATTTAATCTTTTTGACATTGGCAAACCAGCTTTGGTGCTGATAACTCCACATTCAATTAATTCAGGTTTATCCATTTTGCTTTCTAATCCTAATAATGAATAACCAATTAAAGCTAAGCCGGGATCTATACCCAAGATACGATGTTTAAAATTCATGAATTAGTGTTCGAGGAATAAATAGAAAAAAGATTAAAAGTGAAAATTACTGACCTCACCCAAACTCCGAACTCAATGGCGTTAAGTTAAGGAAATAGTCTTTTCAGCCCCCTCTCCGAACTCAGAAAGGGGAGATTCTAAAGAACGGTGTTTCCCTCTTTGCATGCGGGGAAGGGGTTAGGGGATGGGGTCAATTTTAGCTGTGAAAGAAGATTTCTCCTATAATATTTAATCATGTTAATTAATTCATTTTGACTCTCATTAGTGATTTCCAGAAATTTTCTTTTTTCGATTTACAAAATTACGTATAAAATCCCAAGTATATTCCAAAAAGCTGTATACAACTGGAATAACAAATAAAGTTAAAATTGTTGAAGTAATAATTCCGCCAATAATTGCCCGAGCCATCGGTGATCTTAATTCCGAGCCAGCTCCTAAGCCCAAAGCCAAAGGCAAAATACCCAAAGCGGCTGCTAAGGAAGTCATAATAATTGGTCTTAAACGTGTTTCTCCGGCTATCGCCAAGGCTTCTTTCAGAGAAATTTTATCTTCTTTTCGCTTTTGATTGGCAAAGTCAACCAGCAAAATTCCGTTTTTGGTAACTAAACCCATTAAAGTTATCACTCCAATCATAGACATTAAATTTAAAGTGTCTTTAGTTAAAAATAAAGTGATAAAAACCCCAATTAGAGCCAAAGGTAAACTAAACATAATTGCAAAAGGCTGAATAAATGAATTAAACTGAGAAGCCATAATTAAGTAAATAAAAATCACTACCAAAACCAAAGCTTGGATTCCGTAAAAAGCCGCTTCTTGCAAGTCTTCATCTTCTCCGCCAAAAACAATTTTATAACCAACGGGTAAATTTTCTTGAATCGGTTTGAGTTTCATTTTAATTTCTTTTAATACTTCCCCCGCTGATTTGCCTTCTACGTCTCCACTAACTGTAACTTCTCGCAAAAGACTTTGATGTTTAATTTTGCTTGGCCCTGCATCACTTTTTAAGCTAGCAACCTGGCTCAGAGGAATTAGGGAACCCGTATTTGAAGTTAAACGAATATTACGCAAAATCTCTTCGCTACCTCTTAAAGTTTTAGGTAATCTAATTAAAACATCATATTCTTCACCATTTGGGGCTTGCCAAGTATTCGACTTATCACCGGTAAAAATATAATTTAAAGCCAAAGAAATATCCGCTAAATTCAAACCCAAATCCGCGGCCTGCTGGCGGTTAATATCAATATTTAAATTCAGGCGGCTTTTTTCCAGAGAAGTGTCAATATCCACCGCTCCTTCAGTTTCCTTGACTAAAGTCATTATTTTTTGTGATAGCTTTTCAATGGCTTTATTATCTCCCCCCTGAATGCTAATTTGAATTGGATTGCCGCCAGGTCCGCCCTTTCCTTCAGAAGTAACAAAAGCTTTGACACCTCCCAAGCGAGATAAATCTTTCCGTAAAAATTTCATAATTTCTGCTTGGCTTCTGCTTCTCTTGTTTTTTTCTACCAATTTGACAAATAAATCTGCTTTCGACACTTCTCCACTAAAGCCACCACCCACTGAGGCATAAATATACTCAACTTCACCTGAATATTTCTTTTTGATTATTTTAATCGCTTCTTTAGCTTTCCGCTCTGTATAATCTAAAGTCATATTGACAGGTGCTTTAATCGAAACCCGTATCTGAGCCTTATCTTGTTCGGGTAAAAAAGAAGCCCCAATATGTGGCACTAAAGCACAGCTACCCACAAAAATTAAAAGTGTAAGCAAGCTTGTAATAAAAGGATGCTCTAAAACCCAATAAACCGAATTACGATAAGCTTTAGCTAATTTATCAAAACCCCGATTGAATGATTCTAATGATTTACCAATAAAAGTTTTATGTCCTCGTGGGTCTGGCCAAATACTAGAAAGCATTGGATCAAGCGTAAAAGAAACAAAAAGCGAAACTAAAACGGCAGAAGCCACCGTTATCCCAAATTCCGTAAAAAATTTACCAGTCATGCCGCCCATAAAACCAATTGGGATGAATACGGCCACAATCGTAAAAGTGGTAGCCATAACCGCCAAGCCAATTTCTTTAGTGCCATCTAAAGCCGCCTGAAAATGATTTTTGCCCATATCAACGTGCCGCACAATATTTTCCCGCACAACAATTGCATCGTCAATTACCAAGCCTACCGATAAACTTAAAGCAATTAAAGTCATAATATTAAGTGTAAAGCCAAACATTGCCATAACCGCAAAAGAAGCTATTAAAGAAATTGGCAAAGTTAAACCAGTAATTACAGTGCTGCGCCAACTATTCAAAAAAACATAAACAATTAAAATAGTTAATAAAATTCCAATAAACATCGAAGAAGTGAGTTCATGCACTGAATCTTTAATGCTAATTGAATTGTCCCGAATAACTTTGAGAATTGTGCCTTTGGGTAAGGTTTTATTAATTTCTTTAACTTTTTTTAGAATTCCTTCTGAGGTTTTAACCGTATTGGCACCTCGAATTTTAGTTATATCAAAAGCAATAATTCTTTCATTGTCCAGTAAAGCGGCTGATTTAGATTCTTCGATATCATCTTTAATCGTTGCAATGTCAGACAATTTAATTGGTATTTGCCCACGGCTAACAATTACAATCTTCGAGAAATCAGCTGGGTCAAATATTTTACCTTTTACTCTAATTTGCTGAGAAATATTATCTTTTTCAATTTCTCCGACGGGTATTTCTTTATTTGACTGCTTAACAGCCTGAATTACTTGCTCGACACCCATTTTCTTTTCATTCATTAAAGCTGGGTTCAATTCAATTTTAATTTGCCGATTTACTTCTCCAATAATTCCCACTTGGCCAACCCCATATGAACTTTCAAGTCTTTTTTTTAAGGTCTCTTTGGCCATATTAGACAATTGACTTATATTTTTTGTTTTAGAAGTTAAAGCCAATGAAATTATCGGTAAAGCGGTCGGATCATAACTACGTACAACTGGCTCTTCAACATTATCTGGCAAAGTTCTTCTCATTCGGGAAACTGCATCTCTAACATCTTGTAAGGCGGAATCTTTATTTCTTTCGAGCTGAAATTCAATGACAATATTACTTAAACCTTCATAGGAAGTTGAATTTATACGTTTAACACCTTCCAGAGGATTAACAGCTTCTTCAATTTTTTTGACAACTTCTTCTTCAATTACTTCAGGACTGGCACCCGGATAAGTAACATTTACTACCGCCAACGGAAATTCAACATTTGGTAATTCTTCAATGCCTAAGCTTAAATAAGAAATAGCTCCAACCACCACAAAAGCCACCATAATCATAATGGCGAAAACAGGTCTTTTAATAGCAATTTCAGTAATTAACATAATTTAAATTTTACAATCTTTAATGATACTTCTTCCCGGTCTGAATGAAGTAAATTTCTTTAGCAATTGCCGCAATTAAATCCCCAATTCTTTCTAAAAAGCGTAATGATCTTAAAACCTGGGCGTCTAATTCAATTAATTCAGCTTTTTCTTGAGTCATTCTTTTAATAACTTTGCTAAAAGACGAATCGTGTAGCAAGTCTAATTCACGGTCTTTTTCAACTAATTCCAAAGCCAAAGAAGTAGATCCGCTGGAAAAAGCTTTTAAAGCATCAATTAACATTAGCTGGCAGCTTTCCGCAATTGAAACTAATTCTTCAGGAATAAATTCTCGGTCGATTTGCCCCGAATTATCAGCCAACTTTTTAGAATAATTAGAAATACGAGTTAAATAACTTGAAATGCGCAGAGAGCCGATGACAAACCTCAAATCTTTGAGTAATGGCTGCTGCAGAGATAATATAGTTAAGCAATTAAGTTCTAATTCTTCGCTTTCTTGATTAACAGACTTAGCAAGGCTTTCCACTTTATGCAGCAAAAAATCATTATTAGCCATAAAAGAAGAAATAACCATTGCCAAAGAAGAACAACAATTTTGCCCAATAGCGGATATTTTTTCTTTTAACTTGTTTAATTCACGTGTGAGAGTAATTCGGCTAGTTAACTGTGGCCTATTTCCAGAAAAATCCATAAAAAAGTATATTTAATGCCATTTTCATTATAAATTTCTTTTGTTAAAAAACGTTTATAAACTTAGTAAATTCCATAATCTCGCCAGAATTAAAGAGAAATCATTTAATTAAAGCTTTGAATACAGGGTAAGAGTTATCAAAGAGAGATTTATATGGAAGATTTACCCGCCCAAAAGCCCGCCCCGAAAGAAAGTATTGGCCTAAAGCTCAGAAAAGACTTAGAAATAATTTCTTTTCCGGACGGAACTATACAAATTAGCGACCCCGTTACAATTAGGCATTTTCATTTGGGCTTTGATGAGGCAGAAGCAATAAAAATGCTCGAAATCATGCATCCCTTAGAAATCTGTAAAAGAAGCACTTATAATGAAGACGATTTGAAGCAATTTTTAGGCATGCTCAAACAA
>JAAFJH010000099.1 GCA_013298875.1 Synechococcales cyanobacterium bin2.concoct.b11b12b14.033
AGCCGAAAATCAAACTTTATTTCAAGCAAGCCCAATTGAATTCCGGCAGTTTTTCCATATTTTCTTTAAAAATAACGTTCCAAATTTAGATTTATCCGAAGAACAAATAGATAAATTGTATAGATCCGCTTCGATGCAAGCTCAGATTAAAGAATATATTTTAGATACTAGTTTAAACAATAAGCAAAAAATTGATTTGATTGAAGCTACTTTAAAATCATCAAATGACAGTACTCAAATAGAAAATAAGCCTACAAATAATATTTCTTCGGTAGCTGAACCCACCAGAAATAGATTATCTACGATAGAAGAATTAAAGGCTTGGCAATCAATGAATCCAGCTGATTTACCACCGACTGTTGCGGCCGATTGCAAAAATAAATTATGGAATGAATTTAATCAGGCTAATCTAGCTGAAAAAGAACAAATGCTTATAGAATTAGGCGGTTTAACTGGCTTTGGAAAACAGGTTGCAGACGAATTTTTGGCCGAAGTTTTAGCGGTTGAAAAAATGAAAACTGAATTGAATCTTCAAAGTTTGGGTTTTAGAAAAGATTTTTCAATCGAGCCTAATTTAATGCAATTGCTTAGTGCTTATAGAGCTAAAAATAATAAATTTGTTTGTAATGCTTCTGAACCAGGTGCAGGTAAAACATTGGCCGGTATGATAGTTGCTATGAACGGAAGTGAAGGAAGAATTCTTGTTTTGGAACCCAATTCATTGGTTGGACAGATAATTTCAGATTATAGAGCATATTTAGATCCTGAAAAAGTGAAAATTATTGCTTTTTCACCCGATAAAGATCCAGATCAAAATCAGATAAGAAATGACTTACCTCGTAATTCGGAGAATTTAAGACTACAAATTGAGCAAGCAGAAAGAGAAGGCAAAAGAGTGATTGTCGTGGCTGATTATGGAATATTTGATGATGCTGACAATAGCAGAAGTATTGAAAAATTATCCTCTTTAAGATTTGTCAGAGCCATCGCAGATGAAG
Source organism: Synechococcales cyanobacterium bin2.concoct.b11b12b14.033 (assembly GCA_013298875.1). Taxonomy (GTDB): domain Bacteria; phylum Cyanobacteriota; class Vampirovibrionia; order Caenarcaniphilales; family Caenarcanaceae; genus JAAFJH01. The sequence goes on from JAAFJH010000099.1 coordinate 999, forward strand.
CCCATGCGGTAAAATCTGGAGTTGGAAAAGATGGTTCAAATACGGCCCGAGGAGTTCAGGCAACTTTAAATAATTTAAGAGAAATAAATCCAGACTTTCAAGTTACCTTATTTACCGGAACTCCCGTTGTAAACGACCCTCAAGATTTATCAAATATCGTAGAAGTTTTTTCTGGTGAACCTGTTGGAACTGCTAAAGGAATGGGAGATGTTATTGGATTAGCTAGAGCAGCCGCTTTTCCTCACTGGATAAGATTTGAAAATGATAAATCTAATTTGCCCACATTGAAAATTGTCAGCGGAAGAGACAACCCAGATTATGAAGGAAAGTTTTTAATAAATCCTGATCCCAAGAAAGACCAAGCTAGGCAAAATATTTTGGATAACTTAATGGAGGCCAAAAGCCCCGCTGATATGGTGGGTGTTTTTATTGATGCAATGGCTGATAAAATTGCTGTCGCTTGCCTAGAGCATATAACCGTCGATGAACATAATGGAAAAGTTGTTATTTATACTCCTTTTACAAAAGATGGAATTATTTCTAGATTGCAAAGAGTCTTAAATGATCAGGGATTTGCGGCTAATAATGTAGCTGTTTTTAGTGGTGAAGAAAAAGATTTAGGAAGATTTCAAAATAATCCAGATTGTAAAGTACTGATTATGACAGGCGTTGGCTCTCAGGGGTTGAATTTACAGAACATTGCAAATAAAATAATCCTGGCTGGTATTCCATTTACTCCCGCTGAACTAGAGCAATTAATAGCCAGAATTTATAGACCAGAATCTAATTATGATGAAGTAGAAGTAGTAATTCCTACCTGGCTTCTGCAAGGTGATAATGGAGAAATAATGGAAAAGTCTTATAATGATTTGGTTTATGAAGCCGTGGAAGCTAAGAGAGAAGCAGTTGAAGCGACTATTAATGGAAAGGCATTGCCGGAAGGCTCTGGAGCTTCACCTGAGTCTATGATGAAAATTATACAAACGCATATTGAAAATAGCTCAATGGACGATATAACTCAAGCTATTTTAAAATTAGAAAATGTATCCCAACAAGAAGGTTCAGAACTTGTTTCAGGCGAATTATCTGAACAGTTAAATAGTAGACAAAGAAGAATTGCCTTCCGGGAAAGATACCCAAACTATGTTCGTCTGGCTCGGATGTATAATAGTATGGCTGATGAACAACTTCAGGAATTTTTTGCGACCGAAGAGGGCAAAAAAGCTTTCCACTTGTATCATCAAGATAGGGTTAAAATGCGAGAAAGCCTGGGATCGTCTGGGGACAATTTAGATATTTTGGCAAACATTATAATGATGCATCCTAGCATCTTTGCAAATGACCCCGTTATTGATGCAGGCTGTGGAACCCGAGATAGATCCATAATTGGTTTATTAGACAAGCCTATTACGCCGGAGATGCAAAAAACTGGGCAAACATTAAGGCAATGGCTAGAAGGAAGAGGAGTTTCGTCTATCGATGCTTTAGGAATTGATTATGTGCCAGATGATGAATTTATTAGAGCTGGTAGTTATACCGATCTTGGGGGAGCAGGTATAGAAGAAGGAAGTACTGGGTTAATGATGTTTAATATGGCTTTAGGCAGAAATCCAGCTGAAAATAAAAAAGCTTTGGAAGAAGCCCAGCGAGTTTTGCAAGACGAAAAAGGACAAATATTAATTATTACTCATCCTAATGTTCATCAAGAGCCAGACAGAGATAATATAAAAAATAGCTTGACTGATTTAGGCTTTCAAACTGTCGAAATTGAACGACCAGAAGGAAGTAAACATTTTGTAATTAGAGCTTTTAATTTAGATAAAGAATTAGCTAATGATGGAACAGTTGTGTCAGATGACATCGAACAGAAAAACCCGGAAAAAAATCCAGAAACTGACTCTGAAGACGAAAGAGGTGGTACGTCTGTTAAACCCAATCCTAATCCCGTTAAGCCAAATCCAAATACAGGACAAGAAGCCGCACTAATCACTGACCAACCTAACCCTAATAAAGCCACTGAAACACAAGACAATGTGAGTGCTAATAATAGTAAGCCTTTGTCAAGACGCTTTTTAGTAGAATTAGAAAAAAATAGTAAGTATCGAGCAGGAATCGAGGCCGCAGGTCAGGAAAAAGTAAATGCTAAAGAAGAATTACTTACTCAAGAGCTTGAGCTGCAGGTAAACCCGCCAGGAATAGAACAGGGAGAAACACCATCTTCAGCTGCCGATACAAATAATTTTTGGGCAGATCTGAAAAATAGTAAATATCGAGCAGGAATCAAGTCCACAGCTGAAAAACAAGTAAATGACGTAAATGATAAAAAAGAATTACCTAATGAAGAACTTGAGCTTCCGGTAACCCAACCAGAAATAAAACAGGGAGAAATACCATCTAATTCTCCAAACGGTCTTTGGGAACAATTGAAGAATAGTAGTCACCGAAGAGCAGCTGAAAAACAAATAAGTGAAGAAAAAGTAAGTGATAAAGAAGAATTACCTAATAAAGAACTTGAGCTGCAGGTAAACCAGCCAGAAATAAAACAGGAAAAGACACCATCTACTTCTTCCATTTCAGAGGATTTATTGGCAGAATTAGCGGCAACTCCACAAAGTTCAAATAATTTAATTCCACTTCCGCCACTAAAACTTCCAGATCAAACTTTGGATAATAAACTTTATTATGATTCACCGGTTCCTCGTGCTCCAGAAGAAGTATTAGTAGCATCAGAAGATGACGTCGATGAAATACGAGAAGAATTAAAATTACCTCCAAAACAACAACTGCAAGTTCAAGAACAAGTAGTTTTTAGCTGATAGCTAATTTCCTTTCGTATTAAAATTACTTGAGTTGTACGGAAAATTATTTCAAATTCTATCCACCAAGACAAAAAAGGTGAACTTAAAGCTTTTTAAATTTTCGCCTTTAATTATTGATAGAATTTTTTTAAAGTTTAAACTTAGTTTCAATAATATTAATTTAAAATGCTTTTACTCGGAGAGCCAATTCCTCAAAATTCACAGCATTCAATTTCTGTTAGTTTGCCTACTTGGGAAGATATAATTGGTTATGAAGAAAAAAAACCCTTAGTCTGCAATGCTTTAAAAACTGGCTATCCTCGTTTTGTCATCCATAACTTTGTGAAAGATTTATGTCAAAAACACAAGGCTGATTTTATTTTTCCGTCTTATAAAACCGCTTTAAGAGCCAGTCAATTTGCTCAAATTCCGGTCGAACAAATTATTTCAATTAACCAAAACTTAGCGGGCATAAGAACAAATAAACCTGAAGAATTAAATCAATTAAAAGGTTTTTGGCAGCATACAGGGCAAATAATTTCTTCGAGACAAGCTTTATATTTTTTTAACCAAGAAAACATTAATTCTAATTTGGTTCAAGCCGCTCAAGAAGCTACAAATAAAATAAAACAAAGAATTGCATCTTTAACTGGACAAGCCTCCCAAAACATTTATTTGTTTCCCAATGGTATGAGTGCTTTATTTGCCGCTTATAATGTTTGTACAAAATTGAAACCCCAAACAAAAACTCTGCAATTTGGCTTTCCATATACTGACACTTTGAAAATTCAAGAGAAATTCGGTTCCGAGCCAATACTTTGCCTAAAAGAGCAAGACTTACCCGAATTGTCTGATCAGGCGGACTTAGATTTGGCGGGCATTTTTTGTGAATTTCCAAGTAATCCTCTCTTAGAAAGCCCTAATTTAGAAATTTTAAGCCAATTAGCCAAGAATAAAAATTGTCCTTTAATTATTGATGACACAATTGCAACTTATTGGAATGCTGATTTATTATCATTCAGCGATATTATTGCTACTAGTCTCAGCAAATTTTTTAGTGGTGTGGGCGATGTAATGGGTGGAGCTTTGATTTTAAATCCTGAAAGTTATAATTATAATAATATTAAAACCGTTTTGGACATTATATTTGAAGATATTTGTTGGGCAGAAGATTTAATTATTTTGGAAAAAAACTCAATTAATTTTGCCGAAAGAATGAAAATTATCAATAAAAATGCTGAAACTTTATGTGATTTTTTGCTCACCCGGAAAGAGATTGAAAAAATTTATTATCCTAAATACTCAAGTAATAATAATTATGCAAGCAAACTAAAGCCTGGTGCTGGTTTTGGCGGTTTGTTTTCTTTAGTTTTAAAAGATAAAAGTAAGTCAGCCAAGTTTTATGACAGTTTACAACTTTTAAAAGGCCCTAGCTTAGGCACAAACTATACTTTAGTCTGTCCGTATGTTTTATTAGCACATTATAATGAACTTGACTGGGCGGAGTCTTGCGGGGTTAGTCGCCACTTAATTAGAGTATCCGTTGGCCTTGAAGAAATAAATTCTTTGATGAATATTTTTGAGGAAACTTTAAATAAATTATAATTTAAGCTTTTAGAAAAAAATCAAGATCTGGAAAATTTGAATATTATTGTGATATTTTTTGAAAATCCTCATTCAGAGAGGGATTAATCTTAAGTGGGACAATTTAGATATAATTTAATTAATTAAAATTCAAATTTAAACTTATGAATTCCGCCAAAAAAGATTATTCCTTTGCAGAAATTAGAGAAATGTTAGCTGATTTAACAATTCGACAAGCAAAAACTGATGAACAAATGAAGCTTACTGATGAGAAAATCAAGCAAACTAGTGAACAAATGAAACTCACCGATGAGCAAATGAAGCGTACCGATGAGCAAATGAAACGTACCGATGAGCAAATGAAGCGTACCGATGAGCAAATGAAGCGTACCGATGAAAAACTAGAACGTATTGGTATAAAGGTTGGTAATATCGCTAATAATAATGGAGATGTGGCCGAAGAGTTTTTTTGGAATGCTTTAAAAGATAAAGAAGAATTTGAAG